>JAEUPW010000165.1 GCA_016790045.1 Candidatus Competibacteraceae bacterium
ACGTCCATTGCCGCTCTTCGCGCAGCCGCAGTGCCTGCCGACGCAAGGCTTCCTGGACCTCTGACGATAAACTCCGCCCATCTCGTTTCTTCATGCCGCACAGTTTAGCACTGTCTCATATATAATTGCCGGGTTAATAAGTTTAATGCAATCGATTCGCGCTCAACGCCGCAAATCGACCCGAGGCCGGTTATGCGCTTATCGTTCGATTGAAATTCAGGGTGCCGGCGGGACTTCTCCGGGCCAAGCCGGCAGCTCGCCGACCTCCGGGCAGCGCGCCCGCAGCAGTCGGTGAAACAGCCGGGCCAGTTGCGGCGCGTGCCGGCTGTTGGGGGTATGCATGAACACGTACGGCTCGCGGCCTTCGCTCAACCATAAAGCCAGCTTGTCCAGCCAAGGCTCCAAAAACGGCCGGTTCGATTCCGGATCGGACTGGCCGATGAAGCGGATGAACGGGCGCGCGCCCAGGCTGATGGCGTGGACCGGCAACCGGGGTTTCTTGCGTTGCGCGCCGCGCGTGTCGGGGTCGAGGCTATCGGCGGCGAACAAGGCGCGGCTGTCCAGCATCACCCGATCCAGGCCCCGTTCGACCAGCAACCGATTCAACTGGCGCTCTTCTTCGCCCTTGGCGAAAAACGCGGGATGGCGCACTTCGACGGCGCATTGAAAATCTGCGGGCAGCGCCCTCAGATAGCCGCTTAGAGCCGGCAAGTCATTGGGACCGAAGCTGGAGGATAGCTGCAAGAAACTCGGACCCAGGCGTCCCGCTTCGGCGAGCGGCCTCAAGCGCTCCAGGAATTCGGCGGTCGCCTGCGCCGCATCGCGCAATCGCCGGTCGTGGCTGATGGCGCGCGGAAATTTGAAGCAGAACCGGAAGCCCGGCGCGGCTTCATCCCGCCAGCGCAGCACCGTTTCCGGTTTCGGCAAGCCATAAAAGCAGTTGTTGCCTTCCACGGTGTCGAACACCGAGGAATACTGGCGCAGGAAATCGCGGGGTTTGGCTTTGGCGACAAATAATTCGCCGAGCCACTCGCGATTGCTCCAGACCGGACAACCGAGGTGATAGCGGGCGAGCGTCACGAATCAACTCGCATTCCGCGCTTCAATCCCTCGGTTATCCGGCCGGCACCCTTCAACGAAAACTCACCAATCCGAGCCCCAGGCGTCCCAATCCGAGCCCGGTTCGTCGTAGCGTCCCGCCATGTACTGATCGCCGACCAAATTTTGTTCGCTGACCATCCGGCGATAGTTCTGGTAAGCCCGCTCGTTGCCGAAATACACGCAACGGCAAGCATCCGGGTCGGCGTAGAGGTAAATGGGCCGTTCGTTGCGGTAGCGCACCAGCATCCGATGCGGCGGCAGGCGCTGCAATTGCGCCGCCCGGCGCGGGCTATCGGCCGGGCGGACGTTGAAGCCGGCATCCGTCAACAATCTATCTTGGCGGACAGGCTGATGTTGCATCGGATAAGCGCTGTAGGGAGGCGGAGGCGCGCAACCGGCCACGGCCACGCCGAGCGCCAGCGCTGTCAATGTCGATCTCATTTTAGCCATGATGTTGACTTCCCTAGAAAAAAGATTCTGTTATTGAACGTCAGTGAAGCGAGACATTATCTCGCCTCACTTTGGAGTGTAGCTTTTAGCGCCGCTGTAAACCAGCGCAAGGCAGTTCATCGAGTGCGGCTCGCAAACTTTTCCACGCCGTTTCCGGAAAGTCCGGAATTGCTCACGGTTTTGTGGGTCGAAAAACTCGCAAAACGGCTTTAAAATCAAAATAGCTCTTTCAAATAACGCTTTATAAGGACCAAATGATGACTGAACCCTCTTCGACGACCGTTCCCAACCCGTTCGAACAAACGGATTTCGGTATTTTTTATCCTGTTGGCTATCTGGTGGCGGCCTTCTCCAACGCGGAAGACGCGCGAGGCGCGCAACAGCAGATCATCGCGAAGAACTTCGATCCAGCGGCGTGCACGCTGCACGGAAGCGAGGAAATGCAAGCCTTTTTAGAAAAAAATCTCTCTGAAAATAACGGATTTTTAGCAAAATTAGGCAAAAGCGACGACGCGGTGAAAGTCCATTTGGAAGCCGCCAAAAAAGGCGCGACTTTTTTGCTGACGCACGCGCCCGACGACGAACAGGCGACCAGCGCGCTGGAAGTTTTGCGGGCTGCGCCCTTTGAGTTCATTCACCGCTATCACCGGCTGGCCATCGAAGAAATTATCAAGCAGGACAAAAATCCGATTGGCGGTTCTTCCTGAACCGGGCAGAACATCGCCGCCCGAGGGCTGAAACGGTCAAGGCGTTTCCTCCCTCGATTCGGCGTTCCGCCCGATGATCAGGGGGCGCGATCCGGTAATCAGCCGAGCGCCTTTTTTGCGGGTCAGATACGCCCAAAACCACTGCAACAGCACCAGCGTCGCGGCCCTGGTGTTAATCAAAAAATAAATGTGCACCAGCCCCCAGAACCACCACGCCGGCGCGCCCTTCAGCCTCCACTGGCCAAAATCGACGATCGCGGCGCTGCGCCCGATCGTGGCGAGATTGCCCGCGTGGCGGTAACGGAAGGCCAAAGGGGGCTTTCGGTTTTCGAGGCGCGCCAAAATCACCTCGGCCACGTAACGGCCTTCCTGTTTGGCGGCCGGCGCCAGACCCGGCACCAGGCGCTCGCCTTCCCAAACGACTTTCGCCGCATCGCCGATGACGAAAATCTCGGAATGGCCGGGCAGCGACAGATCGGGTCCGACGCTCAGGCGTCCCCCGCGATCGGTCTCGACGCCCAGCCATGCGCCCGGCCCGTCCACTTTCACCCCGGCGGCCCAAATAACGGTGGCGGTCGGTAGCCAGGTTTCGCCGATGCGAACGCCCGAAGGCTCGACAGCACGAACGGGCTGGCCCAGCGCGATTTCCACGCCGAGCTTCTCCAGGCAGCGCCGGGCGTAGTCCGCAAGCTCGGGCGCAAAGCCGGCCAACAGCCGATCGCTCGCCTCCACCAAGACGATTCGCGCGGCTTTCGGGTCAATGCGCCGGAAATCGCGCGCCAGGGCGACCCGAGCGAGCTCGGCGATCGCGCCCGCCATTTCGACGCCGGTCGGCCCGCCGCCGACCACCGCGAAGTTGAGCAGACGCCGCCGCTCGGCGGCGTCCTCCTCGAGTTCCGCCCGCTCGAACGCCAGCAAAATGCGTTTGCGGATTTCGGTGGCGTCGATGATCCGCTTGAGGCCGGGCGCGTGAGCTTCCCATTCCGGATGACCGAAATAGAAATTGCTCGAACCGCTCGCCAGAATCAGGAAATCGTAAGGATAGCGTCTGTCCCCGGTGATGACTTCTCGACTCGACCGATCAACGCCCGTCACTTCGGCCAACGCCACGGCGATGTTGCGGTCGTTGGTGAACAGGCTGCGGATCGGCCAGGCGACATCGGCGGGCGAGAGATCGGCGGTGGCGACCTGGTAGAGCAACGGCTGAAAAAGGTGGTAGTTGCGCCGGTCGATCAGCGTGACCTCGGCCCCGCAACCGGCGAGCCGTTTTGCCGCCGCGATACCGCCGAAACCGGCCCCGACGATCACGATTTTGCTTTTGGTCATCAAGTCTCACCCGTTTTGTTGGAGCGGCCGAATCAATGGTAGCCGCCGGAGGCGGTGACTTTGGCGGTACATGACGCGGCGGCCGCGATCGAGGGCGGGATCGCTCCTTGATCCCAGGATGCGCGACCGTCACGCGCCAACAGGGATTGGCGGGCGCAGGTGATCGCGCTTCGACGATGATTTCAAATCACCCGCAAACGAGCGAGTGATCGTGCCCTGACAGGGCCGGGAAATCCAGAGGATCGGATCGCGCGATTGCCGATAACGGCTGCCGGGTTCGCGCGTCGATCACGATCCTCGTTTCGGTGGTGGTTACGGGCTTCGGCCGAGGCGCGAGCGCGGGTGACCACCGCCGGCTCACAACTCGATCTGCGTGCCCATTTCCACAACCCGGCCATAAGGAATACGAAAGAAGTCCATCGGGCGGACGGCGCTGCGAAACAGGCCGGCGAACAGCTTTTCGCGCCACAGCGCCATGCCTTGCCGAGGAGAAGGAATCAACGTCGCCCGTCCCAGGAAGAAGGTGGTGTCCATCATTTCGAAGCGCAGCCCGTGGTGCTCGCACAGCGCCAGCGCGCGCGGCAGATCGGGGTCTTCGACAAAACCGTAGCGCACCACGATCCGCCAAGCGTCGTGTCCCAAAGCGTGCACGCTGACCCGATCCTCGTCGTTCAGCCGGGGAATCTCTTCCGTTATGACGGTCAGCAGCGCCAAGCGCTCGTGCACTACTTTGTTGTGCTTCATGTTGTGCAGTAGCGCGTTGGGAACGCCATCGGGAGTGCTCGTCAGAAAAACCGCCGTGCCCGGCACCCGCAGGGTCGAACCCGCGCTCAAACTTTGCAGGAAAATATTCAACGGGATGGCGTTCTCGCGCAGCCGCTGGTTCAGCAGCTCGCGCCCGTCCTTCCAGGTCATCATCAAAGTGAAGATCGCGCCCGCGATCAGCAGCGTGATCCAGCCGCCGTGCGGGATTTTGAGGGCGTTGGCGCCGACGAACGCCAGCTCCAGCACCAGGAACGCCGCCACCGCCAAGCCGATGCGGAACCAGCTCCAGCCCCAGGCGACGCGGGCCAGCGTCAGCACCAACAGGGTGTCGATCACCATGGCGATGGTCACCGCGATACCGTAAGCGGCCGCCAGATTGGACGAGGTGCGAAAGCCCAGCACCAGGCCGACGACGGCCACCAGCAAGGCCCAATTGGCGGCGGGCACATAGATCTGGCCGATGGCTTGCTCGGAGGTATGGCGGATGGCGATCCGCGGGCAGTAGCCCAATTGCGCCGCTTGCCGGGTCACGGAAAATACCCCGGAGATCACCGCCTGCGAAGCGATGACCGTCGCCAGGGTCGCCAGCGCCACCAGCGGGTACAGCAGCCAGGACGGCGCCAGAAGATAAAAAGGATGGCTGACCGCCGCCGGATCGCGTAGCAGCAGCGCGCCCTGCCCTAGATAGTTAAGGGCGATCGCCGGCAGCACGAAGGAAAACCAGGCCAAGCGGATCGGGCGTCTGCCGAAGTGGCCCATGTCGGCGTAGAGCGCCTCGCCGCCGGTCACCGCCAGGAAGACCGAGCCCATCACCAGAAAACCGGTCCAGCGATTGATGGCGAAGAAATGGAAGGCGTATGCGGGGTTAAAAGCCGCCAATACTTCCGGCGATTGCACCAAGCTGAACAGGCCCAGCAAAGCCAGCGTCGAAAACCACAGCACCATGATCGGCCCAAAGTAGGTGCCCACCCGCGCGGTGCCGCGCGATTGAATCAAGAACAGCCCCACTAAAATGATCAGGGTGATCGGAACCACGTAGCGATCCAGCAGCGGCGTGGCGATGTGCAGGCCTTCGACCGCGCTCAACACCGAAATCGCCGGGGTGATCACCCCATCGCCGTAGAACAGCGACGCGCCCAAAATCCCCAGCACGATCAACCAGACGCGCTGTTTCACCGCGCCTTTGAAATGGCGGGTGGTCAGGGCCAGCAACGCCAGAATACCGCCTTCGCCCCGGTTGTCGGCGCGCATCACGAAGGTCACGTACTTGATGGAAATGACGATGATCAGCGCCCAGAAAATGAGCGAGAGAATGCCTAGCACGTTGTCGTGGGTCGGGGCCAGGGTATGGCTGCCGCCAAAGCACTCGCGCATGGCGTACAGCGGGCTGGTGCCGATGTCGCCGAACACCACGCCAAGCGCGGTCAAAGCGAGCGGCACGAGGCGGGCATCGTGCCCGGCGGAATGAGAGGGCGCGGGATCGGCAAGTGTCGTCATCGGTACCATGCGGTCGGATGTGGCCTCAAATCTGTCGGCGACACTCATCGGATCACAGGCTCACCGCACGCGACGAATACCGCCATCCCCGATCATAGCTTTTAAAAAAGCGCGCCGCATATCGGTGCGAGCGGGTCATCTTTCGACGAAAGCGCGTTCGATGACGTAATGGCCCGGTTCGCCGCTGTGGGGCGAAATGGCGAAACCGCGCTCGTTTAAAAGGGCGCAAGCGCTCTTCAGCAACCCCGGACTCCCGCAGACCATCGCGCGATCCGACGCGGGATCGAGCGGCGGCAGGCCAAGGCGCGCGCACAAAAGGCCGCTTTCGATCAAATCGGTCAGCCGACCTTGCTGGCGAAAAGGCTCGCGCGTCACCGTGGGGCAATAAATCAATTTTTCGCTGACCCACTCGCCCAAGAATTCGTCGTTGGGCAATTTTTGGGTGATAAAGTCGGCGTAGGCCAACTCGCTCGTATAGCGAACGCCGTGCACCAACACGATTTGCTCGAAACGCTCATAGGTTTCGGGGTCTTTGATAATGCTGAGGTAGGGAGCCAGCCCCGTTCCCGATGCGAACAGATAAAGCCTCTGGCCGGGTAGCAGGTCATCGATCAGCAAAGTGCCCACCGGTTTGCGGCTCACCAGGATCGCATCGCCTTCTTTGAGGTGCTGAAGCCTTGAAGTCAAGGGGCCATCAGGCACCTTGATGCTCAAAAACTCAAGAAATTCCTCATAGTTGGCGCTGGCTATGCTGTAAGCCCGCATCAGCGGTCTCCCCTCCAGCTCAAGGCCGATCATCACGAAATGGCCATTGCGAAAACGGAGGGCCGGGTCGCGGGTGGTTTTAAAGCTAAACAGGGTTTCGTTCCAATGATGGACGTCGAGCACCCGTTCGGTGTTAAAAGTCTTCATGAATGAGAGAAGAAAGCGTCCAACCGACCGGTCTGCACCGTCGTGGCGGGCCAGACCGATCGGTTTCAAAGTGGGCGGAAAACAGCGGGATCACGCTGCCGTTTGACGCGAACCGGCCTTATTGGACACCTAGCAGCGCCAGCATGATCCCGCCCGAAATGGCGGTCCCGAAAACGCCGGCCAAATTGGGTCCCATGGCGTGGTAGATCAGGTGATTGTGCGGGTTGGCCTGGTTGGCCACGATATGGGAAACCCGGGCGGCGATGGGGACGGACGCGATGCCGGCGGAGCCGATCAGCGGATTGATCTTGTCCTTCATGAACAGGTTCATGATCTTGGCCGTGATCACCCCGGATGCGGTGCCGAACAGGAAGGCGAGCAAACCGAGGCCGACGATCAGGATCGTATCCCAGGTCAAAAACTTGTCGGCGGCCATGGTGGAGCCGATGGCCACGGTCAGGATGATGATGATGATGTTCATCAGCGCCCCGCCCGCCGTTTTGGCCAACCGTTCGGTGACGCCGACCTCCTTCAGCAGATTCCCCAGCATCAGCATGGTGATGAGCGGCGCGACCGGCGGAAAAAACAGGTTGACGATGATGGCGATCACCGCCGGAAAGACGATCTTTTCGAGCTTGCTGACCTTGCGCAGTTGCGTCATCCCGATCTTGCGCTCTTCCGGGTTGGTCAGCAGTTTCATGACGGGCGGCTGGATCATCGGCATCAAGGCCATATAGGAGTAAGCCGCGACCGAAATCGGGCCGAGCAGGTGCGGCGCGAGCTTCACGGTCACAAAAATCGCCATGGGGCCGTCCGCGCCGCCGATGATGCCGATGGCGCCCGCCTCGTTGATGGTGAAGCCGACCAGTTTGGCCAAGATGAGCGCCACGAAAATGCCGAGGTGAGCGCCCGCTCCGAGGATGACCAACTTGGGGTTGGCGATCATCGGCCCAAAATCGGTCATCGCGCCCACGCCGAGAAAAATCAGCGGCGGGACGATCAACTTGGCCACTCCTTCGTAGGCGTAATGAAACAGTCCGCCTTCCTTGACCACATACAGCAACGCGGAAACCGGAGGCCCGCCCGGCACGTCCGGCGGTCCCGGAACATTGGCGACGATGCACGAAAAACCGATGCCGATCAAAAGCAAAGGTTCGTAATGTTTGATGATCGCCAGGTAGATCATGGTTCCGCCGATGGCGATCATCACCAAATTGCCGAGGGTGAAGTGAGCCGCCCCGGTCTGTTGCAACAACGCGTTAAAAAAGAACAACACTTGATCGAGCAAGCTCCAACCCCTCCAGTTGATGGGCGAACCGTTTTTCGTCCCGAGGCGGAAAGCTAATGACCGCCTTCCCGCAACTTCTTCTCGTCAATTTCGCCCAACCGATTGAGATAAGGAAAGAACGATAAGACGGCGCCGATGCCGGCGATGATCGCAAAGCTGAGGAAAAAATCTATTATGCTGAGCAGGATAGCGCCGTAAACCGAGTCTGGGACCACTGTCGTTTCCTCGCTTGTCAGGGATGGAGCGCCGCGTGCCATCGCGGACGGTTTCCAGGCTCGAAAGCCGCGTCGATCGAGCGTCCGAGCGCTATCCCGCACCATCGCGGCACCGCTCTCGACGGCGCGGCCTCCGACTGGATCGTCGATCGAGCGTCCGGGCGCTATCCCGCACCATCGCGAGCATGCTCGGCGCTTCGGCCATCACCCGCTTGAAGGCCGTCAAACTTCCGGCGGCCCCGGCATCTTGGAGGATGGTTTTCGGCGGGCTGCTCGGGGTGTCGAGACCTCGACCGCAGGGTTGCTCGCGCCTTTCCAAGCGGGTTTCAACAACGCTATTTTTAGCCGAAGCGCTGTAAACAAAGTGTAAAAACAGCCGGCAGAATTCTGAAAATTTTGTAAAAATCAAGCGGGGAGGGTCGGCGGGCTCGCGGGAGCAGCGTCCCGCCGCCAGCGCTTCAAACGAGGCGTTACGATCGTCGGCGCAGACGAACTGGATATTGAGATTTTGCCGCTGGGCGATTTTCGGGATCGTCTCGGCATGCGTCGCGCCCTTGGCGAGCGCGGCGGTCTTGAGCGCCGGATCAGCAATGGGAAGGGGATGCTCGACGGTCGAGCGAAACGCGAAGCCCGAGGTGACCGGGCTTCCCCCTCGCCCGCCTCCCAGGTGGCGCCGGAGATATCGGGAGGTGGGCGGGTGCCGGGTTCTTTATGGGAACCTTCCGCTTCGGTCCCATCATGCTCTCAATCGTTTAAATCCCGCGATTACACTCTCTAGAAAGCATCGGCTGGCAAGCTCATCAGCGAATCGGCGCCGGCCTTGATCTTGGCCAGATGCGCCATGGTTTCCGGCAAAATTTTCTCCATGAAGAAGGTCGCGCACACCAATTTGTTTTGATAAAACTGTCGGTCGAAGCTGTCGTCATCGGGGTTGGAGAGCTGGTTTTGACAGATGCGGGCGACTTGCGCCCACTGGTAGCCCAACGCCACCAGCGCCATCATGTAGAGATAATCCACCGACGCCGCACCGGCGTTGTCCGGATTGGAAATCGCGTTGCGCATCAGCCATTGGGTGGCTTCGGTCAGCCGCTCCAAGGCGGCGGCCAGCGGCTTGACGAACGGCGACAGCGAGGCGTTGCCCTGATATTTGGCGCAGAACTCGCCCGCCACCGCAAGGAACAACTGAATCGCTCGACCTTTGTTGGCGGGCAATTTGCGCGCGATCAGATCGAGCGCCTGGATGCCGTTGGCCCCTTCGTAAATCTGGGTGATGCGCGCGTCGCGCACGAACTGCTCCATGCCCCATTCGGCGATGTAACCGTGTCCGCCGTAGCATTGCAGACACAAGTTGGTCGCGTTGAAACCCATGTCGGTGAAATAGGCTTTCATCACCGGCGTCAGCAACCCCAACAAATCTTCGGCTTTGCGCCGCGTTTCGGGATCGGGATGCTTGCGCATCACATCCACGGTCAGGCCGGCCCAGTAGGCCAACGCCCGCGCGCCTTCCTTGAACACTTTGACCGTCATCAACATCCGGCGGACATCGGGGTGGACGATGATCGGATCGGCCGGTTTGTCGGGAAATTGCGGCCCTCGCAAGGAACGCCCTTGCAGGCGGTCCCGACAGTAGCTCACCGCGTTTTGATAGGCCGCTTCGGCCTGGCTCAGCCCTTGCACCGCCACCCCCAGCCGCGCCGCGTTCATCATGATGAACATGGTTTTGAGGCCCTGGTGCGCTTCGCCGATCAGGTGGCCGACCGCGCCGTCGTAGTTCATCACGCAGGTGGAATTGCCGTGGATGCCCATCTTTTCTTCGATGGAGCCGCAGCTTACGGCGTTGCGCTCGCCCAGGACACCGCCGGGATGGACCAGGATTTTGGGCACGATAAACAGGCTGATCCCTTTGACGCCATCCGGTCCGCCGGGGATTTTGGCCAACACCAGATGGATGATGTTTTCGGCCAGATCGTGTTCGCCGGCCGAGATGAAAATCTTGGAGCCGGTGATGCGGTAGCTGCCGTCCGCTTGCGGTTCGGCCTTGGCGCGCAGCAAACCCAGATCGGTGCCGCAATGCGCCTCGGTCAGATTCATGGTGCCGGCCCACTGCCCGGATAGCATTTTGGGCAGATACAGCGCCTTTTGCTCGTCGGTGCCGCCGATCTCGATGGCTTCCATGGCCCCGCCGGTCAAGCCGGGGTACATGGTAAACGCCATGTTGGCTGACGCCATCATCTCGTTGACCGCCAATCCCAGCACGTAAGGCAACCCCTGACCGCCGTGGTCGGCATGGCCGGTCAACGCTGTCCAGCCGCCTTCCGCCACAGTCCGGTAAGCGTCCTTGAAACCGTCCGGCGTGACGACTCGACCGTTTTCCAGCCGACAGCCTTCCCGGTCGCCGATCCGATTGAGCGGTTGCAGGATTTCCTGACTGATTTGGGCCGCGCCTTCCAGAATGGCGGCGACGGTGTCCGGCGTCGCCTCCGAAAAACCGGCGAGGACCTCGTTGTAGCGGTCGATTTTCAACAGTTCGTGCAAAATGAACTGCATGTCGCGGACGGGAGCGGTATAGCTGGGCATAGGCGTCATCCTGGATGGCGGTCGAGCGTTTTAAAAGCCGTGGTCCAACCGACGGTCAGCGGGCAAAACCCGCCATGGCCGCCCGCCTTAGGTTAGCGCGTCCGACCCGCCAATAACAGCCGGCGATCTCGCGGGCGCCGCCCGGCGCGAAGGTCGCCAGGAGCCGCCGCCCCATCGCGCCGAAGCGCGGTCGCGCGCGCCCGATCCAGCCCCAATTAAACGCTTCCAATACTTCGCTCGACGCTTTGCGAAATAAACCTGTTCATCTTTTATTCATCTTCAATTCAGTTTTATTAGCGCTAAACGCCCCTTAGGAGCGTATGGGCTTAATCCCTCAACGCACCATTTTAACGCATCAAACGCTGCCAAAACCGGAATAACCACAAGGGTTAAAGAATCGTTTCTAATTAAAATTTATATATAAAAATCAGTTATATATTGAAAATTTGAAACCCTTTTTAAGCCGTTGCTGATTTTAAAATAGCTGATCTAATCAATAAGGCTGTCAAAAAACTGCAAGAAAAAAGTCGTGCAACAGTCAATAATCTTGTATAAGATAGCGATTAGAATTAACGAATTTCCGCAAAAAACCCGATCACCGGGAGAGATAAGCAACAGGACCTCAACACTTTGAGTGACCTGGGTAAATTCGAGGAGAAACAACCTGTTCAGCTCAACTTTCCCTTAAGATCAGGAGCTATTACGATGCCTCAACGCACTCTTCGCAGCATTGTCACTCACCAGAAAGTCTTGGCTACCGCGCAGGCGAAAACCACCGTGCGCGAAGCGGCCCGCTTGATGCAGCAGACCCGCGTCGGCGCGCTGCTGGTCGTGGAGCACGGTCACTTGGTGGGCATTTTCACCGAGCGCGATGCGCTGTTTCGGGTCATGGCCGAAGGGCTTGACCCGGACAACACCCCGCTGTCCACGGTGATGACGCTCGATCCCGTGACCGTTCACCCGGACAAGCCGTTCCTGTATGCTCTGCATCTCATGTACGAAAACGGTTTCCGCCACGTGCCCGTGGCCGAAAACGGCAAGCCGCTCGGCATGGTCTCCGCGCGCGACGCTTTGGCGCTGGAGGAACAGGAGTTTGAAGCAAGCCTGAAGCAGCGGGAACACTTGCGCGCGATCATGGCCTAAGCGCCATCTTCGCTTAACGCGCTTTAACCCTCTGGCCCTGCCCGAACCCCGCGTTCGGGCAGGGCCGTCGCGTTGAGGCCGGAGAACGTTGGACCACAATGGCCGATCCTGTTTTCGGTGATGGCTCGGAAGATGATGAATTCCCTCGCCCGCCAAGCAAAAGCCAGCGCAAGCGCGAGGCGACAGCGCTACAGGACCTGGGCGCGCGTCTGGTCAAACTCACCCCGACCCAGTTGAAACGCCTGACGCTTCCGGACGATCTGCGAAACGCGGTCGCGGCGGCGCAGCACATCCCGCAGCGCGGCGCCCACAAGCGTCAACTGCAATTGATCGGCAAATTGATGCGGCGGTTGGACGATGCGGAAACGGCGGCCATCCAGGCCGCTCTGGCCACGATGACCCCCTCGCGGCGCTGACCCCGCCAATCACGAATTTTCCAAGCGGTAACCCACGCCGCGAATGGTGCGGATGAGCGCTGGCGCGAGCTTGCGCCGCAAGTTGTGCACGTGCACCTCGATGGCGTTGCTTTCCACTTCCTCGCCCCAACCGTACAAGCGCTCCTCCAGTTGTTCGCGCGACAGCACCGCGCCCGGCGATTCCGCCAGCGCCTTCAGCAGCGCGAACTCCCGCCCCGACAGCGCCACCGGTCGCTCGCGATATTCGACGGTGCGGGCGAGCAGGTCGAGCCGCAAATCGCCCCATTCGACGAGATCGCGCGCCCTGCCCGCACGCCGCCGCATCAGCGCCCGCATCCTCGCCAGCAACTCGCTCAGATCGAAGGGCTTGACCAGATAATCGTCGGCCCCGCTGTCCAGCCCCGCGACGCGATCGGATACCGCATCGCGGGCGGTGAGGATCAGCACCGGAACCCCGACATCCCGCTGTCGCCAGCCGCGCAGCACGCTCAGGCCGTCCTTTCTCGGCAAACCCAAATCCAGCAACACCAGGGCGTATTCCGCGCCATCCAGCGCCAGTTCGGCGGCGCGGCCATCCTCCACCCAATCGACGGTAAAACCTTCCGAGCGCAGCCCCTTGCGCACGCTGTCCCCGATCATGGGATCATCTTCCACCAGTAAGACGCGCATGCCCGCCGCTCCGGCAAAGTCGTTTATGCTGGCCGATCGGCGCGACCGACCATTTTGTTGGATAACTTCGACCACGGGAAATTCGAATGACTGTCTATTTCATCGGCGCCGGTCCCGGCGACCCCGAACTGATCACCGTCAAGGGTCAGCGCCTGATCCGGCAATGTCCGCTGGTGTTGTACGCTGGCTCGCTGGTGCCGAAAGAGGTGGTGCTGGCGGCCAACCCGCAGGCCGAGACGGTCAATACCGCCGATCTCAGCCTCGAGGAGATCATCGCCCGCATCCGGGCCGCGCACGCGCAGAACCGGGACGTGGCGCGCGTTCACACCGGCGATCCCGCGCTGTTCGGCGCGATCGGCGAGCAAATGCGGGAACTGGAAAAATGGAAGATTCCCTACGAGGTGGTGCCGGGCGTGACCGCCGCGTTCGCCGGAGCCGCGCTGCTGCGGCGGGAACTGACCCTGCCGGGGATCAGCCAGACCATTATCCTGACGCGTCACGCCGGCAAGACCCCGATGCCCGAGGGCGAAAGCCTGCCCGAGCTGGCCCGCCACAAAGCCACTTTGGCGATTTATCTTAGCGTGGACAAGCTACCGGAGATCGTGGCCGAGCTGATCCCGCATTACGGGGCCGACTGCCCGGTCGCGGTGCTGCACCGGGTATCCTGGCCGGATCAGGACGGCGCGGTCGGCACGCTGGCCGACATCGCCGACCAGGTTGCCGCGAAAGGGTTTACCCGCACCGCGCTGATTTTGGTGGGTCGCGTGATCCAGCCTCAGGGATTTCCCCCCTCCTACCTCTACAGCGCCGAACACGCCGAGCGGTATCGGGCAAGCGCGAGCTTCCGATAGCGGGGCGGCAAGCTCGACCGCGGCCGAGCTTGCGAGACTCAGGCCCTCGCCTTGTTTTGCAGTTCGCTGACCAGATCCGGCGGCAATTTCAGCTCTCTGGCCAATTCCTCCATGTAGGTCCGTTCCTGCTGGTTGTTGAGATCGACCGCCACCAGCGAAGTCAAATAAATCTCCGCCGCCGCCGCCGGCGAGTCCGACCCGGCCGCGACATCCTTGGCGCTCAACGGCTTGCCGATCTCCGCCTTGAGCATGGCCAAGGTTGGCGCGTCCAGTTCGAGCTTTTGCAAATAGCTGTCGATGGCGGCCTGCTCCTTCACATCGATATGCCCGTCCGCCTTGGCGGCGGCGATCATCGCTTTCAGCAACGTCAGGCTGCGCTTTTCGAGCTTCGGGCCGCTCAGGGCATCCACCGACTGCGCCGGATCGAAGGCCAAGCCGCCCGCCTGGGTGTTCGCTTGCCAGTCCTGATAGGTCTTGTAGGCCAATCCGCCAATGGCTCCGAGACTACCGAGTTTGAGCGCCAATCCGGACAGGCTCCTTCCCACCCCGGTACCCAACAGCAGCATGGCCAAGCCACCGAGCGCCGCGCCCTTGCCCATGCCCGATAGCGCCGACTCGCGCGGAGCGCCTGCGGGAGGAATCTCCAGTTTTTGTTCCGCCAGATTTTGGCCCTGGCCGACCAAATCCCGCCCCGACTTTAACAGTTGGTCGAACAACGCTTGAACGTCCATCAGAAGTCTCCTCATCAACAATTAAGGATCGAGAACCTGCAGTGTAAGGCACCTATAAGACCAACACATCAACGCATTGTTCTGATCGGGAGGTTTTCCAAAAAATCCGCCGAAACGCGCGTTCGAGAACCGCCTGATGCGCCGGTTGTCCGCCGCGTCCGATCATCGGTATGTCACATCAGTATAGCAATTGCCTGGAGCCGCAAAAGCGGGCCGATCCGATGACGGCTAATTTATTAATTTACTGTATCTATTTGAATTTTTAAAAAAGAGCTGCACACTTATCGCCAGATCGCCGGCTTTTATATTTTTATGATAGTTATCATTCTGTTACTGATATGTCGTTCCTGGCGGAATATAAATTAATTATCTATATTTATCATTGTCTTAAAAAATTTTTCTAAAGTTTCTTGATTTTCTGCCGACCAAAAATGTTATCTTTCAAAAAAATGCTGATATCGTGCTTGCGGACATTCGGAGTGATTCGGGGCTAAAAAGCTTCGATCAAAAGCCTCAAAGGCAGACGCTCCGGCCAGAAATCGCGGAGGTTGAAAATGTCAAACCCATCTCGCCAACAGCTTCGTGCGCTTGGCTGCGGCCGCAAAAACCGCGCCGGTTTAACGCGCGTTCTCCCGGCGGTGGCAGGCGCCTGGATGCTCGCCGCCGCCTTCCCGAACTTGGCGCAGGCCGGCCAAGTCGGAACCGCGTCCTGGTATGGGCCGGGTTTTCATGGCAAGACCACGGCCAGCGGCGAACGCTTCAACCAGAATCAACTGACCGCCGCCCACCGGCGCCTGCCGCTCGGGACTCGGGTCAAGGTCACCAATCTGAACAACGGCCGCAAGATCGAAGTGCGCATCAATGATCGTGGCCCGTATCGAGGGGGCCGGATTATCGATCTCTCCAAAGCCGCCGCTCAACGGCTGGCGATGCATTCCAGCGGTGTCGCTCGCGTTCGAGTCGAAACCGTTCCCTGACCTGTCATTCGCGTTTTGGTGAGCGGCCGGCGGGCGTTGAGCGATAGGACGTCCGCCGGCCCGTCAGTCAAAAGTGCCGGCATCGAGCGCGGCGCTCAAACACTCCACATCGCTAAAGTGGCGGCCCGACGCCGGCAAGACCGGCCGTTCCAGCATGACGACGGCAAGCCCAAGCCGCCGCGCCGCCAGCAGCTTCCCTTCGACGGCGCTACCCCCGCTGTTCTTGGCCACCAGCACGTCGATCCGAAAATCCCGCAACAGTTTTAGCTCCTCCTCCACGCCGAAAGGGCCGGTGGCGCGGAGCAGCGTGAGATTCGGCGTATCCGGCGGCGTGGCCGCCAGACAGCGCACCAACCACCGCTGGCGGGACGGAATTTCCGACAGGTGCTGTAACGGTTCTAGGCCGATGGTGAAAAAAGGCCGCCGGAACGACGCCAGGGCCGCGCGCATGGCCGGCCAATCCGCCACCTCGCGCCAGTCGTCGGTCGGTTCCGGTCGCCACGCGGGTCTCCGGTAGGCCCAGAGCGGGATTCGCGCTCGCTCGGCCGCCTGCGCGGCATTGCGGCTGATCTGGGCGGCATAGGGATGCGTGGCGTCCAGCAGCAGATCAACGCCTTTCTCGCGCAGGAAATCGCCCAAACCCTCGCCGCCGCCAAACCCGCCGACGCGCACCGCGCAATCCAGCTCCGGCGCTCGCCCTTTGCCGGCGACGCTGTAAATCACGTCATGGCGGGGCGCCAGCAGCCTTGCCAGTTTGACCGCCTCGCCGATGCCGCCCAGGATCAGGACACGCATCGGCTTGACCCGCCGCTTCGCCCATATTCCACGATGCTTGCGGCCCGTTCAGGCAAAGCCGGCGCGACCGACCGGCCGACCCTTGCGGTCGGTGGCCCAAATTTCCACCTGCACGTCGGGCGGCAAAATGGCGCGCGCCCGCGCCTGGGCCTGCGCGCAGATGCGGTCCGCCAGCGGCAATCCCGCCGCCAGCGCCAGCGTCAGCGCGCCCTGGCTGGTGGTGGCTGCGCGCATGTTCGCTTGCAGTTCGAGGCTGGCGCCCAGCGCCGCCGCTTCTGCGGCCAACAGCGGCAAATCGACGCTGGAACTGCGGCTGTGCAGATCAAGATGGCCCGCCGCCAGCTTGCTGATCTTGCCGAACCCGCCGGCTAGGCTCAGCCGGGGCACCGGCGCGCGGCGCAGATGCTTCAACACCGCGCCGGCGAAATCGCCCATTTCGATCAGCGCCATGTCAGGCAGCCGATAGCGTTCGCGCAAGGTCTGCTCGCTGGTCGCCCCGGTGCAAGCGGCGATGTGGCGCAAACCGTTGGCGCGGGCCACGTCGATGGCCTGACGGATGGAGATGATATAAGCGGAGCAGGAGAAGGGGCGGACGATGCCGGTGGTGCCGAGGACCGATAAACCGCCGACGATCCCGAGCCGGGGATTGAGGGTCTTTTGCGCCAGCTCCGCGCCGTTTTCGATGCCGATGGTGACCTCGAATCCGCCGCGATACTGCAATTCGGCAGCCAGTCGGCTCAAGTGCTCGACCATCATCCGGCGCGGGCTGGGATTGATGGCCGGCTCGCCCACCGCCACCGGCAGACCGGACCGGGTGACGGTCCCCACGCCGGGACCGGCATGAAACCGCGCGCCTTGAGAGTCGCTTAGGGTGATCCGAGCGAACACTAAAGCCCCGTGCGTCACATCGGGATCATCGCCCGCATCCTTGATCGTCCCCGCTTCGGCGCCCGTCGCCGTCAACCGGCAATAGGCGAGTTCAAACAGCGGGCGCTGGCCGCGCGGCAGCACGATTTCGATCCGGTCGACCACCTGGCCCGACAGCAGGCAACGGGCCGCCGCCAGACTGGCGGCGGTGGCGCAAGCGCCGGTGGTGAAACCGTAGCGTAACGGTTTATCGGTTTCCGGGCTCTCGGGACGCATGGGCGGCAGGGACAAAACAGGTTGCTCCAGCAGGCTGAAAGTTCCGGCGCAGCGAGTCCGACGGCGGGCGAAACATCGCGGCCAAACCGGCTCTTTGGCCCGGTCGGAGCGCCGTCGCACGCGCTATCAACACTCTGGAAAGTCGGATAAACTCCTCGGGGCAGTATACCAGCAGACCGAACCGCCCCGCCGCGTTCGCACGGCTCCCGCCCGGGACATCTCGCATCAGGAGCAACCCTCTCATGTCGAATCGAGATTTTTTCAACCAGATTGAAAAATACCAATCCTTCCCGGCCGGGCAACCGGTCTTTAGCGAGGGAGAATCGGGCGCCAGCTTGTACATCGTCGCCGAAGGCGAAGTCGATATCATGCGGGGCGGCCGGGTTTTGGAAACCGTGGGTCCGGGCGGGATCGTCGGCGAGCTGGCCTTGATCGACGACAAACCCCGCAGCGCGTCCGCCATCGCCCGCACCGATTGCCTGCTGGCCCCGGTCAACCGGGAACACTTTCTCGCCCTGGTCCAGCGCACCCCGCTGTTTGCCCTCCAGGTCATGCGGGCGATGGCGAACCGGCTCCGGCACACCACCAGCCTGCTCCGCGATTGATGGGATCACCGGCTTCGTCCGGCCCTCGCTGGGGTCTCCCCCGCTCTATCCGGGCATGTTAATTGCTGTGCTCTGGCTTCATTTTCGTGCCATCGCGGCTCATGATGCGAAATCGACCGCGCCGCTTTAGCGCGCATAAAGATGGGTTCGCCCCTGGAGTGCTCCATGATTGAAGCCTCGCTCAGCCGGCCCGCCGAGCCGTCTCCGCCCGGCGACAGCGTGCTGGCCGGTTACCCGGTCGCGGCGTCGGGTTACGACGAGATGTGTTCGGCCCCCGGCGTGTTGAGAGCGCATTGGCGGGCTTTGGCTCAGGTGCTGGAAAACATCGGCGGCGCGGAGCTGGAGCGACGTCACGCCGAGGTGCAACGGCTGCTGCAAGCCGACGGGGTGACCTACAACACTTACGATGACCCCCAAGGCGCTCAACGGCTCTGGCGGGTGGACAACATTCCTCTGTTGATGACCGGCGAGGAATGGACCGCGCTGGCCGCCGGCATGGAACAGCGTTCGCGCCTGTTAGACGCCTTGCTGGCCGACCTTTACGGGCCGAGGCGCGCGATCCGCCAGGGCTGGCTGCCGCCGGAACTGGTTTTCGCCCATCCCGGCTTTCTGCCCGCTTGCCATCGGTCCCTGCCGGAAGGGCGGCGCTGGCTGATTTTTCACGGCATCGATCTGGCGCGGGGGCCGGACGGCGTGATTCGGGCTTACGGCGATCGCGCCCAGTCGCCTTCCGGAGCCGGGTATACCCTGGAAAATCGCATCATTCTGGCGCGCGCCTTGCCCATGCTGTATCGCGATGCGCCGCTGCGCCGCTTGGCCAGCTTTCTGGAAACCGAGCGCGCCACGCTGGCGAGTCTGGCCCGCTACAACCCGGAAAGCCCGCACGTCGTTTTGTTGACGCCCGGACCTTCCAGCCCCGTCTATTTCGAGCACGCTTATCTGGCCAACTATCTGTCGCTGAGTCTGGTCGAAGGCGAGGATTTAGTGGTCCGGGATGGCCGGGTGTGGCTGAAAACGCTCGGCGGCTTGCGCCCGGTGGACGTGATCTTGCGCCGGGTCGCCGACCCGCTGTGCGATCCGCTGGAACTGCGCGGCGATTCGCTGCTCGGCGTGCCCGGCCTGCTGCAAGCGGTGCGCGGCGGCCACGTCGCGCTCGCCAACGCTCTGGGCAGCGGCGCGATCGAAAATCCGGGGCTGGCCGCCTTTTTTCCGGCGCTGTGCCGGCACTTGCTGGGCGAGGAACTCAAGCTGCCTTCGCTGCCGATCTGGTGGTGCGGGACCGCAGAAGGCCAGCAACACGTTTTGACCAATCTCGAACGCCTGGTGGTGCGCTCGATTCTGCCCGACGAACCGCATTGGGAAGGTGATCGGCTGGACGGAAAATCCCGTCTGGCGCTGATCGAGCGCATTCGGGCCGCCCCTCATCTGTTTGTCGGCCAGGAATCGCCGCCGCTGTCGACCGCGCCGGTATTGGAGCAAGGCCGCCTGACGCCGCGTCCGGTGATGTTGCGCGGCTTCGCGGTCGCGGCGGACGACGGCTACCGGGTGATGCCGGGCGGGCTGGCGCGGGTATCCACCGGCCTGGACACGCTGCAAGCGGCCTTGCAAAAAGGCGGCATCAGCAAGGATTGGTGGGTGTTGGCGCCGACGCCGCAACCGCACGTCAGCCTGTTGCGGCAAGCCTACGGCCCGATCGTGGCGACCCGCGATGGCAGCGATTTGCCGAGCCGGGTGGCCGATAATTTGTTCTGGCTGGGCCGCTATAGCGAGCGGCTCGACGGCACCGCCCGGTTGCTGCGAGAGGCGTTCGGCCGGTTGCTGGAATGGGAGCAGGACAACACCGACGAGCGCTGTTTGGACGATCTGCTGGACGCGCTGAAAATCCCGGTGCCGCCGGTGGCGGAATCGCCCCGCGCCCGCTTCTTCGCCCTGCGCCAAGCGCTGCTGTCGGCGCTGGTGGAATCCGAGCACCCGAGCAACGTCCAGGCGCTGTTTGGCGGCATGTTGCGGACCGGGCGCGCGGTGCGCAACCATCTGGGCGACGACAGTTGGCGGCTGTTGAACCGCTTGCAAACCACGATGCAAAACACCCCGGCCGATTTGGGCGGCCGCCAGGCGCGGGAGTTGCTGGAAGAAGAGCTGATGCTGGTGGCGGCGTTTTGCGGTCTCAACTACGAAACCATGCCCCACCACCAGGGCTGGCTGTTCTTCGACATCGGCCGCTATCTGGAACGGGTGCTGCGGACCCTGGACCTGTTCAAACTGGCTTTCATCACCGCCCGCAATCCGGGCCTGCCGCTTTGGGAAGTGGTGCTGGCGATCACCGACAACCTGACCGCCTACCGCCGCCGCTACCGGTCGGCGCTGCATCCGACCGCGATCATCGATCTCTTGCTGTTCGATACCGCCAACCCGCGTTCGGTCGGCTATCAGCTACGGCGGCTACAGCGGGATATCGGGCGTTTGTACCGCCCCGAAAAATCCCCCTATTGCAGCGCCGAGGAGCGGCTGATTCTGGAAGCTTTCACGACCCTGCAACTGGCCGATATCAAGGCTCTGTCCACGCTGACCCACGACAGCACCAGCTCGAGCGTCGAGTTGGCCCGGCTGCTGGAGGCGATTCAAAAACCGCTGGCCGGTCTGTCGGACGCCCTGACGCACAGCCATTTCAGCCACGCCGAAGTGCCGCGGCAACTGATCGACATGCGGCCGTGAGATACATCGTCACCCACCGGACTCTCTACCGTTACAGCAGCGGGGTGGCCCTGTGCCACAACGAAGCCCGTTTGCTGCCGCGACGAACCGCCTGGCAACGGTGCCAAGGCAGCCGGGTCGCCATCGAGCCGCGCCCGTCGCTGTCGGCCGAACGGGAAGATTTTTTCGGCAATCGGGTGCTGTATTTCGCCGTGCAGGACATCCATCGATGTCTGGAAGTCAACGTGGCGACCGAAGTTCAAGTGCTGGACAACCGCCCTTTTGAACCGTCCAGCCCCTCGCTGCCGTGGGAGCGGGCGCTGCGGCTGTTGCGGGAATCGCCGGACCCGGAGGTGATCGAAGCGCGCCTGTTTGCGCTGGATTCGCCGTTTGTCCGCGCGCTGCCGGAATTTCGGGCCTACGCCGCGCCCAGTTTCGCTCCTGGCCGGCCGTTGCTGGAAGCCGTCGCAGAACTCAACCGCCGGATTTATAAAGAGTTTATCTACGATCCCCACTTTACCACGGTCGCCACGCCGCTCAAGGAGGTCTTGAAAGAGCGGCGCGGCGTCTGCCAGGATTTCGCCCATCTGGCCCTCGCTTGCTTGCGCGGGCTGGGTCTTGCGGCGCGCTACGTCAGCGGCTATCTGGAAACGCTCCCCCCGCCCGGCCAGCCGAGGCTGATCGGAGCCGACGCCTCGCACGCCTGGCTGGCGGTGTACCTGCCGGGCGAGGGCTGGGCGGAGTTCGATCCGACCAACGATTGCATGCCGCGCGAGCAGCACATCACGCTGGCCTGGGGACGGGATTACGGCGATGTCGCGCCGCTGATCGGGGTGATGACCGGCGGCGGCTCGCACACGCTCGAAGTGTCGGTGGACGTGGCTCCCCAGCACGAACTGGAGCCCGAGCGGTGACGGCCCGAAAGTCCTGGGCCAACGGCCGTGAGGCGCTGCCGGACCCGCCCAATGCGCTCCCGCTCAGATTCTCACGGCCAGCACGTCGCAGGTCGCGCCGTGCAGCACGGCGTTGGCGGTCGATCCCAGCAGCAGAGACAAACCGTGACGGCCGTGGCTGCCCACGACGATCAAATCCACACCGTGATTCTCGACCGCCGCGAAAACGCCCTCCTTGGTCGATGGCGCGTTGACCACCCATAGCTCGGCGTCGCCGATGTTCAGCCGTTCCGCCAGCTTTCCCAAGGCGATGCGCGATTCCCGCAACATCGTCTCGTCGGGCAGCTCCGGCAATACCGGCAACAGCTCATAGCCGCCGCCCAGGATGATGTTCATGTCCTCGACCACATGAATCACGCTCAAGCGCGCCCCGCAGCGTTCGGCTATCGCTTTGGCGCGCGCGCCGACCTTCAACGCTTCCTCGGAAAAATCGGCCGCAAACAGCACATGTCGGTAAATCATTTATTTCTCCAAATCAGTCTGGAGCGAAACCCGAATTATTTGCCGATCGACTCCAACAAAATCCGCAGGAATTCCTGCGTCTCGCGCCGCGCGGGATCGTTGGGCGGCAAGCGCTTCTGCGCTTCGCGCAAAGCCCCGATACCGAGTTTGACTTGCGCCAATCCAAGATTGTGCAGCGTCCGGGCATCGTCGCGCCGGCGCAACGATTCCCGGTAAGCGCGTTCCGCCGCATCCAGGCGACCCTGTTCCGAATACAGGTTCCCCAATTGAAACCAGGGACCGGAATCCTTGGGCTTCAGGCGGATCAGTTGCAGGTAATAGCCTTCCGCGACATCCAGGCGCCCGGTCTCATAAGCGTGGCGGGCGCGCTCCTCGATAAACGCGGGATTGGCGACGCCGACATCCGCCGGCGACGATGCCGCGGAACCGGGCGCCGACGGTGAACCGGACGGCGGATTGGACAGGGGCGGCGCGGCCGGGATCGAGGCCGGCGCTGGCGGCAGCGATGGCCGGGGGACAGGCGGCGGGCGCGATCCTGGAATCGATGGGGCCAAGCCCGCCAACGGCGGCGGCGGCGATGACAGAGGCGCGGACGCCGGGAGCGATTCCGGGAGCGTTGAGCCTGAGACGGGAGTCGAGGCCGCCGAATCGGCGCCCGCCGCCGTATCGGCAGCCAGCGGGACGGCCCCCGGCGACGCCGGCGGCATGGACCAGCGCTCCATCGACGCACATCCGCCCAAGGCGATGCCCAAGATCGCCGCTATAGTCCGCTTCATGAGGCCACCTTCTCCACAACCCGATCAGCCGAAGTTACTACAGTAAAAATAGCGTGGCCAGCCCCAGAAAAATGAAAAATCCCATGCCGTCGGTGATAAAGGTGAGCAGCACGCTCGACCCCAATGCCGGATCGCGGCCAAGCCGGTGCAGGGCGAGGGGAATCGCGACGCCCACCAGGGCCGCCAACACCAGATTCAGCAGCATGGCCACCGCCATCACCGCGCCCAACTGCCAATTCCGGTACAACCCGTAAGCGAACAGCCCGACCGTCGCGCCCCACACCACGCCGTTCATCAAACCGACCCCCAGCTCCTTCGCCGCCAAATACCATTTGTTGGCGGCGCTGATCTCGCCCAGCGCCAAGCCGCGCACCACCAGCGCGGTGGTCTGATTGCCGGAATTGCCGCCGATGCCGGCCACGATCGGCATCAGCGTCGCCAGCGCGACGATCTGGGAAATGGTGTTCTCGAACAGGCCGATCGCCCGCGAGGCGATAAACGCCGTGCACAGGTTGACCGACAGCCACAACCAGCGGTTGCGGGCGCTGGCCCAGATCGGGGCGAACAAATCTTCATCCCCGCGCAATCCGGCCCGGTTCAAGGCGTCTTCCTCGGACGCCTCGCGAATGAAATCCACGACCGCGTCCACGGTCAGCCGACCGATCAGCTTGCCCCGCTCGTTCAACACCGGGGCCGAAACCAGATCGTAGCGCTCGAAAGCCCGCGCCGCGTCATCGGCGTTGTCGTTGGCGTCGAACACCACCGGATCGGTCGATTTGAGTTCCCCGACGTGCCGTTCCGGGTCGTTGAGCAACAAAGCCCGCAACGGCAACACCCCTTTGAGCTGATGGCGGGCATCCACCACGTACAGGTTGTCGGTGTTGGGCGGCAAGTCTTCCCGGCCGCGCAGCAACCGCAGCACCTGCTCGACGGTTTGGCTCTCGCGCACCGTCAGCACATCCTGGCTCATCAGCCGCCCCACCCGATCCTCGGGATAGGCCATGGTGGTTTGCAGCCAGTCGCGATCGCGCGCGGGCAGCCTGCGCGAAACATCCGCCAGCACTTCATCGGGAACCGCTTCGGCCAATTCCGCCAAATCGTCGGCGTCGAGCGGCTCCAAAACCCGCAGCAGCTCCGGCCGTTCCAGGGTTTCGATCAAGGCATCGCGCACCGCGTCCGAAACTTCCAGCAACACATCGCCGCCGCGCTCCTCCTCGATCTGCCGCCAGATCAGCAACCGGTCCTCGTGCGGCAAGGCTTCGAGGATATAGGCGATATCGGCCGGATGCAGGCTGCGAAGTTTCAGTTGCAGTTCGACCAGGTGCTGGCGGTGCACCAGCGATTCGATCAGCTCGTGCCGGGGGCTGGTCCGGTCGCGCTCCACCAAGGTTTCGACCAGGCGATGCTTTTCCAGCAGCTTGACGATATGCCGCAGCAGCTCTTCCAGCTTGGGCTGCGAGGACTGGGGGACAATCGTCGGCTCGGGCACGCTCAAACGCCGCCGCCGTAGCGGCGGATCACGTAATCGGCCACCAGTTGCTGAAACTCGGCGGCGATCTGTTCGCCCTTCAGCGTCACGGTTTTCTCGCCATCGACATAGACCGGCGCGACGGGCGTTTCGCCGGTGCCGGGCAGGCTGATGCCGATGTGCGCCTGCTTGCTCTCGCCGGGCCCGTTGACCACGCAGCCCATCACCGCCACGGTCAAATTTTCGACGCCGGGATAGCGGTCGCGCCAGACCGGCATTTGCTCGCGCAGATACCCCTGAATCCGTTGGGCGAGATGCTGGAAATAGTCGCTGCTGGTGCGACCGCAGCCCGGACACGCCACCACGGCGGGCGCGAACGAGCGGATGCCCATCGCTTGCAGGATTTCCTGAGCGACGATCACTTCCTGCGTCCGGCTGCCGCCGGGTTCGGGCGTGAGCGAAATGCGGATGGTGTCGCCGATGCCCTCTTGCAGCAGCACCGCCAGCGCGGCGGTGGACGCGACGATGCCCTTGCTGCCCATGCCGGCCTCGGTCAAGCCCAGGTGGAGCGGATAGTCGCAGCGCGCCGCCAGCTTGCGATAGACCGCGATCAAATCCTGCACGCCGCTCATTTTGACCGACAGCACGATGCGGTCGTGGCCGAGCCCGATCTCTTCGGCCCGCCGCGCGCTTTCCAAGGCGGAAAGCATCATCGCCTCGTGCATGACTTCGGCGGCGGGTTGGGGGTGGGGAAGCCGGGCGTTGTCATCCATCAGGCGCGCCGCCAGTTCCTGATCGAGACTGCCCCAGTTCACCCCGATCCGCACCGGCTTGTCGTGGCGGCAGGCGGTCTCGACGATGGTGGCGAACTGCTCGTCTTTTTTTCTGCCGCGCCCGACGTTGCCGGGGTTGATGCGATATTTGTCGAGCGTCTCGGCGCAGGCGGGGTGGCGGGCCAACAGCCGGTGGCCGTTGAAATGAAAATCCCCGATCAACGGAACATTGACGCCCTGGGACGCCAGCCGCTCGCGGATCAGCGGCACGGCGGCGGCGGCTTCATCCGTGTTGACGGTAATGCGCACCAGCTCCGAGCCCGCCTCGGCCAGTTCGGCGACTTGCTTCACGGTCGCCGCCACATCGGCGGTATCGGTGTTGGTCATGGACTGGACCACAACCGGCGCGTCGCCGCCCACGGCAATCGAGCCAATCCTGACGGCGATGCTATTTCGGCGTGAGAACTTGAAAGGAGGACGGGACATTAGCTTGACCTGAATGGGATTTGCTTAAAATATTTGAACGGAGTTTGAAAAACGTCACATCGATAGCTAAGCGCGATCATTCAATAGCCCTGTTGAAAACCGGCGGGCAATCCATTGCCGCTTTGCAACAGCCCAGTATTTTTTAATGGGCACAGAAGCGTCCATTACCGTCGGATTTATTGACGCTCATTTTTATCTGTGGCGATTTTAACCTTCGGCGTAGAAGCCGTCATCCACCAAATAAAACCCAAGGAGTTTGTCAATTTTTTGACTTCCATCCGGCAATTTAAATTCATTCTCACTGAAACTCAAATCGAATAGATTGCTTTTAATTTTTTGATTTACATAATTTTAAATCCAAAATCGCCAAAAAGCCGCCAAAGAATTTGGCATTTGATTTGCATCTATCTCACTCAATATTCTGCCGCCCTAAAGCGCGAATTTTGGCGTTTCCGCGAGGCGCTTTCAAAAATCGGCAAGCGTTTCACCTTTTTTCTTTCAAGATCGCTCTTCACAAAAGAGCGGTCTTGTATTTTTCAGCAAACGAGCAGCTCCAAAAGGGCTAGGAATTTGACATGCACACAAAATTCTTTGGTAATCGGGATCGCACAATGACAGCAGCCAATCGCCTTGATTTTTTCAATAAAGCTCTCGCCGGTTTAATGCTCGGATTATGCTTCGCTGCGCCTGCAAGCTGGGCGCTGGAACAAGGGATCACCGAAAAAACGATTCGCATCGGCGCCAATCTACCCTTGGAGGGCGACCGCAAAGTGAACGGTTTGGCCTTGAAACGCGGAATCGAGGCCGCGTTAGCCAACCAACACGTGCGAGGGCTGCAAATCGAATATGTTGCCCTGAACGATTTCTATGATCCTGCCAAGTCGGTCGAAGTAATCAAGCAATTAATCGATAAAGAAATTTTTGCAACTCTCGGCAATTATGGCACACCGACGGTAAAAGCGACGCTGCCGTTGCTGGCCGAGCATAAAATTCCGGTGGTCGCGCCTTATACCGGCGCGGCCTTCACCGGTCCCGGCGAGATACTGAACTTTCGAGCCAGCACCGCGAGCGAGGTGGAAAGCGTGGTGGACGCCGCGCTGGCGGCAGGGGTGAAACCGTCCGAGGTTTGCGCCTTCGTGCAGAATGACAGCCTTGGCATGAACGGCGTCAAAGGCGTGCGTTCGGCGCTGGCGAAACAGGCCGGAACCGAAAAGATTCTGGCCAAGCTCGACCAGCTTCTGAACATGAGCGGCGACGCGCCAGAACGTAACGGCATCGGCCCGCTAGGCGTTTATCAACGGGACACGACCAACGCGAGAGACGGCTACCTATCGCTGAAAAAATGGGAAACCGACTCGGGCAACCTTTGTCGGTTGGTCGCCACCACCGGAGTCTACGACGCGGTCGCCAGTTTCATGGCTTATGCGCGCTACAAGAATGAAGCGTGGGTATTCAGCTCGGTTTCCACCGCGGCCGGCAGTCGCCTGCAAGCCTTGCTCAAGAACAAAAACATCACCGACAACATCATCACCACCCAAGTGGTCCCACCGTTGACATCCTCGTCGCCCGTGGTTTCGGAAGCCCGCAAGGCGCTGGGGGAAAATTTCAATGAAGTCTCGCTGGAAGGCTATCTCGACGCCAAGCTGATGAGCGCGATATTGCAAGCCATCGAAGGCCCGTTGACCCGCGAAAATTTCCTGAAAGCCGCCCGTCGCCAGCCTTATGACCTTGGCGGGCTGAAGGTGGATTTTACCGGCTCCAATCAAGGCGCCAACCTGGCGACGCTGTCCGTTTTGAAAAACGGTCAGTTTGCGTCCGCCAGCCCGCAAGAACTCGCCGGATTGTTCGCCAACAGCGGCCCCCGACAAGCCAGCGCGCAATAGCGGAATCGAGTTGGCCCGGAGGCTTCGAGCCGACCGCCGACAACCCCCATTTCGCGCGGGTTGTCGGCCGAGCGCGCCAATCGGGGCCGCCGCTCCACGGATTCCAGCGCCCCTGCCCGCTTCAGCGCAAAAACTCCCGGCTGATCGCGCGAAAGGTTTCGGTGCCGGCCTGGTGCAGCCATTCGAAAGCCACCATTTCGCGGCTGACAATGCGCACGCCTTCGGCGCGCATCCGCGCCAGCGCCAGTCGCACGTCTTCCGGGGAACGCGAGGAGACGCCATCCGCGACCAGATAAACCTCTTTGCCGGCCATCTGCAATCCCAGCGCCGTCTGCAACACGCACACGTGCGCCTCGGCGCCGACCAGCACGACTTGGGGGCGGTCGAGCAGATCGATCCGCCGCATGCAATCCAGTTCGGCGGCACAGGAAAAATGCGTCTTTTCGACCAAAGCGTCGTCGGGTAGCAGTTGGCGTATCGCGCCGACCGTGGGCCCCAAACCGCGCGGATACTGTTCGGACGCCAGGATCGGAACGTTCAGGCGCTGGGCGATCCGGATCAGCCAAACGCCGCTGGCGACCACTTGATCGGCTTGATGGATCGCCGCCATCAGCCGTTCCTGAAAATCCACGACCAACAGACAGGATGTCTCGGCTCTCATTAACATCGATGGGCTCCGGTTCGGTTAAATGGGTCCAACGAAGCGGTCTGTTTCAATCCACCACCAAGGTAATCCGCTCGTTGGGATTGCGCCCGCTGACGGTGCGAGTTCGCAAGCCCTGCCAGGCCGGGGCCAGCAAATCATCCGGCGCGCGGGTCTGGGGCTTGTCCACGGCGAAGTTGAACAAGCGCATCTGCGGCTCGCGCCGTTGCAGGCTGATGCTGCCCACCCAAACGGGCCGCTTTCCTTCCTGAAGCCGCACGCCGACATCCCAGAAGCGCACCAGCCAGCGCGCCGTCCCATTGTCGGCGTAACGCACCATTTGCAAATCGTCTTCCCGGCCTTCATGCATTTGCGGCAACACCGGCAATTCTTGCAGGGTCGCTTCCGGGCTCAGACACAGCAACAGGCTCCGCAAATCGGCCGGCGGCGGCCGCTCCCAGCCTGCCGCCTGCAACCGTTTTTCCAACTCCGCGCGGGTTCCCGCCCATTGCATGACAAAATCTTGGCGCTGGATCCCCCGAAAATCCAGACGTTGCGCCGGCAGCCGTCGCCAACCTTCCCGCAGCCATTGCGCTTGCGTTTGCACGGCCAGCACCGGTTGCGGCTGGTAGCGTTCGAGATCGGCGCGATAGTGGAGGCTGGCGTGCAAGATTTGGGTCGCCAGCAACGCGATGGCGCTATACGCCAGCAACCAGCGCCAATGCAACCGGATCGCGCCCGCATGCCGGCTATAAGCCAAGCCGAGCACCGACACCCAAATCAGGCCCAGGCACAAGCCGGCCAGGGTATCGGTCAGCCAATGCACGCCCAGGTAGAGGCGGGCGAAAGCGATGGGCACGATCATGAACGCCGCCGCCACGTAGGCGATCCAGCGCCGGTGCGGCTTCATTTCGCGCGCGATCAGCACCGCCAAAAAACCGAACACCAGCGTGCTGAACGTGGCGTGGCTGGACGGAAAAGAATAGCCGGTCAAGCCTTGCGACATCTCGGTCGGGCTCGATACCGGCAGCAGCCACTTGAAAAACAGATTGGTCGCCATGCCAAAGCCCAGCGCCGCCAACCAGTGCCCGGCCGCCACCCGCTTGCGCCGCCACAGCAACCAAAACAGAACGGTCAAACTGACCGGCAACGTCACCTGATAATCGCCCAGTTCGGCGGTGAACACCATCAGGGCGTCCGCCCACGACGTTCGCAGATCCTGAAAAAAATGATACAGGCTCTGGTCCAATCCGCTCGGCAACCGATGCCCGGCCGCGCTCAAACTCAAGGTGATCAGGATCACGCCGCCCAGCAACAGCACGGCCAGCGTCGCCAGACCCCGCAATTCGCCCCGTTTCGGATCGAGCAGCGAGGCGCTGATCGGCCCGATCCAGCGCCGGCCCTGACTCCAGAGGTAAAAAGTTTGCATCCATCCGGTCGCGCGCGCCTGAAACCACCGCGTCAGATGCTTCACCAGCCAAATGGTGACCCACAGCAACACCGCGACGATCAGGATCAGCACCACCAGCCGCCCCGCCACGCGAGAGGCGATATCGAGCGAGGCCCCGAAGGCCATGCCGGGGATGAGATAAGCGGGGGCCCACAAGATGGCGGACACGACGTTGGCGATCATAAAATCGCGCCACGTCATGTCCATCATCCCGGCGACCGTCGGAATGGTGCCGCGCACGGGACCGAAAAAGCGGCCAAACAACACGCCCTTACCGCCATGCTTGCGGAAAAAATCCTCGCTGCGCGCGATCATTTCGGGGTGTTTGTTGAACGGCCAGACCCGGCGGATCCCTTGCGTAAAGACCCGGCCGATCCAAAAACTGATCGCATCGCCGAGCACCGCGCCCGAGGCCGACCACCAATAAGCCGACCAAAAATCCAGATGGCCAAGCCCGATTAACGCGCCGAAGCTGAACATGATCAGCGCGCCGGGGATAATGACCCCCACGATAGTCAGCGATTCCGCCGCCGAAGAAATGAAAATGACGGCGCTCACCCATCCGGGGTTGGCCGCGATCCAGTCAAACATGGCGGTGACGAATTCGGACTGCATACGGCGGGCTTTAGGGTTATCCGGGGAAATCGAGAAAATTGGACTCGCGCGCGGGCATTATGGTTGCGTCCCAAGGTTTCCGCCATCGAGCGGGCCAATTTTTCGAGAAAGGTGATTTTCGGCTTTCGAATGGCTTTGGTCGCGGGCGGGCGCCGACCCCATGCCTCGCCGGCCTCGGCGAAGATTTTGGCATCAGACGCTACCTTGAACCTGAACGGACCGGTATCGCGGCCGATGCAAAACCCGCTGTCGGCCAACGCCTTCAACGCTTCTGCAGCTCAACTTCAAGCGTTCGATCGGAGCTCGAAGGCAGCGTTAAAAAAGATTTCCGCCCGACAACGGACCAAGGGCTGTAGCCTCTACAGTTGACGGAGGCTGGCTTTACGGAATTCCTCGCGCATTTCATCGAACGTGCGCGCGATAGGAAATTGCGGGAATTCGTCGATCACGTTTTGCGGCGGCCGAAACAGGATGCCGGCCTCGGCTTCGGCCAGCATGGCGGTGTCGTTGTAGGAATCGCCGGCGGCAATCACCCGAACGTTGAGGCTGTGGAACGCCCGCACCGCTTGGCGCTTGGCGTCGGCTTGGCGGAGGATATAGTTGACCACCCGGTCATCCACCACGTCCAGCCGGTGGCAAAACAGCGTCGGCCAACCGAGTTGACGCATCAACGGCAAGGCAAACTCGTAAAACGTATCGGAGAGGATGACGACCTGGAATCGCTCGCGCAACCAATCCAGGAACTCGCCAGCTCCCTCCAGCGGCCCCATGGCGGCGATCACCCGCTGGATATCCGACAATTTCAAGTGGTGCTGGTCGAGCAGCGCCAACCGTCCCCGCATCAGTTGATCGTAATCGGGGATGTCGCGCGTGGTCAGCCGTAACGCTTCAATGCCGGTGCGTTCGGCGACATTGATCCAAATTTCCGGAACCAGGACCCCTTCCAGGTCCAGGCAAGCGAATTCCATGAGAGTCCCCTGTGTCGTTGCCGGCCACGCGGGCGCGGCGGATAGTGAATGCGGTCGTTGACAAGGCGCAAAGGATAACGCTAACCCGTTTGCCGCCGACATCGCAAGCGATCGCCAAAGGCCCTGACACCCGATTTTTAGGCTTGATGTTGAAATCAATGATTGTATCAATAGATAGACTTTTGTAGAATCCAAATTTTCTCGGGCAGGTTTTTCCAAACCCCTTTTCAACCTCCATCACATGGTCTACAGTTTGAACTCAGATACATGAAATCCCTTGGTCGACCATTTTTGAGTGCTGCCCTCTAACTTAGTCCATGGCTACCAACCCCAGCAGTATCGTCAGCCAACCCAACGTGCAACTGATCGGGCTGGCCAGGCAGCTCGTGCAAAATCATCTGCTCGACGAAAACACCGCGCTGAAGGCCCTCGAACAATCGCGCAAGGACAACGTCCCTTTCGTCGCCTATCTGGTGGAGAACAAGCTGGCGCTGGATAAGGATATCGCCCGAACCGCCGCTCGCAGCTTCAATCTGCCGCTGTTTGATATCGACGCCCTGGATATCGATGCGGCGGTCGTGCGGCTGGTTGACGAAAAGCTGCTGCGCCGCCACCACGCTTTGCCGTTGCACAAGCGCGGCCGACGGCTGTTCGTCGGCTTGAGCGATCCGACCAACCAGCGGGTGCTCGAAGACATCAAGTTTCAGACCCGCCTGGATATCGAGCCGATCATCGTCAGACAGGCCCAACTGACCAAAGCGCTCGATACCGCCATCGACTCCCCGGCGACAACCATGACCGATGGCGACATCGGCAATCTGGATTTCGGCGGCGAGACCGATATCGCGGCGAAAGTCGAAACCTTGACGCAAACCGACGCCGACGACGCGCCGGTGGTGCGCTTCATCAACCAGGTCATCCTGCAAGCCATCAACCGCGGCGCGTCCGACATCCACTTCGAACCTTACGAAAAAATGTACCGCGTCCGGTTGCGGCAGGATGGCATTCTGGACGAGATCTACAAGCCCCCGGTTTCGATGGCGCCGCGCATGGCGGCGCGCCTCAAGATCATGGCCCAGCTCGATATCGCGGAGCGGCGGGTCCCGCAGGACGGGCGCATCAAACTGTATTTGACCAAGCAGCGCGCCATCGACTTTCGCGTCAACACCCTGCCGACTTTGTGGGGTGAAAAAGTGGTCATGCGGTTGCTTGACCCGTCCAGCGCCCAGATGGGCATCGAGGCATTGGGTTACGAGGATCATCAGAAAGATTTGTTTGTCAACGCCATCCACAAACCGCAGGGCATGGTTTTGGTCACCGGTCCCACCGGCAGCGGCAAAACGGTATCGCTGTACACCGCGCTCAACATCCTCAATACCGCCGCCGTCAATATTTCTACCGCCGAGGACCCGGTCGAAATCAACCTAGCCGGCATCAATCAGGTCAACGTCAACCCCAAAGTCGGCATGACCTTCGCCAACGCCCTGCGCTCTTTCCTGCGCCAAGACCCGGACATCATCATGGTCGGCGAGATCCGCGATCTGGAAACCGCCGAAATCGCCATCAAGGCCGCGCAGACCGGCCACATGGTGCTTTCGACCCTGCACACCAACAGCGCGCCGCAAACCCTCAGCCGGCTGATGAACATGGGGGTCGCGCCTTATAACATCGCTTCCAGCGTCACGCTGATCATCGCGCAACGCCTGGCGCGCCGGCTGTGCCAGCACTGCAAGGAGGAGGTCAAAATCCCGCCGGAAGAGCTGGTCAACCAGGGCTTTCGCGAAGACGAGCTGCAAGAGCTCGCCGTTTTTAAGGCGGCGGGCTGCGATCAGTGCAATCACGGTTACAAGGGTCGAGTCGGCGTTTATGAAGTGTTGCCGATCTCCGAGGAAATCGGCCGCATCATCATGGAAAGCGGCAACGCCCTGCAAATCGCCGAACAGGCGCGCAAGGAAGGCATCAACGACTTGCGCCGTTCGGGCCTGAACAAAGTTCGAATGGGGCTTACCAGTTTGGAAGAAATCAACCGAGTAACAACGGACTAACGGTCGTGGCCAAACAACCTACGCTCGCCAAAGTCAAGGCGAAACCAGAAGAGACCACTTTCAAGTGGGAAGGGACCGACAAACGGGGCAGCCGCGTCAAAGGCGAGTTGCGAGGAGCCAACCAAAGCCTGATCAAGGCCGAACTCCGCCGGCAGGGCATCATCCCGCTGCGGGTCCGAAAAAAATCCAAACCGCTGCTCGCGTTCGGCGACAGCGTCAAGTCGAAAGACATCATGCTGTTCACCCGCCAGCTTTGCACCATGCTGGGCTCCGGCATCGCGGTGGTGCAGGCTTTGGACATGGTCGGCAACAGCAACAGGAAAACCAAGGTCAAGGAATTGATCTTGACGATCAAGGCCGATGTGGAAAGCGGCACTTCGCTGTCCAAGGCGATGGCCAAGCACCATCTTTATTTTGACGATCTGTATTGCAGCCTGGTTCATGCCGGCGAAGAAGCCGGCGTGCTCGAAGTTTTGCTCGACAAGATCGCCACCTACCTCGAAAAATCCGAAGCCCTGAAAGCCAAGGTCAAGAAAGCGCTGACCTACCCCGCCATCGTGCTGGTGTTCGCTTTCGTGGTGACCGCGATTCTGCTGATCTTCGTCATACCGACGTTCGAAGATCTGTTCAAGGGATTCGGCGCCGAGCTGCCGGCGCTGACCCGGTTCGTGATTCAGGTTTCGCAAGTTTTTCAAGAGTACTGGTATTTGATCCTGGGCGCGCCGGTGCTGGCCATCGTCGGCTTCATCCAGGCGCGCAAGCGCTCCGAAGCTTTCAGAAAATGGCTGGATCGCATGGTCTTGAAATTGCCGCTGATCGGCGATTTGGTCGCCACCGCCGCCAACGCCCGTTTCGCGCGCACCCTATCGACGTTGTTCAGCGGTGGCGTGCCGCTGGTGGACGCCATGGTCAGCGTGGCCGGCGCGACCGGCAACTACGTTTACGAAAAAGCCGTTTTGGACATGCGTGACGCCGTGTCCATCGGCCAGCAACTGAATTTCGCAATGCGCCAGAGCAGCCTGTTTCCCGACATGGTGATCCAGATGGTGGCCATCGGCGAAGAAGCCGGCTCGCTCGGCGACATGCTGGCCAAGGTCGCGGATTTTTACGAAGCGGAAGTCGACCAGAAAGTGGACACGCTGACCACCATGATCGAGCCGCTGCTGATGGCTTTCCTGGCCGGCATCGTCGGCACGCTGGTGATCGCCATGTACCTGCCGATCTTCAAGCTGGCTTCGGCGGTCTGACGGTGTCGGCGTGATGCCGTTGCTGGAACCGCTGGCCGCGTCTCAAGCGCTGTTTACCGTTTTAGCCATCCTGTTGGGGCTGATGGTCGGCAGCTTCTTGAACGTGGTGATCTATCGCCTGCCCTCGATCATGGAGCGGCAATGGCGGGCGCAGTGCGCGGAGTTGCTCGAACAACCCGATCCGGACGCCGGCAAACCGGTTTTGAGCCTGTGGGGCCCGCGCTCGCAATGCCCGCAGTGCGGTCACCTGATCACGGCGGTGGAAAACATTCCGCTGGTGAGCTTTATCCGGCAGCGCGGCCGCTGCGCCCACTGTCGCGCCGCGATCAGCATCCGATATCCGCTGGTGGAGCTGGCCAGCGGCATCCTGGCCGGCATCGTCGCCTGGAAGTTCGGCTTCGGCTGGCCGGCGGCGGCGGCGCTGGTGTTTACTTGGATACTGCTGGCGGCGAGCGCCATCGATTTTCAGCACCAACTTTTGCCCGACGATCTGGTTCTGCCCCTGCTTTGGCTGGGGTTGGCCACGGCGCTGTTCGGCTGGTTCGCGCCGCTGCCGAGCGCGGTCATCGGAGCTATGGCCGGCTATCTGTCACTCTGGTCCGTGTACCAGGCATTTCGCTTGCTGACCGGCAAGGAAGGCATGGGGCATGGCGACTTCAAGCTGCTGGCGGCGCTCGGCGCGTGGACCGGTTGGGAGTATCTGGTCACCATCGTCATTTTGTCTTCGATGGTGGGCGCGCTGTTCGGCGTGGCGCTGATCCTGTTTCGGGGCCGGGACCGACAGGTGCCGATGCCGTTCGGACCCTTCTTGGCCGCCGCCGGCTGGATCGCCTTGCTGTGGGGCGAGAGCATCAATCGAATCTATTTGAACTGGTTGGGGCTTTAAAGGTGTTGGTGATCGGCTTGACCGGCGGGATCGGCAGCGGCAAAACCGCCGTCAGCGACCGGTTCGCGCTCTTGGGCGTTCCGATTATCGACACCGATCACATCTCCCGCGAACTGGTTGAACCCGGGCAGCCGGCCCTGGCGGAAATCGTTGAGGCTTTTGGGCCCGAGTGTTTGGACGAGCGCGGACGATTGCGCCGCGATCATCTGCGCGAGCGGGTGTTCGCCGATCCGAAAGGCCGCCAGCAGCTCGAAGCGATCCTCCATCCCCGGGTTCGGGCCGCGATGCGGGCTCGCATCGCCCGTTTGACCGCCCCTTACTGCTTGGCGGTGATCCCGCTGCTGGTGGAAACGGGGATGACCGATTCGGTGGATCGCATTTTGGTGGTCGACGCGCCGCCAGCCGAGCAGATTCGGCGGGTCATGGCGCGGGATGGCGCGAGCGAACAGCAGGCCCGACGGATTTTAGCCGCGCAAGCCCGCCGCGATGAACGCCTGGCCCACGCGGATGACGTGCTGGAAAACACTGGAGATTTGGAGGCGCTGGATGATCGGATCGCGGTGTTGCACGAGCGGTATCTGGCTTTGGCTGAAACTAGGCGTTAAACGCGGAGGCGCCAAACCGATCTGCGGGTTTTGCGCGTCCTTCCTGTGCATCTTCCCGGTTGCGCGGTAACGAACGCCCCTGCGCGCGAGGTCTTGCGTGTCCCTAACCGTTTGCTACGAACAACCGCTCAACGAGCGAGTGCGCTCTTTGTTGCGGCTGGAGTTTGTGTTCCAACAGGTCGAACACGCGCTGGAGAACCCCTCGATTTGGGACGCGCGCGTGGCGTTGCAAGGCTTGTTCGACATTCTGGCCCTGACCGGGCGCAACGAGTTCAAACGGGAATTGCTCAAAGAGCTGGACCGACACGCCACCTTGGGTCGCCTGCGTCAGACCCCCAAAATCGACACGGGCACGCTCGACCGCGTGCTGGCGGAGATCGGCGCAGTGATCGATCAAATGCACTGTCAAGACCACCAGATGCAGGAGGCCGTTCGCCAAACCGATTTTCTGGGTGACGCGCGCAAGCGCAGTCACATGCCCGGCGGCTTCTGCCAGTTCGATGTTCCCGCCTTGCACCATTGGCTGCAACTGGATTATCCGGTGCGAACCGGCCATTTGCGTGGCTGGCTGTCACCGTTCGGCCCGATGCGCGCCGCCGCGATGTTGATTCTTCGGCTGATTCGCGACAGCGCCACGCCAAAACCGGAAGTCGCCGCGCAGGGCTTTTTTCAGCGCGCGCTGGACTGCGTGGCCCCCCATCAACTGATCCGCGTGCTGATGCCGGTCGACCACGCTTGTTTTCCCGAAATCAGCGGCGGCCGGCACCGCTTCACCATCCATTTCCTGGAACAGGCCGACCCCAACTCGCGCGCGGTTCAGAGCACGTCCGACATCGCGTTTGAGCTGGCCTGCTGCGCGATCTGAAATTGCTCGACCAATCGCGCGATGATCGGCTCGTCGGCGGCGGGAAACGCAAAAGCGCGCAAATCCGCCGCCTGCGCCCAACGCAAGGGCTGTCCTTCGCGGCCCTGCGGTTCACCCCGATAGCGCGTCACCCGCCATACTTCGAGCAAAACGGTTTTATCCGCGTAAGCGTGGCTGATTTGCAGCCAAGGCTCGGCGGTTTGGAGCCGGATGCCGAGCTCCTCCTCCAGTTCGCGCCGCAGCGCATCATCGACCGTCTCGTTTGGCTCGATCTTGCCGCCGGGGAATTCCCACAAGCCGCCCTGATGCGCTTGGGGATGTCGGCGGGCGATCAACACCGCGCCGGCGGCGTCGCTGATGATGCCGACCGCCACCCGCACGACCGGCCCGGCGCAAAACGCGCTCATGTGCGATACTCGGCGTTGATGCGCACGTAGTCGAAAGACAGGTCGGTCGTCCAGATGCGCGCGGTGGAACCGCCACGGCCCAAGTCTATCCGGATCGCGATCTCGGGGCGCTTCATAATCTGCTGGCCTTGCGCCTCCGTATAGCCTGGCGCTCGACCGCCGTCGCGGACGATGCACAGCTCGTCCAGATGAATTGCGATCCGCTCAAGGTTCAAATCCCGTAACCCGGCCCGACCCACCGCCGCCAAAATCCGCCCCCAATTGGGATCGGAGGCGAAAAACGCGGTCTTGATCAGCGGGGAATGGGCGATGGTGTAGGCGACTTGCCGGCATTCCGCCTCATCCTGACCCCCCTCGACGGCGACCGTGATGAATTTGGTGGCGCCCTCGCCATCGCGGATGATGGCCTGAGCGAGTTCGGTGCAAACCTCGCGCACCAAGGTCGCGAGCCGATCGTGGCTTTCGTCCCGTCCAGCGATCGCCGCGCCGGCCTGCCCGGTCGCCAGCAACACGCACGCATCGTTGGTCGAAGTGTCCCCGTCCACCGTGACGGCGTTAAACGAAACGGCAACCGCGGCGGCCAACATCGGCTTTAACAAGCTCTCGGGCACGGCGGCGTCGGTCGCGACGAAAGCCAGCATGGTGGCCATGTCCGGCCGGATCATGCCCGCGCCCTTGGCGATGCCGGTCACCGTCACCGGCTTGCCCTCGATGATAGCGCGCCGCGTCGACCATTTAGGCCGGGTATCGGTCGTCATGATGCCGCGCGCCGCGTCCTCCCAACCCTCCGGGCGCAACGCCGCCAAAGCGGCCGGCAGCCCCGCAATCAATCGCGCCAGCGGCAGCGGTTCGCCGATGACGCCGGTCGAAAACGGCAAAACCTGTTCCATTGGGCAACCGGCCTGCTCGGCCAATGCCCGACAGCTCGCCTCGGCGTCCGACAGTCCCTGGCGGCCGGTGCCGGCGTTGGCGTTGCCGGTATTGATCACCAAATAGCGGGGAGGCGCGGCGGCCAAATGCGCGCGCGCGACGGTCACCGGCGCGGCGCAAAAGGCATTTTGGGTGAACACGGCGGCGGCCTGGGTCCCGGCGGCGGCCTCGATGACGACCAGATCGCGGCGATCGGGATATTTGATGCCCGCGCAAACCGTTCCCAACCGGATGCCGGCGACAGACAGCGGTTCCATGCGATCTCCCGCTCAGCCCAACTGGCCGTGACAGTGCTTGTACTTCTTGCCCGAACCGCAAGGACAAGGCTCGTTGCGGCCGACCTTGCGGCCTTCGCGAACGAACGGGGTGTGAGATTCGGCCGGAAAGCGATCCGCTTCAGCGTCCGCCTCGTCTTTTTGCACCTCCCCTTCCGCCAAGGCCGACACTTCGGCGTGCTCGAAATGCAGGGCCGAGGGCTCGGGCCGGCGCGGCGCGGGAATGGGTTCGGGCTCGGTCTGGAATTCGGCGCGCGCCATGAAACCGACCGCTTCCTGATGGATGCGCTGGACCAAGGCTTGGAACATCTCGAAGGCTTCGCGCTTGTACTCCTGCTTGGGATTCTTTTGCGCGTAACCGCGCAGGTGAATGCCCTGGCGCAAATAATCCATCGCGGCCAGATGTTCGCGCCAGTGCGCGTCCAGCACCTGCAACAGCACCGCTTTTTCGAACTGGCGCATCCACGGCGCGCCGACCAGCGCCTCTTTGCCCGCGTAAGTGTGTTCCAATTCCCGGTGAATCCGTTCGCGCAGCGGCTCTTCGTGCAGGTTGGCGTCCGCCTCCAGCCAGGCTCGCAGCGGCAAATGCAATCCCAATTCCTTGTCCAGCGCCTCTTCCAGGCCCGCCACGTTCCACTGCTCTTCCAGGCTCTGGGGTGGAATGTGGGCGTCGATCATTTGCTTGAGCACGTCGGCGCGCAGGTTGCCGAGCGTCGCCGAGACATCCGCGGCTTCCATCAGCTCGTTGCGCCAGGCGTACATCACCTTGCGCTGGTCGTTCGCCACATCGTCGAACTCCAGCAGGTTCTTGCGGATATCGAAATTGTGGGCCTCGACCTTGCGCTGGGCGTTCTCGATGGCTTTGGTGACCCAGGGGTGCTCGATGGCTTCGCCCTTCTCCATCCCCAATTTCTGCATCAGCCCCGCCACCCGGTCGGAGGCGAAAATCCGCAAGAGATTGTCTTCCAGCGCCAGATAAAAGCGGCTGGAACCGGGGTCGCCCTGGCGGCCGGAACGGCCGCGCAACTGGTTGTCGATGCGCCGCGACTCGTGGCGTTCGGTGCCGATGACGTGCAAGCCGCCGGCGGCCACCACTTGCTCGTGGCGCGTCTGCCAATGCTGCTTCGCCCGAGCCACGGCCGGTTCGTCGATTTCCGTTTCCAACGCCTTCAGTTCGGCTTGCAAGTTGCCGCCCAACACGATGTCGGTGCCGCGGCCGGCCATGTTGGTGGCGATGGTCACCGCGCCGGGCTGGCCGGCCTGGGCGATGATCTCGGCTTCGCGCTCGTGTTGCTTGGCGTTGAGCACCTGATGGGGGATTTTCTCCTGGTCCAGCATTTTGGAGAGCAATTCCGAGACTTCGATCGAGGTGGTGCCGACCAAAGTCGGCTGGCCGCGCTGGCGGCAGTCGCGGATGTCGGCCAGCACCGCATCGTATTTCTCCTGCTGCGTGAGAAACACCAGATCGCCCATGTCTTTGCGGACCATCGGCAAATGGGTGGGCACCACCACCACCTCCAGCCCGTAAATTTGCTGGAACTCGAAGGCTTCGGTATCGGCGGTGCCGGTCATGCCGGCCAGCTTTTGATAGAGCCGGAAATAGTTTTGAAAGGTGATCGAGGCCAGTGTCTGATTTTCGGCCTGGATCGACACTCGCTCCTTGGCCTCGATCGCTTGATGCAAGCCGTCCGACCAGCGCCGGCCCGGCATGGTGCGGCCGGTGAACTCGTCGACGATGATGACTTCGCCGCCGCGCACGATGTATTCGACGTCCTTGTGAAACAGGGCGTGCGCC
>JAEUPW010000005.1 GCA_016790045.1 Candidatus Competibacteraceae bacterium
CAACGCCGAAGGCGTCAGCAAATTCGGCATCGACACCGCCAACATGTTCGGGTTCTGGGATTGGGTCGGCGGGCGCTATTCCTTGTGGTCGGCCATCGGCCTGCCGATCATCGTCTACATCGGCATGGACCATTTCATCGAGCTGCTGGAGGGGGCGCACGCCATGGACGAGCACGTCCGCACCGCGCCGCTCCAAGAAAATTTGCCGGTGATCCTGGCGCTGCTCGGCGTGTGGTATATCGACTTCTTCGGCGCGGACAGCCAGGTGACTTTGGTCTATGACGATTACCTGCGCTCGCTGCCGGACTACCTGCAACAACTGGATATGGAAAGCAACGGCAAGTCGATTGATCGAGAAGGCCAGAAAGTCAAGGTCAAGACCGGCCCGATCCTGTGGGGCGGCTTGGGCAACAACGGCCAACACGCTTTTTACCAGTTGCTGCATCAGGGCACCCATCTGGTGCCGGCGGATTTTTTGGCCCCCGCTCAAAGCCCGAGCCCCATCGGCGACCACCACCCGATCCTGCTGGCGAACTGCTTGGCGCAGGCCGAGGCGCTGATGGTGGGCAAGACCGAAGCGCAAGCCCGCGCCGAGCTGGAGAAGCAAGGATTGAGCGGCGAAGCGCTGGAGAAGCTGTTGCCGTACAAGGTTTTCCCCGGCAACCGGCCCAGCACCAGCCTGTTCTACCGGCGTTTGACGCCGAAAGTGCTGGGGTCGCTGCTGGCGCTGTACGAACACAAAGTGCTCGTGCAGGGAGTGATTTGGAACATCAACTCTTTCGATCAGTGGGGGGTCGAGCTCGGCAAACAACTGGCGAACGCGATCTTGCCGGAATTGAAAGGGACTCAAACCGCCCAAGGCCATGACGCTTCTACCTTGGGGTTGATCGAATTTTGCCGCCGGGAGAGCTAGCGAGGCGGAGGTCTGGCGCGGGGCGCCAGACCTCGGATCGTCCGATCGCTCCCGCCACGGCGTGGCGAGCGATCGGGCAGGACAGCTTGGAGGGATAGAACCGGTCAGGTCGACCTGACTCGAGCGGCGCTCAGTATTTCTTTTCCTCTTCGGCCTTGTTCTCGATCCCCTTGCCGGCGGATTTAATATCTTGTCCGGCGCCCTTAACGGTGTTGCAAGCGCTCAAGCCGCCGCCCAAAACGAGTGACAGACCGAGCAAAACAGTCAAAACCAGCGATTTTTGCTTCATGACTCCGTAATCTCCTGAAGGGTTGCAGGCGAGACACAAGCGTAGCAGAAAAGACAAAAAATTGCTGCTCGATCGGCGGATCCGGACCCCGCGAAAGCGCGAAAGGCACCGGCGGCAGTGAGGCGTGCGGCGGGACCTGTTGCTATAATGATCCGGCGCCATCGCTGCATTTGCCCATAACTAAAACCATGATCGGAGAACCACGCGATGCTTGGAGAAAATCACGATCTGTTTCACGAACTGCCCGAATATAAGGATCGCATTGCCGAACTGAAGGCCGCCGATCCGCAATTTTCAAAGCTGTACGACGACTATCACGCCATAAACGCCGAAGTCGAGCGGATCGAACTGCAAATCGAAACGCCATCGGACACCTACACTGAAACCCTCAAGAAGCGGCGCCTGCACCTTAAGGACGAACTGTATGGCCTGTTGCGAAAAACGGAGCACGCCGCGCCAGCGCACTAGAGAGCGGCATTGAGCCGTCGATAGCCGCTACTTCGGCAACTCGGGATCATCCGGCGGATTGCCGGCCGGCGGCTCGACGGCGGTCGCCGTCCGGCGGGCGGGCAATTTGGCGCGGGCGCGGCGCGGCGGATCGGGCGCCGCATCCAGTTCCGCCGACTCCGGAACGAGGGGTCGAGGCATGATCAGCGGACTGCCCAGGGCCGGCGACGATCCTTCGGGTCGGGCCCGGCGCATCCAGCCGAGCAAGCGGCGTTCCACGGCGTCCTGGCCGGCCGGCGACAGATCGCGGTAGATCAGGGCGCCCACGCCGAGCAGCACCGTCAGACCGCCCAGGAACGTCACCAGGGGTTGCATGAACGCGATGGCCAGCAGCGCCGATAGCGCCAATAAAATGTGCCTGATTTTCAAGGAATCACCCTGTTTCCGAGCTTCGGGAGCGATCAGGCGGATCAACGGCGGGATCGGATTTACGTAATAAAATAACCGTGCAATTGTCATCGGGTTGACTCCGCTGTTGCCGGATAAAGTCCGCCAACTCGTCCAACAGAATATCGACCAGATATTCCAGGGAATGTTGCGGGCGATTCAACAACGAAGGCCAGCGTCGGATGAAGGCTTGCGGGTTGAGCAAATGCCAGAGCCCGTCGCTGGCGAGCAGATAAATCCAGTTCGATTCCAGCGGGAACGGGCGGCGGTCGCCCATCCCGCGCAGGAACAGCGGCAAGTTGCCGTCGTGCAGTTCGAACAGTTCGGCGCCGATGGCGTCCGCTTGCAGGTCCGTCACCCCGAGCGTGCTGCCCAGGATGAAAGCTTGGCTGATTTGCGAGTTGGGGCGGATGTGGACTTGCTGGAGCCACTGCGTGTTATCCACCAAGCCGAGCAAGGCCAGATGGGTGGCGGGCACGTGATCGACGGTCAGGCATTGGACCTGCTCGCGATTGATGGCGTAAACCCGCGAATCGCCGACGTGGAACAGCATCGCGGGCCCCGCGGCGGGGATTTCGATCACGATCAGCGTGCAGCCGGTTTCCAGGCCCGCCGTCTGAAATTCCTGATAGAGCCGGCCATGCAGAGCGGTCAGCCCCCCGCAAAGCTCGCTCAAATCCGAGGCGGCCGGCAAGTTGAGCAAGCCCTCGACCGCCCGCTGCGCCGCTTCCCGGCCGTGGCTGTGACCGCCCATGCCATCCAGCACGGCGACCCGCCAATGTCCGGCGGGCCAATCGGGCAACCGCACCTGAGCTTCCTGCTCGTCGCGCAGAAAACGGCCCACGCCCTGCGGATCCACCACCAGATAATTATCCTGATTTTCTCGCCGCCCGTGCGCGGTGGGCGAACGCAGCGAACGCACGGCGACTTCCAGGCCGGTTGCGGGAGCGGCGAGCGCGGGTCGGGAATGGGCGGGAGTCTTCAAAGCGCCATGATCGAGGATGTATCGGTGGGGAGCATTATGTAGCGCCGGTTGCCATATCGCAATGCGACCGGACCCGCCCGCCCAGCTCGGGCTCCGGCAAAACGGTGCGGCAAGGGGAAGGGGGCTTCTGTTAGACTAGCGATCAAATGTTCTACAGTTGTCGTTTTAAGGCAATCTTTTTTAAGTCTTTCGGTAAATTCTTGGCACATGGACAACGACAATCACCCTGAAGGGTCCGAGCAAGGGCGGGCCGATGATCGGCCGAACGAGGAAAAGCCGACCCGCCGTTGGGAGGCGAATCCGAACGCATCGCCGGCCGCCGATCCGAACGCCGCCGGCGAAGGGCGCGGCCGGCGCGACCCTGGCGCGGATGGCCGCCAGGACGCGCTGCTGGAATCCGGCATGATGGTCGGCCCTGCCGACCACCGGGTTCGTCTGCTGCATGACCTGAGCGGCCATCAGCGGGTGTGGATGGCGTTGCCGGTGGGCTCTGCGACCCAGCGCGGCCGGGGCATCGCCAACGACTTTCGGGCCATCAAGCTGTTCTTCGCTCCCGGCCCGGAGGCGGTCTTGCGCGAAGTCGGGCGGGACGAGCGCTCCCAGCGCGCCGATCTCATCGGGACGCGCGCCTATTGGGTCAAGCTGCGCGCTCGCATCGAGCCCGTGCTCAAACTGGACCATCCGACCATCGCCCGCGCTTATGGCTGGCATCAAGGAGACGGCAGCGCGTTTGTCGAGATGGAATACATCGACCATCAGCACAGCCAAAGCCTGACGCAACTGTTGGGCGAGCAGGGGAAAAACGGCTTGCCTTGGGATACCGTTTCCAAATGGCTGCAACCGGTCGGAGCCGCTTTGGACCACGCTCGAACCGAACACCGGCTGAGCCACCAGCACCTTGACGCCGACAAAGTTTTTCTCACCGATCAGGGCGCGATCAAAGTCGTGAGTTTCGGGTTGGCCACCGAGCTTCGGGAACCGCGCAGCGTTTTATTCGAGCCCGTCGATCCGAAGCATGGCGCGACGGCGGAGGCCGCGGCCGACCTGTCGAATCCCGACACCGCGTTTCGGCGCGACGTGTTCGCGCTGGCCTTGCTGGTTTATCAGATGCTGACGGGGCGGAGCGCTTACGAGTCCAAGGGCGACGCCGCGCATGTGATCCCGCGCCCGGCGGGATTGGCGGATGAAGCCTGGCGGATTTTGAGGCGCGGGCTGGCTTATCCCAGCGAGCTGTGCCCGGTGGAAGCAGGCAAGTTCATCGGCGCTTTGGACGAAGCCCAGCGGCCGGCGGAGCAGGCCGGACAGCGGCGGCAATCAGCGCGGTTGAATTGGGCGGCGGCGGCGGGTTTGTTTTTGCTGCTCGGCCTGGGTTTATATCGGTTTTTCGGGTCGGAGGAGGGGGCGGTCGATCCGGAGCGGCCGCCGCGCGCCGCCGCCCCGACGCCCGCGCCGCCGCCCGAAGCGGTCCAGGACGCGGGTTTGAACGCGCTGTTGCAAGAGGCCGAACGCGAGGCGGACCTGCGGGCTTTCGAGTCCGCCAAGCGGGTGGATACCGTGGTGGCTTATCAATTGTATTTGCAGCGCTGCCCGCGCTGCGGTTATCGCCAGGAGGCGCGCAACGCCGTTCAAAATCTGGAAACCGAGCAGAAAATCGAGCAGCTCAAAACCGATTTTGAAAAGCTCGCGCGCGCGCTGGAACGGGAAAATCGCGAGGATCGAGGCGATGAAGCGCTGGAGCGGTTGAACGCGCTGGCGGCGCTGGCGCCGGGCGATCCGCTCATCGCCGCCGGGCGGCGGCGGATCGCGCTCAATTGGGTGTCCAGGGCGCAAGCCAGCGCCAGGAAAAACGATCTGGCCGGCGCGCGGCAAGCGTTCAAGAAAGCGAGCGCGATTCAGCCGGATCTGACCGAGCTGGAGGCATTGACCGCGACGTTGCAGCAGGTGGAAACGACCGAGCAGGTCAATCAGAGCGATTCCGAGGCCTTTGCCGCCGCCCGGCGCGCCAACACCCGAAAAGCGTATTGGAATTACCTGGAAAAATGCGGGACGGCTTGCAACCATCGGCCGGAAGCCGAAGCGGCGCTTTCCCGCTTGAGCCCGTCCAACGCGCTCATGCGCGACCGGTTGAGCGACGGCTCGCAGGGTCCGGAGCTGGTGGTGATTCCCGCCGGCGGCTTCGAGATGGGCTCGCCCTCCGGCGAAAAAGGCCGTTACAGCGACGAACAGCAGCAGGCGGTCCGGCTGGCCAAGCCCTTCGCCATCGGCAAATACGAGCTGATGTTTTTCGAATACGAACGTTTCGCCAGCGCGACGGGGCGGCCGGTGCCTGACGATCATGGCTGGGGGCGCGGCCGTCGGCCGGTCATCAATGTCAGTTGGCGGGATGCCAAGGATTACACCGACTGGCTGTCGCAGCAGACCGGCCGACGCTACCGTCTGCCCACGGAAGCCGAATGGGAATACGCGGCGCGCGCCGGGACCGCCACCAGCCGCTATTGGGGCGACGATCCCAACCAGGGTTGCGCGGACGCCAACGCGGGCGATTTGGACGGCAAAAAAGTGTTTGTCGGCTGGACGGTGATGCAATGTCGGGATGGCTATATTTATACCGCGCCCGCCGGCAGTTACCGGAACAACGATTACGGCCTGCACGACATGATGGGGAACGTGCTGGAGTGGACCTGCTCGCTGTATGGGCGGGATTACGGAGCGCCCGGCCAGAGCTGCCAGGAACCGGAAGGCGAGCGCCAGTTTGTCGTGCGCGGCGGTTCCTGGAACGACGAGCCCCGCAACGTGCGCTCGGCGGACCGACATCGCAACGCCCCCGAGTTTCGAGATTACTATCTCGGTTTTCGCGTGGTGCGGGAATTGCCGTGAGCCCGGCGCCCGCGAAGGGGATTCGCCTGGCGCGACAGCGCGGGATCGAGGTCTCGCCGCAAGGCGCGCCGGCGGTGTGCGCTCGCAGCAAAGGCGGGTAAAATCCACCGGCTTCTACCGTTGAGGGCGCTTTGGAGCGACTTTGATCGGCTTTATGGGTTTTTGAGCGTTTTTCGAGGCGTTTTCGCAGGTAAGTGCCGGTTCCCGCCGCTATCCCCCTGGGACATCATGAGCAAAAAATCCAACACACTGCCCATCGGCTATCGCTTGCACCATTACCGGATCGAGTCGGTGCTGGGCGCGGGCGGATTCGGCATCACCTACATGGCCGTGCACGAGGCGCTGCGCAGCCGGGTGGCGATCAAGGAATATTTTCCGGTGGAGTGGTCCTACCGGGACCGCGACGACGTCAACGTGCTGGCCAACACCCAGGGGGGGTTGCCGACCTCGGAAGCGGGCGAAAAGCCGTGTTATGCCTGGGGCCTGGAGCGTTTCCTGCACGAGGCCCAAGTATTGGCTCAGGTCAACCATTCCGGCGTGGTGCGGGTCAAGGATTTTTTCGAAGCCAACGGCACCGCCTACATCGTCATGGACTACGAGGACGGCGAATCGCTCAGCCAGATCCTCCAGCGCGACAAGACCTTGCCCGAGGAGCGCATCCGCCGGCTGCTCGGCGACGTGCTGCCGGCTTTGGAGGCCGTGCATTCCCTCGGTTATCTGCACCGGGATTTGAAGCCGGCCAATCTCTATTGCCGTTTCGACGGCCGCACCCTGCTGATCGATTTCGGCGCGGCCCGCCAAGCCTTGAGCCGGCGCAGCAGGAATATCACCAGCGTGTTTACGGTCGGCTATTCGCCGATCGAACAATATCTGGTCGAAAGCAAAGGCTATGGGCCTTGGACCGACGTTTACGCCTTGGGGGCGGTGCTTTATCAGTGCGTGACGGGCAAACAGCCCATCGAGGCGCCGGCGCGGGTTCTCGATGACCCGCTCAAACCGGCCTCGGAGGCGGCGGCGGGCCAATATAGCCCGGTGCTGCTGCAACTGATCGACCGGGCCATGGCGATTCGTCCCGAAGGCCGCTTCCAGACCATCGCCAAGATGCGCGAAGCTTTGGAAGCCGCGCCGTTCGACGACGAAAGCACGGTCAAATTGGAACTGCCCCAGAAATATGAGGCCCGTCGCGGCGGCGAGGGGCTGCCTCCGGTCGAGGCCGGAGCGAAAGCGGATTCGCAACCGCCCGCGCCGGTCAAAACGCCAGGGTTTGACTGGCGCTGGGGAATCGGGCTGGTGGCGCTGATCGCGGCGGCGATCGGGATGGCGAGACTGCCCTCCTGCGCTCGAAAAGACCCTGCGCCGGCGACGCCACCTCCGGTCGAGCGGCCGGTCAAACCCGCGCCGAGCGGCCCTCCCGCCAACCCGCAAATCGGTCAGATCTACACCGACCCGGCTACTGGCATGGAATTTGTTTGGCTGCAAGCGGGCTGTTTTGCGATGGGCAGCGCCGAGACCGAGCGGGATCGCAGCGCGAACGAAGTGCCTCACGAAGTGTGCCTGAAGGGCTTTTGGATCGGAAAGTACGAAGTGACCAACGCGCAATACCAGCATTTCGACGCCCGGCACGATAGCGGGAGTTACGAGCCCCACCCCTTGAACGGACCCGACCGGCCGGTCGTGCGGGTGAGCTGGCAGGAGGCGGTCGCGTTTGCGGACTGGCTGTCGAAGAAAACGGGCGCGCGTTTCCGGTTGCCGACCGAGGCGGAGTGGGAGTACGCGGCGCGCGGCGGCCGGACCCAGTCCCGCTATTGGAACGACGACCCGAACCAGGCCTGCCGTTACGCCAACATCTACGACGAAACCGCCCGCAAGGCCAAACCGTTCAACTGGGCCAATTATCCCTGCGAGGACGGGCAGGTCGTGGTCGCGCCCGTCGGCCGCTACGCCGCCAACGGATTCGGCTTGCACGATATGTTGGGCAACGTCTCGGAATGGACCTGCTCGGAATACGACAACACCTACGCCGGCGGCGAGAACCGCTGCGCGGAGCGGGGCGCGACCGCCGGCGGCCGGCGCGTGCTGCGGGGCGGTTCCTGGTCCGATTATCCCGGCTTGGTCCGGCTCGCCTACCGGTTCCCGGCCGCGCCGGAATATCGGAAATTCGATTTGGGGTTCCGTTTGGTGCTCGAACCATGAGCGTGGTGTTTGAACCATGAAACAGCGATCGATCGGACGGCGCTGGCCCGGCGGCGCGCGCGGCGCGCTGGCGGTCGGAGCGAAAAGCTTCTGGGCGCTGGCGGCCTTCGCGCTGTGGTGCGGCTGCTTCGGCGAGCCGGCCCGCGCGGCGGCCGAGCCGGCCCGCGAACCCGTCCCGGCGACGGTCATCGAATTCAGCGTCCGGGGCGAGTTGAACGAACAGGCCGGCGCGATCATCGCCGATCTGATGATGTCGGCCATCGCCAACACCGGCCGGTTCACCTTGAAGGATCGGTTGCCGCTTTCGGCGGCGGCCAAGATCGCCAAAGCCCAGGAACTGGGCTCCACCGGGCTGCTCGATCCCAAAACCGCCGCCGAACTGGGCCGGCTGTATGGCGTCGATGCGGTGGTGACCGGCGGGGTTTCCAAGCTGGGCGATTTGATCACGGTCACGGCGCGGCTGATCGACACCAAAACCGCTTCGCTGCTCGGCAGCGGCCAAGTTCAGGACAAAAGCATCGACGCCATTCAGATCAAGGTCAACGATCTGGCCGCCATGGTGTTGGCGCCGCCCGCGCCGCCGCCGACTTACGCGCTGGCGGTCCGGACCGATCCCGCCGACGCCAGCGTGCGCCTGTTGAACCATCCGACGCCCTATCAGCCGGGAATGCGCCTGCCTGCGGGGGACTACGAGATCGAGGTCAGCAAGCCAGGCCATGTCGCGCGCAAGGCGGCGGTCAATCTGCGCGATCGGGACCTGACGCTCGACGTGGTGCTGGAGAAGGCCCGCTACGGTTTGACGGTCCGCCCCAACCCGCCGGATGCGCGGATCAAGCTGCTCGGCGCGCCAGCGCCCTATCAGCCGGGCGTGGCGCTGCCGCCGGGGGATTACGAGCTTGAGGTGTCGCGCGAGGGCTACCTGTCGCACAAGTTTCCGATTCGCATCGTCGATAGCGAACTGAGCGTGCCGGTGTCCTTGGACAAAGCGCCGCCCCCGCTGCCGCCGCCCGTCCGGCAATACCGCTTGACCGTCCAAGTCGACCCTTCGCAAGCGACGGTGCGGTTGCTGAACGGCAAAACGCCTTATCGGCCCGGCGTCGCGTTGGCGCCCGGCAACTATACCGTGGATATCCGTCAAGCGGGTTACGAGCCGGCTCAGGTCACGGTTCCGGTGATCGACAGCGACGTCACCGTGCCGGTGAAGCTCGCCAAGAAACCGGAACCGCCGAAACCGGTGCAGCGCCTGTTGACGGTTTGGCCCGATCCGCCGGATGCGCGAATCCGGCTGCTGGGCGTCAAAACCGCCTATCAGCCCGGCGTTTCGCTGCCGCCCGGCAATTACACGGTCGAGGTGTCCAAGGCCGGCTACGAAACCCAGCGCCTGACGGCGCGGATCGCCGATAGCGATGTGACGGTGCCGGTGACGCTGGTCAAGCAGCCCGAACCGGTGCCGCCGACGTTGTATCGGCTGACCGTCCGGACCGATCCGACGGATGCTCGGATCAGGCTGCCGGGGAGCAAGCGCACCTATGCGGACGGCGTTTCGCTGCCGCCCGGCAACTACACGGTCGAGGTGTCCAAGGCCGGCTACCAGAGCCAGCGCCTGACGGCGCGGATCGCCGATAGCGATGTGACGGTGCCGGTGACGCTGGTCAAGCAACCCGAGCCGGAGCCGCCGACTTTGTACCGGTTAACGGTGCGGCCCGACCCGCCAGACGCGCGCGTGCGGTTGCTGGGGAGCCGGACGGTTTACCGGCCGGGCGTGTCGCTGCCGCCCGGCAATTACACGGTCGAGATCGCCAAGGCCGGCTACGAAAGCCAACGGGTTGCGGCGCGGATCGCCGATGGCGATGTGACGGTGCCGGTGACGCTGGTCAAGCAACCCGAGCCGGAACCGCCGACTTTGTACCGGTTGACGGTGCGGCCCGACCCGCCAGACGCGAGCGTGCGGTTTTTGGGAAGCCGGTCGAGCTATCGGCCCGGCGTGACGTTGCCGCCGGGCAGCTACGGTTTAGAAGTGTCGAAGCCCGGCTACGAAACCCAGCGGCTGACGGCGCGAGTCGTGGATGGCGATGTGGCCTTATCGGTAACCTTGACGAAGGAACCCGAGCCGAGCCGCTATGCCTTGACGGTGCGGCCGGAGCCGTCGGACGCGCGGGTGCGGCTGCGAGGGACCAGCACCGTCTATCGGCCCGGTCTGTTGCTGGCTCCGGGCAGCTATACGGTGGAAGTTTCCAGCAGCGGCTACGAAACCCGGCAGGTTCCGGTGCGCATCGCCGATGGCGATGTGACGCTGCCGGTCGCGTTGGCCAAGCAGCCGGAACTGGCGCAATATCGGCTGACCGTGCGCCCGGAGCCGGCCAGCGCCCGGGTCCGGTTGGCCAATTCGGCGCGCGCCTACCGGCCCGGCATGTTATTGCCGCCCGGGAGCTATACCGTCGAAGTCGAGAGCGGCGGCTACGAATCCCGGCGGGTCGCCGTGCAAATCGCCGACGGCGACGTCATGCTGCCGGTCGAATTGGAGCGGGTGGCGAAGGCTCCCGCGCCTGCCGTCCCGCCAACGCCGTCGCCCACCCCCACGCGCGCGGGCGAATGGCGGATCGGTGCGGTGCAAGTGGACAGTTCGCTGAACGGCGTCGACCGGGCGGAGATCGGCCGGTTGCTGGGCGGTTACACCGGGCGGACCGCAACGCGCGCCACTTTGCTCGATAGCGCCATGCGCGCCTATCAAGCGACCGGAGTCACGCTCAGTTTTGTGGTGCGCGACGCGGGTGCTACGGGAGGGGCAACTTTGTACGCGCGCGCCGCGCGCCAAGCGCGCCGCACCTATGAAAGCAGCATCTCCATCATCAGCCGCAGCCAACTGGAAAACTCGGGTTTCGGGGTCTCCGTCGAGTAGCGCGATCGGCGCCGCCCCCGCAAGTCACCACGGCTCGCGAGGCGGCTCGAACGACCGATGCGCCTACGGATAGCCGGGATGGTCGATCATGGCAGTATGGTCGCCGCGCACGATCGGCAGATAGCGCGGTTTCCAAAACCGCGCGCGCAGATAGGCGTCGAGATCCCGCTTGGCCAAATCGGTCTTGGTGGCCGAGCCTTCGGCGAGCGCCTGGGTGATCACCCGCACCGCGACCCGGATGCTGACCTCGCGCAGTTCGGAGATCGGCGGGTAAATTCGCCCCGCTTTGAGATGGGCCGCTGCCGTGTATTCGGCGAGGGCATACGCCGCTTCCAGCACCATGGCGTCGGTGACTTCCCGGCACTCGGCCAGGATGGTGCCAAAACCTAAACCCGGAAAAATAAAAGCGTTGTTGCCTTGGCCGACCGGATAGAGCTGACCGTCTCTTTCCACGTCGGGAAACGGGCTGCCGGCGGCGATGATGGCCCGGCCTTCGCTCCAGTCCAAAATATCTTCGGGCAGCGCTTCGCAGGCGGATGTGGGGTTGGAGAGCGGAAAAATGATCGGCCGCGCCGCGTTGCGCGTCATGGCCTGCACCACCGGATGGTTGAACGCGCCGGTTTGACCGCTCAACCCGAGCAGCGCGGTCGCCCTGGTATGTTCGATGGTTTCCAGCAGCGTGGGGATGTCGTTGGCGATGCGCCAGTCAGCGATATTTTTGCGGGGCTGCACGAACGGTTGCTTGTAGGGCTCGAAGCTGCGCCCTTCCACCAACAAGCCCCGAGAATCCAACACGCAAACGCGGTCGCGCGCTTCTTCCGGACTCAAACCTTCCCGCAGCAAGCCCTGAGTGATGGCCCACGCCACGCCGATGCCGCCCGCGCCCGCGCCGAGGATGACGATGCGCTGCTCGCTCAACGTTTCGCCCTTGAGCCGGCTGGCCGAGAGCAAACCGGCCAATGCGACCGCGCCGGTGCCCTGAATGTCGTCATTGAACGATGGCAGTTGTTTGCGATAGCGCTCCAAGACCGTGAAAGCGACGTCTTTCGATAAATCTTCCCACTGGATCACGGCGCGCGGCCAGCGCCCGTGAATGGCTTTGACGAATTTGTCGAGGAAAGCCAGATAGCGCTCGCCCCGCAAGCGCCGCTGGCGCACGCCCAGATAGAATTCGTCGTTGAGGAGTTCCAGGCGGTCGGTGCCCACATCCAGCTTGACCGGCATGGTGTGGAAGGGATTGACGCCGCCGCCGATGGTGTAAATCGCCAGCTTGCCGATGGCGATGGCCAGACCGCCGTAACCCTGATCGCCGATGCCGAGAATGGCCGAGGAATCGGTGGCGACGATCATCCGCACGTCATTCCAGGGAAAATTGCGGACCACGCCGGAGGCGCGGTCGATGTTGAGGGGCGAAAACGAGAGCCCGCGCGGGCTTTGGTAAAGATGGCTGAACTGTTGGACTGCCTGTCCGACCGTGGGGGTATAAATGATGGGCATCATCTCTTCGAGGTGCCGTTCGAGCAAAGCGTAAAACAAGGTTTCGGCGCGCTCCTGCAAGGCGCGCAAATATTGGTACTTGGCGATGGGATCGGGCTCTCGCAAAAACCCGCGATAGACCCGCTCGACCTGTTGCTCCAGGGTGTTGACTTGAGGCGGCAGCAGGCCGTCCAGCCCTAAAGCGACGCGCTCGTCTTCGGTGAAGGCGGTGCCCTTGTTGCTCAACACCAGCCGCAACAAGGCGATGCCTTCCAGATAAACCTCCATGTATTCTTGACCTTCAGCGTCGGTTTTAATGTCGAAGTAGGGACTGATCGGATCTCGTTTCATCGGATAATTTTTAACAGGGTGGACAGATAACGGGCTAGACAGTGACATCTATGTAATCAAATGAACATAAAATAATATCAATTGCCTGAAATTAAGTCAAAAAACTGGGCTATTTTCCATTTTCTGACAAGGCGGTTCCTCAAAGTAACAGCTTGGTCGAATCGGGTCATTTTGGACCGATCACTGCAGCGCTTGCTGTCAGTCAAGTGATATTTGTTGTCAATTCTGGTTGCGGTCAAGTGCGGGCTAACGGGGCTAAACCCATCGCTTGTATTGTAAAAATACAAAAATTTAGACTAAAATAATAAAGATTGGCTGAAAAACAAATCATCGCGCCCTTTTTTGTAAAAATTTTGAAACAGTCGAGCTTGGGAGCGTTAAGAATGTAGGGGTTATAGTTTGAATAGCGTTCAATAACAGTTCAGATGTTTGAGGAAAATAGGTACGAGTATTGCAAGCTAATTCGGCGTACCTTAGCAACTTTACCGATAGTATCTACCAGGAACTCGCGTAGATGAACATGCAACTTCAGCGTAAACAGATCATCATCGTGGGATTGGCCATGACTCTGGCGGTGGCGTCTTATTGGATTCCGATGCCGCAGCGATCCCTGTCGCTGGAAGGGGAGCGGAGCCTGTCCAAGCCGGTCGAGCTTTCTAAAATGGCCAACTCGATTGCCTTTGCCCGTGAGCCTTCGATGACGCAGCGCTTCCTCGTGGCGGATCAGCTTATCCAAGCCGGGCCGTTACCGTCGGGCCCGGTTGCCGGCGATGCGCCGAAGGTTGCGGACCCGGCATCGGCTCAAAGGCATTTCCTCAAGCCCCAAGAGCTCGAAAATGCGGGCTCAGCCCGTTTGGACAATATGCTGCTGGTGCCCGTCCGAAACCTCGATCAACCCAAGAAACGCTAAGCGATCCGATCCGTAACCGTTATCCGAAGCAAGGCGTCACTCAATAGATCAGAGCAACAAGCGCAGTACCTTAGCTACCCACCAAGGGGCGACCGCAAGTCGCCCCTTGTTCTTTGGGGTCACTCGAATTTCCGAGGGTCCGGGCTGACCCGCCTTCGCTCTCGCAAGCGGGGTCGGCCGCCCGCGCGATCCTGCCGCACCGACGGTCGCCCGCCGTTTTTGCGTGGCCGCAAAGCGCGTGCGATTGCGCTTGCGGGTCGTCCTGAACGGCTCATTCTGGCTTATACTGTCCAAAGGGGCCCAACTGGCGGCAGCACGGTGTGTTCGCAACCCGGCGCGCCTTCAAAATTCCCTGAAAACATAATGGTCCCGCCATCGGCAAGGAGATCAATCCATGAGTTTCAAAAATATACGAGTCGAGAATCGTGGCCCGGTATGCCTGGTTACGCTCGACCGCCCCAAGGCTTTCAACGCGCTGTCCAACGAGCTGATGGATGAGCTGACGCAAGCGTTGGACGGTGCCGAAGCGGACGAGGCGATCCGCGCCATCGTGTTGACCGGCGGCGAAAAAGTGTTTGCCGCTGGAGCCGATATCAAGGGAATGAAAGATTATTCTTACATGGATGCTTACAAAGGCAACTTCATCACCCGCAATTGGGAGCGAGCCAGCCGTTGCCGCAAGCCGGTGATCGCGGCGGTGGCCGGCTACGCCCTGGGGGGCGGCTGCGAGCTGGCGATGATGTGCGATTTCATTCTGGCCGCCGACAACGCCAAATTCGGTCAGCCCGAAATCAAGCTTGGCATTCTGCCGGGCGCGGGCGGCACCCAACGGCTGACCCGGCTGATCGGAAAATCCAAAGCGATGGAGTTATGCCTGACCGGCCGGATGATGGACGCCACGGAAGCCGAGCGCTCGGGTTTGGTCAGCCGCATCGTGCCGGCGGCCGAGTTGATCGCGGAAGCGGTCAAAACCGCCGAATTGATCGCCGCGCAGTCTCTGCCAGCGGTGATGATGACCAAGGAATGCGTCAATCGCGCCCTCGAAACCTCGCTGGCCGAGGGCTTGCTGTTCGAGCGTCGCACCTTCCACGCCGTGTTCGCGACCGAGGATCAGAAAGAAGGCATGGAGGCATTCGCCGGCAAGCGCGCGCCGGATTTCAAGCATCGCTGATCGGGTTGTGGCCGACATCCGGGCCGGCTAGAAGATCGGATTAACGGAAGCGCTGAGAATTCAATATAATATTTAATGTTTATCCGTGCAGGCGGGTTTCAAATGCCGGAAAACCCTTGTCAATCTCCACAAGAAGGGATAAGCGATGGAAATCAAGAAAGTCGGTGTAATGGGCTGTGGTGCGATGGGTCTGGGCGTGGCGCAAGTGTGCGCGCAGGCCGGTATCCCGACGGTTGCGGTCAAGGCGACGCCGGGCTCGACGGACAAAATCCGCTCGGGGCTGGACAAATCCCTTGGCAAAATGGTCGAACGCGGCAAAATGACCACCGAGCAAAAGGATTCCACGCTCGGCCTGTTGCAACTGACCACTAAAGAAGAAGACGTCGCCGGTTGCGATCTGATCGTCGAGTCAATCATCGAGGATCTGGACACCAAGAAAGCGCTGTTTCAACGGCTGGAGGGGATCGTATCGCCAGAGGCGTTGCTGACCACCAACACCTCGACGTTGTCGGTGACGGCGCTGATGGCGGTGTGCAAACATCGCGGGCGGGTGGCCGGTTTGCACTTCTTCAATCCGGCGACGGTGATGAAGCTGGTCGAAATCATCCACGCTTTCGAAACCTCGGACGCGACGATCGGCACGCTCAACGAGTTCTGCAAGAAGCTCAAGAAAGATCCGGTGATCGTGCAGGACACCACCGGCTTCATCGTCAACCGGCTGTTGACCCCTTACATGCTCAGCGCGATCCGTCTGCTGGAGATGGGTACCGGCAACATCGCCGACATCGACCACGCCATGAAGTCGGGCGCCGGCCATCCGATGGGGCCGTTCGAGCTGGCCGATTACATCGGTCTGGACGTGGTCGAAGCCATGACCATGAACATCTATCAAGACATGCACCAGCCGCACGTGTCGCCGCCGCACACGTTGACCCGTCTGGTGCAGCTCGGGTATCTGGGCCGCAAGACCAACAAGGGCTTTTACGATTATTCGGTCAAGCCGCCCGTCCAGAACCCGCAACTGCGCCATCCGGTAGCCTGATCGCGCTCGGACAAGGATCGGATCTCGCGCCAGGGAGGGCGCTGATATGACATCGCTTCTGCCTAACTCCCACCGTAACGCTGTTCCAGCCAGGCGAACACCGCCCGCATCGCCATCGCCTCGCCGCCTTCCGGCCGGCCCGGTCGGGCCTTGAGATTCCAGGCCATCAGGTCGAAATGCGCCCACGGGATCGAATCCGGCACGAACTCCTTCAAAAACAGCGCTGCGGTGATCGCGCCGGCGTAGGAGGATTCCGAAGCGTTAGCGATGTCCGCAATTTTGCTGTCGAGCAGATCCCGATAAGCCTCGTGGAGCGGCAAACGCCAGAACGGGTCCTGCTCGCGCTCCGAAGCCGCCAGCAAACCGGCCGCCAAGGTGTCATCGTTGCAAAACAGCGCCGGGATATCGGTGCCCAAGGCCACTCGGGCCGCGCCGGTCAAGGTGGCGAAGTCGAATAGCGCCTCCGGCTGTTCGCCGGCCGCTTCCGCCAGCGCGTCGCAGAGCACCAGCCGGCCCTCGGCATCGGTGTTATGAACCTCGATCGTGATGCCCTGGCGCGAGCGCAGCACGTCGCCGGGCCGGAAGGCATTGCCGGCAACCGCGTTATCCGCCGCCGCCACCAGCACCCGCAGCCGCACCGGCAAGCGGGCGCTCATGATCAAACGCGCCAAGCCCAAGGCCGTCGCCGCGCCGCCCATATCCTTTTTCATCAACCGCATGGCGCTCGAGGGCTTCAAATCCAGGCCGCCGGTGTCGAAACAAATGCCTTTGCCGAGCAGCGTGATTTTGGGATGGTTCGGATCGCCCCAACGCAGATCCAGTAAGCGGGGCGGATGGCTGCTGGCGCGGCCGACGGCGTGAATGACCGGATAATGGCGCGCGAGCAATTCATCCCCGACGATCTGCTCCATCGATGCGCCGAAGGTCTGCCCCAGGGCAGCCGTCGCCTCGGCCAAGTGTTCCGGCATCATATCCTCGGCGGGCGTGTTGATCAGATCGCGGACCGCGCTGACGGCTTCGGCCAGCGCCAAGATGCGGTTGCCGTCGCAGGCCGCGTCCAGCGCCAGCCGCGCCATGGCCCGCTTGGGTTCCTTGTACCGGCTAAACCGGTAAGCGCCCAAAGCCCAACCCAAGGTCAGCCGCTCCAGACTTTTAGCCGCGCACGAAACGTCGAGGTAATAGTCGCCTTCCGGTAATGCGGCCGGCAGCTCTCCCAGCGCCCACAAATCCTCAGCGCTTTCGATGCAGGACACCACGCACTGCAAAGCGCCATTCGGGTCCGGAATGAGCTTGAAACCTCCCGGTTTCGGTTTGAAACCCGCAGCGCCGAGCCACCGCCGCAAAAAATCGTCTTGTCCTTGCAGCCACGCCGCAAAATCGGCTTCGGTCACCAGAATGAGGGGAATGCAGTCGGGACTGCGGCCGATCAATAGCCCGTGACTCATGGCAACCTCGCTCGGATCAAAACCCGTGTGTCGATAGGGTAAAGTGCTTTTTGGGGGGGATCAGCGCAAAATTCCGGCTTTCGCTGCCCATCGATGAGATCATGACCTTGTATCCAATTCTCGACCAGCGTTTGACCTGGCTGTTGGCTTCCGATGCGCGTTCGCCGTTAGGCGGTCGTTTGCTCGGCTTGGAACGAGAGGCGCTGCGCGTCGCCCCGGACGGCTACATTTCGCAAGTCGCCCATCCCGAGGCGCTCGGATCGGCCTTGACCCATCCCTATATCACCACCGACTATTCGGAAGCGCTGCTGGAGTTTATCACCCCGCCGCTGCCCGCGGCGGCCAGGGCGTTGCAGTTTTTAGACGAGATCCATCGGTTCGTCTACCGGCATATCGGCGATGAATTGCTGTGGGCCGCCAGCATGCCGTGCATCCTCGCCGGCGAGACCAGCATTCCCATCGCCGACTACGGCCGCTCCAACCTCGGGCGCATGAAGCACGTCTATCGGTGCGGGCTGGCGTGGCGTTACGGGCGGATCATGCAGGTGATCGCCGGCATCCATTTCAATTTTTCGTTGCCGGACGAATTTTGGGCGGCGTTTCAGGAGCAAGAGGGCGACCGTCGCCCGTTGCAGGATTTTCGCTCCGAAGCCTACTTTGGCCTGATCCGCAACTTGCAGCGCTTCGGCTGGTTGATCTTGTATTTGTTCGGCGCGTCGCCCGCCGTGTGCAAATCCTTCCTCGACGGCAAAGCGACCACCCTGCTCGAATATGACGAGCATACCTGTTATGCGCCCTACGCCACCTCGCTGCGGATGAGCAACATCGGCTACACCAATCGCACCGAGAAAAAGAGCGGGGTCAACGTCTGCTACAACTCTTTGGAGGAATATATCGCCAGCCTCGCGCAAGCGACCGTGACGCCGTGGCCGCCCTACCAAAAGATCGGCGTCAAAGTCGGCGACGAATATCGGCAGCTCAACGCCAATGTCCTGCAAATCGAAAACGAGTATTACACCTCGATGCGGCCCAAGCAGCCGCCGCAGGGCAACGAAAAACCGACCCTGGCGCTCAAGCGGCGCGGGGTGCGCTACGTGGAGCTGCGCTCGGTCGACATCAACCCCCTCGATCCGCTGGGCGTAAATGTCATCCAGCTCCGGTTTCTGGAAGTCTTCCTGCTGTTTTGCTTGCTCAACGAATCGCCGCCGCTGGATGCCGAGGAGCGGCGGATGATCGACGATAACCAGATGGCCGTCGCGCTGAGCGGCCGCGATCCGGCATTGCGCCTGCAACGCCGCCGGGAACCCGCGTTGCCGCTGCGCGACTGGGCGGCCGGGATGCTGGAGTCGCTGCAACCGATCTGCGAACTGCTGGATAGAGGCGAAGTCGATCGGCCTTATGCGGCGGCCTTGACCGAACAGCGAGCCGCCTTGGCCGATTCCGAGCGGACGCCATCGGCCCGGATGTTGGCCGAAATGCGCGGGAGCGGAGAAAACTTTTTTCGCTGCGCCCGGCGGTTGTCGGAGGATCATCGCCGCTTTTTCGAAGCGCGGCCGCTCGCTTCGGATCGGATACGCTTTTTTGGCGAGGCGGCCGAGCGGTCCTTGCGGGCGCAACAGGCCATTGAAGCGACCGATGACCGATCCTTCGATGAGTTTCTGGTGGACTACTTCGCGCAAACGTGATGGCCCGTCAAGCGGTCGGTTCGTTTGATCGAGGGAACTCCAGGTTACAAGAAGTCATATTTTTGCGAGAGGGGATAAAATCCGCTCGAAACGCTCAAGTAAATTGTCCCTGACCATGGCAAGAGGAGGGTAACGCATGAAAAGAAATCTGCTTGTCGGTGGCGCGATCTTGTCCTTGGGCTGTTGGGGCGCGCCAGCGCACGCCAGCAATTCCAGCGTGCTGTTCGTGCTGGACGGTTCCGGCAGCATGTGGGGCAAGATCGGCGAAAAGGCCAAGATCGACATCGCCAAGACGGTCATGACGGACATGGTGGCAAAGTTGCCGGTAGGGATTCGGGCAGGGCTGATGGTTTACGGCCACAACCAAAAGGACGATTGCAACGATATCGAGGCGGTGGCGCCGATGGGCAGCGATGCCTCGACGATCACAAAAGCCTTGAACGAGATCAACCCCAAGGGCAAGACCCCGCTCACAGGAGCGATCAAACTGGCGGCGGCGCAGTTGCGGCAAGTGGAAGACGCCGCCTCGGTGGTGGTGGTGAGCGACGGCAAAGAAACCTGCGAGGGCGACCCGTGCGCGGCGGCGCGAGAGGCGACCGACACGGGCGTGAATTTGCGGATTCACGTCGTGGGATTCGACGTGGCCAAGGAAGAAACCGACCAATTGAACTGTATCGCCAAGGAAGGCAAGGGCAACTATTACGCGGCGGCGAACGCGGAGCAGTTGGTGATCGCGATGACCGAGGTGCAAAAGGAGGTGGCCGCTCCGCCGCCGCCACCGCCGCCCAAACCGGCCGCTGAGGTGCTGTTTGAGGATCAATTCAACCGAAGCGAACTGGGCGAGATGTGGCAAATCATCAACCCCGATCCCAACCGCCTGACCTTGGCCGACGACAAACTGTTGATCGCGGCGTCCAAGGTGCCCGATACGGTAAGGAAAGGCGGCGATTTCTCACTGGCCACGCCCATCAATCTCGCCTTGCTGCAAAAAAGCCCCACAGGCGATTTTGTCGCCACCGTGAAGATGACGATGGTGGGAGCCGAAGGGATGCGAGCGGGGTTGTTTTATTGGATTGACGATCAAAATTTCGTGTTTGTCGGACCCTGGGTGCGCGGGGAATATGCCGGTCAATTTTCCTACGCTATTGCGGTCGGAAACCGCTGGAGGCGTCCGACGTTCAGCAAACTGGTCAGCAATAGCAAGGACGAAATCACGCTCAAAGGCGAGCAAGTCGGCAAGCGCTCGATCAAGGATGAGGCGTCGGCCGAAGCGTGGTATCTGCAACTGGAGCGATCGGGCGTCAAGTTTACTGCCAAGATCAGCGCGGACGGGGTCGAATGGAAAGAGATCGGCACCCATATCTTGATCCCGAAAACCGGCCGCATCGGATTGGGCGCTTACCAGGATTGGCGATCGGGCAACGAGCAGCCGGTGGAGTTCGAAAACTTCGTGGTCAAAAGCCTGACGAAATAAGCGCGATAGACCGCCGGTCGCTCAGCGCTGGCCGGAATCGGCTCTCAGCCAGCTTTCCAGAAAACCGTCGAACCACCGATCCAGCGCCGCGTCATAGCGGGCGTGACGGTCGCGCTGTTCGGCGGCGGATTGCGCGCCGGGCGCGGTCAGTTCGGCCGCGCCGTCCACCAACCACGCCTCCAGAATGCGGCGCGTGACCTCCGGATGGAACTGCACGCCGAAGGCGTTAGCGCCATAGCGGTAAGCCTGATGCGGAAAGCGATCTCCGCGCGCCAGCAATTCCGCCCCGGCAGGCAAGTCGAAACCTTCGCGGTGCCAGTGATAGACCTGAAGTGGGGCGTCGAACAGCGCGTGTCCGGCGCGGGTCGGACGCACCTCGAAATAACCGATCTCCGCCCGGCCTTGCGGGTGCGGTTTGACTGTCGCGCCCAACGCCCGCGCCAGCAGTTGCGCGCCCAAACAGACGCCCAAAAACGGTCGGCCGGACGCCAGCGCTCGCGGAATCCAATCGAGTTGCGCCCGGATGCCCGGTAACCGGTCATCGTCGTTCGCGCTCATCGGCCCGCCGAACACGACCGCGCCCGCGTAACCGCTCATGTCGGCCGGCAAGGGTTGGCCGGCTTGCGGATAACCGTATTCCAGCCGGTAGCCGCGTTGGCGCAACAGGCGGCGGCAGCGTCCGGGGCTGGCGTCCGCCGCTTGCATCACCAGCAATACTCGCGGTGCTCCAGCCATCATGAGAGCTTGACGCGCTCGATCGAGCCAAATTCCGGGGCCGTGGCGCGCCGGTAATCCTTCAGGGTTTCGGCGATCAAAAACGCCAGTTCCAGACTCTGCGAGGCGTTCAGGCGCGGGTCGCAGTGGGTGCGATAGCGGTCGGCCAGACCCTGCTCGGTGATCGCCTGAGCGCCGCCCAGGCATTCGGTGACATCCTGTCCGGTCAGCTCGCAATGCAGCCCGCCCGGATAGCTGTCCTCGGCGCGATGGATTTCAAAGAAAGCGCGCACTTCATCGAGAATTCGGGCGAACGGGCGCGTCTTGTAACCGTTGCCGGTTTCCCGCGTGTTGCCGTGCATCGGATCGCAGGCCCACACCACCTTTCGGCCCTCGCGTTGGACGGCTTGAACGAGCGGCGGCAGCGCGGTTGCGATCTTGTCCGCGCCCATCCGCGCGATGAGCGTCAGCCGGCCGGGCCGGTCGTCGGGATTCAAGCTATCCAGCAGCCGCAGCAGCGCGTCGGCGTCAACCGTCGGACCCAGTTTGAGACCGATGGGATTGGCGATGCCGCGCATGAATTCGACGTGCGCGCCATCGAGTTGGCGGGTGCGCTCGCCGATCCACAGAAAATGCGCCGAACCGCCGTACCACTCGCCGGTCGCGAGGTCCCGGCGGGTCAGCGCTTGCTCGTAACCGAGCAGCAGGGCTTCGTGGGAGGTATAGAATTGAACTTGCCGCACCCGCGGCTCGGTCGCGGCGTCCAGCCCGCACGCGCGCATGAACGCCAGGGTTTCGCTGATGCGGTTGGCCACATCGCGATAGCGCTCGCCTTGCGGGCTGGCGTTCAAGAAATCGAGATTCCATTGCTGGACCCGATGAAGATCGGCGAAACCGCCTTGCGCCAGCGCTCTCAGCAAGTTCAAGGTCGCCGCCGATTGGGCGTAGGCGCGCAACTGCCGGCGCGGGTCGGGCCGGCGAGCGGCGGCGGTAAAATCGAGCGCGTTGACGATATCGCCGCGATAGCTGGGCAGGGTGACGCCCTCGCGGGATTCGGTCGGCGCGCTGCGCGGTTTGGCGAACTGGCCGGCCATCCGCCCCACCTTGACCACCGGGCAGGCGGCGGCGAAGGTGAGCACCACCGCCATTTGGAGCAGCACCCGAAACGTGTCGGTGATGGCGCGCTCGTTGAAGTCGGCGAAACTTTCGGCGCAGTCGCCGCCTTGCAACAGAAACGCCCGACCGGCGGCGACTTCGGCCAGTTGGTCGCGCAAGGCGCGCGCCTCGCCGGCGAACACCAGCGGCGGCGACGCCGCCAGCCGTTCTTCCACCTCGATCGAGGTCGATGGGTCGTCGTAGGTCGGCTGTTGGGCCGCCGGGAGTTGCCGCCAACTGTTCGGCGACCAACGGGGTCGGGCAGATTGAAGGAGTGGAGACATGCAGGATTCCGAAGAAGGTCGAACGATGTTTGACATCATCGCATTTTACGCTGGCGGCCGATGCGCCCCGCCGGCAAATTAAAAGCGCCGTCGCGACGGGGCCGACGGATTTTAAAACACTCGCTATTCCAGCGCCGGGGCACCATGAACAAGTTGAGCTTGCACCATCCTTCGCCTTATCTGCTGCTGGTGCTGACCACGCTGTTTTGGTCGGGCAATTTCGTGCTGGGCCGGGCGGTGCACGCGGTCTTTACGCCGTTCGCGCTGTCGTTTTGGCGGTGGGCGCTGGCGCTGGCGCTGCTGTTGCCGTTCGTGTGGGCTTCGTTGCGCTCTCAAGGCGCGCTGCTGCGCCGCCACTGGCCGATACTGCTGCTGCTCAGCGTGCTCGGCGTGGTCAACTTCAACACCTTCGTTTATATCGGCTTGCAAAATACCACCGCCACCAACGCCTTGATCATGCTCTCGATCACGCCGGTGCTGATCGTGGGGTTGTCGTTTTTCCTGCTGCGCCAGACCGTCACGATCTGGCAGGGGCTGGGAATTGTCGTTTCGCTCGCCGGAGTCTTGGTGATCGTCGGTCGTGGCGATTGGCGGACGCTGCTGGCGCGGCAAGTCAATCCCGGCGATCTGTGGGTGCTGGCGGCGGTGTTCAGTTGGGCGCTCTATTCGGTGTGCTTGCGCTGGCGGCCCGCCGCGCTCGAACCGTTAAACTTCCAGGCCGCCACCATGGTATTCGGCACGCTGATTTTAGCGCCGCTGTATGCCTGGGACTTAGAGCGCGGTCACCTGATCGCCGTCAATGCGGCGACCGTGGGGACCATTCTTTATCTCGCCCTGTTTCCGTCAATTCTCGCCTATATCTTCTGGAACCGGGCCGTGGCCGAACTGGGAGCCAACCGGACCGGCCAGTTTTTGCATCTGATGCCGGCGTTTGGCGCGGTGTTGTCCATGATTTTTCTGGGCGAGCGGCTTTACGCTTTTCACGCCGCCGGCATCGCGCTGATCGCCCTCGGCATCTGGCTGGCGACCGCCTGCCGGCGCCGGACGGTTTGAGCGGCCGATTGAGCAAATCAAGGCGCAGTGCAATCCGCCAGCAACCAGTCTCGCACCACCGCGATCTGATCGTCGGCCATCAGCGCCGGCGCGTGGCCCATGCCGGGAAACTCGATCAGTTTGGCCTTGGGGCCGCGCTCGGTCATGGCGAGGGCGTCGGCACGATCCAGCACGTCGGAATAAGCCCCGCGCAACACCAGGGTCGGACAGCGGATGGCGTCCCAAACCGGCCATAACTCGATATCCTTGATCGCTAGCCCTTTGAAGCTTTCGGCGATACCCGGATCGTAGGCGCTGGCATAGCGCCCATCCTCCAGTTGCCGGGCGCTGTGGACGATCATGTGCCGCCATTGTTCGTCGGTCAGCTTGCCGAAGGGCGCGGCGAAAATTCGCAGCGCGCGGTCCATGTCATCGATGCTGTCAAACGCCACCACCTGGCCGACATAATCGGCCACCCGCTTCAGGCCGGCGGCGGGAATGCGGGGTCCGACATCATTGACCACCAGCCTGTGAATCGGCGTATTGGCATAGCTCGCCAAAAACATCCCGATCAGGCCACCCATCGAGGTGCCGATCCAATCCAAGCGCTGCGCGTCAATCCGCGCGAGCAACGCGGCCATGTCGCTGACGTAAAGCGGATACCCGTAGTCCAGTTTGTCCGGCAGCCAATCGCTCTGGCCGCGACCTGCCACATCCGGGCAGATGACCCGATACTCGTGTTCCAAAGCGGCGGCGAGAAAGTCGAAATCCCGTCCGGTGCGAGTCAGCCCATGCGCGCACATCAAGACCTTGGGATTAGCCGCATCGCCCCATTGGGTGTAATGAACCCAGTGAAATCCGTGGGGGCCCAGCGCGCGGTAACGGTGGGAAGTCATTGCCATAAAAAGGTCTCCTGATTTTAGGTGCCATTATCCGGTAAGGTTGGCGGGGCGGCTATAATGCTGTTACCCGTTTAATTGAGGGGAGTCCAAGCGTGGCCAAACTGCATCACATCGAAAGCGGGCAGGGCGAACCTTTGGTGCTGCTGCACAGCGGGGGCATGAGCAGCCAGGAATGGAAGCCCCAAATCCCGCTGTTTGCCCGGCATTTTCGGGTCATCGCGCCCGATCATCTCGGCCACGGCGGCAGCCCGATGGTGGCCGAGAAGCTGACGGTGGGCGACATGGGCCGCGCCGTCCTGGAATTGCTCGATGAGTTGCAGGTGGCGCAAGCGCATTGGGTCGGGTCGTCGCTGGGCGGGGCAGTCGCGCTGTGGTTGGCCCTCTATCACCCGCAACGGGTCAGCAAATTGGTCCTCTACCGGGTTGGCTATCGCAAGGACCAAAAAACCCACGCCGGCACCCGCGACATGGCTGATCCCGCGTATTGGCGCGATGTTGGCATGCACAAATGGTTGAGCGATATCCACCGGCCCCAGGGCGGTCCGGAAGCGTGGCAGGAGGTGATCGGCCGGGTGTCGGAAGCGCTGGACCCGGCGACTACCGAACACGCCCACCCCTTGGAAATTCTGGAGAATATTTTTCAGCCGACCTTGCTGGTCGTCGGCGACCGCGATCCGGTCGCCCCGCTGGAACAGATTCTGGAAATGTTCGGAGCGATTTCCAACTGCGGTTTGTGGGTAATGCCCTACGCCACCCATGTCACTGCAACGAGCACATGGCGGGCCAAGGCATTTGTGCAGGAAATTTCCCGCTTTTTACAGCGAAAGGATCGTTAAATTGCGGTGGATAGATAAGTTTTCTCGGTCTTGGGAGAAAAAATGGATAGAGTTTTGTGAAACGTTGACGGGTTCTCAATAGCGATTTTTAAAATCGAAGATCAAACGATTTTTTAAAGGGATTAAAATTTTTGATCGTGTTCGCATAACAAGGGGCTTTCATGATTTTTTTACTGGCTTTAATCTGGGTGGCGGCGTGCCTTCCTATCGTATTGTTCTCTGTGTTCGACGTCAATGAAGAACTGCGATTCAACTATTCGTTAATGGCGCAAATCGTGGCGCCCTTCGTCGCGGCGCTCTGTTGCTATTATTCGGCAAGCCGATTTTCGAGATTGGACTCGATCGACAAGATGTGGATTTTGATGGGTACGGGACTCCTGTGCTGGGGTGTGGGCGCGATCCTGTACGCGCTGTATCCGATGCTGAACGATGGGCGGGAAACGCCGTTCCCGTGGTATTCGGACATCGGCTATTTGCTGTTTGTGCCTTTCGTGTTGGCGGCGCTTTCGGTTTTTAAAAAGAGCGCGAATACGGAATTGCCGTTATTCGCAAAGCTCGGCGGCATCATTTTTTTCTCGGTGGCGCTCGCGCTGTCGGTTTATTTTAATTTGACGCGACTGACCGAAGCTAATTCGACAGCTTCTTACATCGCGATCCTGTGCTATGTTTTGGGGGACCCGTTAATATTGGCCAGCACTATGATGACCATGTCGGTCCTCACCGGCGATTCCGTCCGGCGCTGGTGGCTGATTCTGATCGGTTTGATCAGTTATTACTTGGGCGATCTCGTTTACAACTATCTTTCCTTGCTGGGCGAATACAGTACGGGCAATCCGATCGATATCACGTGGCCCTTGGGCTTCGGTTTTATCGCCGTGGCCGCGCTGATGACAAGTCTGGAAAATAAAAGAGCTTAGCTCGAAGTATGGCGAGTGGGCTATTCTGCGGTTTCTAAAAAGGATCGCAGAAAATCCGCAACGTTTGCGCGGCCCCGGAAAACGCCGTAATGCCCTTCGCAGAGAATATCGGACTCCAGTTCGAGCATCCGGCGCAACGAGTCAAGATAGTCGGCGCGATTGGATAACAAGCGCTCGTCCAGCGGCCCGTGCACATCTTGCGCGAACAGCACGGTTTGCCCGTCCGATTCCACCCAAAACGCCAGCGATCCCGGCGAGTGGCCGGGAATATGCAACGCGGTGATCGAGCGCTCGCCCAAAGTCAGGATTTGGCGGGCTCCGCTCAGGCGGCGGTCGACCGGGCAGGGACACATTTTGGCTCCATACCAACTGGCCGCGGTGACTTCGTTATCGGCGCGTTCCAGAAAATCCGCGTCCAAGTCGTGCGCGATCACCGGGCAGCCCAGGCGTTCGCGCAAGCCTGCGGCGCCGCCGCTGTGATCGTAGTGGCAATGCGTGAGCAGCAGGCAAGCGATCTGCTCGGGGCGCACGCCGGTTTTTCCGATCTGGTCGAGCAACTGCGCCTGACCCCGGCCCGTGCCCGCATCCACCAGCGCCGCATGCCCGTCGAAATGGATCAGATACGTGGCGGCGTCTTCCGGGGCGGTCAGGCCGTAGCCGCCCACCTGAAAGATTTCGCGAGTGATGGTGATCGGGCGCAACATTTGGATACTCTTTTTCGGGCTTTTGTGGGTGGAGTTCAAGGGCGACAGTGGCATCGTTCAGCACTTCAGGGTGGGGCGTCGATTTCCGCGGGCCGGACCGTGCGAGCGACTTTATCGAGCACGCCGTTGACGAAGCGGTGCCCTTGCTCGGCCCCGAATATTTTGGCCAGTTCGACCGCTTCATTCAGCACGATCCGGTAGGCGATATCCGGATGGGCGATCAACTCGTAACCGCCGATGCGCAAAATGGCGCACTCCACCGGATCGATCTGGCCGATGGGGCGATCCAGGAACGGGGCCAGCACGGCGTCGATTTCCCCGGCGCGCTCCGGAATCTTAAACACCAATTCCCGGAAATAGTCCGGGTCGGCCTTGCCCAAATCCTGGTCGGCCAGAAACTGGGTCGCGATCCGGGCTGGCTCCTGCCCGGTCAATTGCCATTGATAGAGCGCTTGCGCGGCGCAACGGCGCGCCCAGGCGCGCTTGCCGGCGGGATTTTTGCCGGATGGCGGTTTGCGGTTGGGGTCGCGCACGGTTCAACCTTTAAGCCGGCGCAGCAAACTGACCATTTCCAAGACCGACAAAGCGGCTTCGGCGCCTTTGTTGCCGGCCTTGGTGCCGGCGCGCTCCACCGCCTGATCGATGGTGTCCACGGTCAGCACCCCGAAGCCGACCGGAATATCGTAGCGCAGCGACACGCTGGCCAGCCCTTTGGTGCATTCGCCGGCCACGTATTCAAAATGCGGCGTGCCGCCCCGGATGACCGCGCCGAGGGCGACGAGGCCATCGTAGCGCTCGCTGGCGGCCAGCCGCTGGGCGGCGAGCGGCAGCTCGAAGGAACCGGGGGTCCAGATCAAGTCGAGATGGGTTTCGGGGACGCCGTGGCGGCGCAAGGCGTCGGTCGCGCCATCGACCAAACTCTGGACGATAAAGCTGTTGAACCGCGCCGCGACCAGCGCGAAGCGGGCGTCTAAGGGCGGGGTGAAATCGCCTTCGATAACGGTGAGGTCGCTCATGTGCAATTCCGTAGAGTCAGGGCGGTGAAGCGGGGCTAAGAGACGTATTCGACAACTTCGAGATTGAAACCCGACAAACCGCTGATGCGTTTGGGCGCGCTCAACACCCGCATTCGCCGAACGCCGATGTCGAGCAGGATTTGCGCGCCGATGCCGTAGGTGCGCAGTTCGACGGTCGAGTCGGAAGGCCGCGGCGGGTCGGCCGTTTCGAACTGATAGGCGCGCATTTTGCGGATCAAAGAGGCGGGGTCTTCCTGGCGGCTCAGAAACACCACCACGCCGGCGTCTTCGCCCGCCACCCGCTGCAAGGCGGCGCGCAACGGCCAGCCGCTGTCGGGAAGGCGCAAAGCCAGCACATCGCTCAGCGCCTGTTGCACGTGAACCCGGACCAGCGCGGGTCGATCGGGATCGATTTCGCCCTTGACCAGGGCGAAATGGATTTGCCGGCTGACCACATCTTGGTAGGTCAGCACCTGAAACGGGCCAAATTCGGTGTTCAGCACCACATCCGCTACCCGTTCGACGGTTTTTTCATTCTGCATCCGATAGCGGATCAGGTCGGCGATGGTGCCGATCTTGAGCGCGTGGCGGACGGCGAAAGCTTCGAGGTCGGGACGCCGCGCCATGGTGCCGTCTTCGTTCAGGATTTCCACGATCACCGCCGCCGGCTCCAGATCGGCCAGCCGGGTCAGATCGCAGCCGGCTTCGGTGTGGCCGGCCCGGGTCAGCACGCCGCCGGGCTGGGCCATCAGCGGAAAGATGTGGCCGGGCTGCACCAAATCCTCGGGCCGGGCGTCGGGGCGCACGGCGGCGCGCACGGTCAAGGCCCGGTCGTAGGCGGAGATGCCGGTGGTGACGCCTTGGGCGGCCTCGACCGAAACGGTGAAGTTGGTGGAGTAAGGCGTGGCGTTATCTTGCACCATCAGCGGCAGGCGCAACTGCTGGCAGCGTTCGCGGGTCAAGGTCAGACAGATCAGGCCACGGCCGTATCGGGCCATGAAATTGATGTCCTCCGGGCGGACCAGCGGGGCGGCCATCAACAGATCGCCTTCGTTTTCGCGGTTCTCATCGTCCATGATGATGACCATTTTGCCTTGCCGGAGGTCGGCGAGGATAGCGTCGATGCTGTCAAGTTGCATGGCTATTTCCAAAAACCGTGTTCGCGCAACAGCGCCTCGGTCAAGCCGGCGCCGGGCCGGGCGGCGCGCTCGCCCAACAGCAGCCGCTCCAGATAGCGGGCGATCAAGTCCACTTCCAGATTGACCCGCCGGCCCACTGCAAAATCGGCGAGCGTGGTTTCCGCCAGCGTGTGAGGCACGATGTTCAGCTCGAAGGCCGCGCCGTCCACGCGATTGACGGTCAGGCTGACGCCATCGACGCAGATCGAGCCTTTCTCGGCGATGTAGCGAGCCAGCGCGTCCGGCGCTTGGACGCGCAGCCGCCACGAGCGGCCGTCCGGGCGCCACTCGCTCACCGTCCCGATGCCGTCGATGTGGCCGCTGACCCAATGGCCGCCGAGCCGGGTAGCCGGAGTCAGCGCCTTCTCCAGATTGACCGCCGCGCCGGGCCGGGCTTCGCCCAGCGTGGTGCGCGCCAGAGTTTCGCCCGAGACGTCCGCCCAAAAGCCGTCGCCCGGCAGCTCGGTCGCGGTCAGACAAACGCCGCTGACGGCGATGCTATCGCCGAGGCGCACGTCGCTCAAGTCGAGTTTGCCGGTGGCGACGCGCAAGCGGATGTCGCCGCCGCGCGGCTGGAGCGCGCCGATCGTGCCGACGGCGGCGATGATGCCGGTGAACATGCTCGCGTTACCCCGCTCGGAGTGTGATGGTCGGAAGGGCGGAAAGCAGGGGGCCGATCAGCGCGGTCGCAGCGTCAACCGCCAGTCCCGGCCTACCGCCCGCGTGTCCAGTATCTCCAATTCCCGCCGTTCGCGCATTCGCGTCAACTCCGGCAACCGAAACAGGCCGCGCGCGCGATCGCCCAGCAACAGCGGAGCCAGATAAATCACCAGTTCGTCCAGCAATCCGGCTTGCAGCAGCGCGCCGGCCAGCGCGGGGCCGCATTCGACGTGCAACTCGTTGCATTCGCGGCGGGCCAATTCGCCCGTGACGGCGCGCAAGTCCAACCCGCTGTCCAGGCGCGGCAGCACCGCGATGATGGCGTCGGCTTCGCGCAGCGGCGCTTGGCGGGCCGCGTCGGCGACGGCGGTACAAACCAGCACCGCTCCCGGCAAGCGGAAGGTTTTGGCGGTCGGCGGCGTTCGCAAGTCGGTGTCGAGAATCACCCGCAACGGCTGGCGCTCGGCTTCGGGCAAGCGGACGTTGAGGCCGGGATCGTCCGCCAGCAGCGTGCCGCTCCCGGTCATGATCGCCGAGCTGCGCGCCCGCAACCGCTGCACGTCGAGCCGCGCGGCTTCGCCGGTCAACCACCGGCTTTCGCCCGAAGCCAAAGCGGTGCGCCCGTCGAGGCTCATCGCCAGCTTGACGCGAACGAAAGGCCGGCCTTCGGTCATGCGCCGGATAAAACCGGGATTCAGCGCTTGGGCTTCCGCCGCCAGCAAACCGCACTCCACCGCGAGGCCCGCCTCCCGCAGGATCGCCAACCCCTTGCCCGCGACTTGCGGGTTCGGGTCGGTCATCGCCGCCACCAGGCGCGAGACGCCGGCGTCAAGCAAGGCATCGGTGCAAGGCGGAGTTCGGCCGTAATGGCAGCAAGGCTCCAGAGTCACGTAAGCGGTCGCGCCGCGCGCCCGCTCGCCGGCCGCTTCCAGCGCGTTGGCTTCGGCGTGCGGTTCCCCGGCGCGCCGGTGCCAGCCTTCGCCGACGATAGCGCCCTCTCGCACCAGCACGCAACCGACCCTGGGGTTGGGATCGGTGTGGTAGAGGCCGCGTCGGGCGAGCGTCAAGGCGCGCGCCATAAAGCGGTAATCGTCGGGGAAGCTCACTGGTTCGCTGCGTCGGGCGTCTTTTGCAAGCGCTCGATTTCCTCGCGGAAGGCGTTCACGTCCTCGAAACTGAGATAGACCGAGGCGTAGCGGACGTAGGCCACTTGATCCAGATCGCGCAGTTCTTCCATGACCCATTCGCCGATGCGCTGGCTGCTCAGTTCCCGCTCGCCGCCGGCGCGGGCGCGGTTTTTGACCCGCAGCAGGGTTTCCTCGATCTGTTCGGCGCTGACCGGCCGTTTTTCCAGCGCGCGCAGCAAGCCGGTCCGCAGTTTCTCGTCCAGGAACGGCTCGCGGCGGCCGTCGCGTTTCACCACCGGCGGCATCAGCAATTCCGCTATTTCATAGGTGGTAAAGCGGGCGTTGCAGCGCGGGCATTCGCGGCGGCGGCGGACCTTGTCGCCCTCCGCCGACAGCCGCGAGTCGATCACCCGCGTGTCGGGCGTGCCGCAAAACGGACAATGCATCGCCGCCGCCTCGCCCGCTTTAGCGGCCGATCAAGCGTAGACCGGGAATTTGGCGCACAATTCGGCCACCTGCCCGCGCACGCGCTCCACGGTGGCCGGATGGTTCAAGTCGTCGAGGATATCGCAGATCCAGCCGGTCAGTTCGCGGGCTTCGCGCTCTTTGAACCCCCGCGTGGTGATGGCCGGCGAACCGATGCGGATGCCGCTGGTGACGAACGGCGATTGCGGGTCGTTGGGCACGGCGTTCTTGTTGACGGTGATCCAGGCCCGGCCCAGCGCGGCGTCGGCGGCTTTGCCGGTCAGGCCCTTGGCGATCAGGCTCACCAGAAACAGATGGTTGTCGGTGCCGCCGGAGACGACTTCATAGCCGCGCTCCAAAAAGGCGCCGGCCATGGCGCGGGCGTTGGCGACCACCTGCTTTTGATAGTCGGCGAAATCCGGTTGCAGCGCCTCCAGCAGCGCGACCGCCTTGGCGGCGATGACGTGCATCAGCGGCCCGCCCTGAATGCCGGGGAACACCAGCGAATTCAATTTCTTTTCGATCTCGGGGTTGGCGCGGGCCAGAATCAGGCCGCCGCGCGGGCCGCGCAAGGTCTTGTGGGTGGTGGTGGTGACGACATCGGCGAGAGGGATCGGGGTCGGGTAAACGCCGGCGGCCACCAGGCCGGCGACGTGCGCCATATCGACCACGAAATAAGCGCCCACCCGGTCGGCGATGGCGCGGAAGCGCTGCCAGTCCACCACGCGCGAGTACGCCGAGAAACCGGCCAGAATCATCCTGGGCTTGCATTCCAGGGCCAGCCGTTCCACCTGTTCGTAATCGATCTCGCCGGTGGCTTCGTCTAAACCGTATTGGACCGCCCGGTAGAGCCGGCCGGAGAAATTGACCTTGGCCCCGTGAGTCAGATGGCCGCCGTGGGCCAGGCTCATCCCGAGCAGCGTCTCGCCGGGCTCCAGCAGCGCCATGTAGACCGCCGCGTTGGCCTGCGAGCCGGAATGCGGCTGGACGTTGGCGTAATCGGCCTTGAACAGTTGCTTGGCGCGGTCGATGGCCAGTCGCTCGGCGATATCGACGAATTCGCAGCCGCCGTAGTAGCGCTTGCCCGGATAACCTTCGGCGTATTTGTTGGTCAGCACCGACCCTTGCGCTTCCAGCACGCGGGGGCTGGCGTAATTTTCCGAGGCGATCAGCTCGATGTGATCTTCCTGACGCTGCTTTTCGCCTTGCAAGGCGCGCCACAATTCGTTGTCAAACCCGGCAATGCGCATTTCTCGACCGAACATTCGCGACCTCGGCAATAGCGGGCACCTGCCCGGCGGAAAGAGCGACGGGCAGGACGCGTAAAAAAACGAATTGTACTCTTATCGTCGAGGCGAACAAAACGGAGATCGTCCCGATCGGTCCGCGAGGCGCACCGAGAGCGTTTTCGGCGCGAGCGCTCAGCGCATCGGCGCTTCCAGAAAAGAATCCACCACGGCGGTCCAGGCGTTGGCGATGTTGCGCAGATCGTAACCGCCGCCGCCGACCCCGATGATGCGGCCCTCGGCGTAGTCCTCGGCGATCTGGCAGAGCGCGCGCGCGGCGCGGCCGTGGGGGCGGGCGGTGTAGTGCAAATGCGCCAGCGGATCGCCGTTCAAGCCGTCGGCCCCGCAATTCATGAAAACGAATTGCGGCTCCCATCGGCGCACGAAAGCTTCGATCTTGTCCCACATCATCATAAAGTCGTCGTCGGCCGAGAGCGGCAGCAGGGGGATGTTCAGCTTGCGGCCCTTGGCCGCGCCCTTGCCCACTTCGTAGGAAAAACCGCTTTGCGGGAAGTTGTAGCGCCCGTCTTCGTGGATGTCGGCGAAGATGACGGTCGGGTCGGCCTCGAAGGGATAGAACACCCCGTCGCCGTGATGGGCGTCGATATCGACGTAGGCGATGCGCTCCAGGCCGTAGTCTCGCTGCAAAATTTTGATGGCGACGGCGACATCGTTGAACACGCAAAAACCGGACGCGGTGTTGGGCATGCTGTGGTGCAGCCCGGCGATGGGCAGGAACGCGCGCCGCAGTTCCTCGTTCATCAGCTTGCGGGTGGCGTCGATCACCGAGCCCACCACTTTGACCGCATCCTCGTAAACGCCTTTGTAAGCCGGGGTGTCGCCGTAATCCAGCATGCCCTCGCCGGTTTTGGAATGGTGTTTGACCTTTTCGACGTACTCGGCGGTGTGAAACAATTTGAGCTGTTCCTCGGTCGCCATGACCGGGTGCAGGATGCGGACTTGATCCGCGAGTTGGCGGATGTGCATTTCATCCCAAAACGCGTGAATCCGATCCTCGCTGAAAGGGTGGTCTTCGAATCCGTAATGGCTCACCTCGTCGCCGGTGTAGACGGCTACTGTTTTGCTACGCGCCATACGCTACTGGAGCCTCGTTGAAGGATGTGGCCGGTTTTTCATCGGTTATGATAGTCGGCGTCGGCACCGGTTTGACCGGATCGTGACGCCGCTACCGCTCTGAACTAACCGGAATTCATTTTATCTCGAACCGCGTCGCATCACGCTCTTGGGAGCATTTATGACCGCCATCGAACCCGACGACCGCGATCTTTTTCCCCGGGACCGGCAACCGACCGTCCGCATCCTGGCGATGCCGGCCGACACCAATCCCGGCGGCAAGATCTTCGGGGGTTGGATCATGGCGCAGATGGACGTGGCCGGCGGCGTCGTCGCCTTGGAGTACGCCGGAGGTCCGGTGGTGACGGTGGCGGTCGATTCCATGAAATTCCATCGGCCGGTCAACGTCGGCGATCTGGTGAGCTGTTTCGCGCGCATTCAAAAAACCGGTTCGACCTCGATCACCGTGTTGGTGGAGGTGTTCACCCAGCGGGCGCACGATGGCACCTTGCAGACCGCCAAGGTCACCGAGGCGGTGATCGTGTATGTCGCCATCGACGGCCAGGGCGCGCCGCGCGCGCTGCCGCAGCGGGGGCCGGATCGCGGCCGATACTGGTGATGGCCGGCGCGTGAAGCTCCATCGATGATCGCATCTGACGGGGCGCCAGACGGCCGCTCGAAGCGACATCGCCTATACTCAACGTTCCGATCTGCTGGAAGAACGCGCGTTTGGAAAATCTCGGAGTGGTAATCGCGGCGCTGCTGCTGGTGGCGCTAAACGGCTTTTTCGTGGCCGCGGAATTCGGTCTGGTCAAATTGCGGCAGACCCGCCTGAGCGCGCTGGCCAAGCACTACGGTTGGCGCGGCCGGATCTTGACGGCGGTGCACGGCCGGCTCGATGCGTATCTATCCGCGTGCCAGTTGGGCATCACTCTGGCTTCGCTGGCCTTGGGCTGGATCGGCGAACCGGCCTTCGCCCGGCTGCTGGAGCCGGTTTTCGACCGGCTGAACGTGTCCTCGCCGGAGCTGATGCACGCCGTTTCCATCGTTTTCGCTTTTTCGCTGATCACCTTCCTGCATATCGTGGTGGGCGAGCAAGCGCCCAAGTCGATGGCGATCCGCCGGCCGGAACAAGTTTCGCTCTGGATCGCCATTCCGCTTTATCTGTTCTATTGGGCGATGTATCCGGCGATCTGGATCTTGAACGCCAGCGCCACCGGCGTGCTGCGGCTGGTCGGGCTGGATGGCGCTCAAGGACACGAGACGCACTATTCGGCGGACGAGCTCAAGCTGATCTTGCGCGGCAACCAACCCGCGGTGCGCATGAGCCGCGACGAGTTGCGGGTGGTGGCGCACACCCTGGATTTCAGCGATCTGGAGGTGTCCGAGCTGATGCGGCCCATCGGCGAGGTGGTGGGTTTGCATCAAAACCGCACGCTCGCCCAAAATCTCGACACCATCTATCACAGCCGTTACAGCCGTTATCCTTACTTCGCCAAGGACGGGGAAACGGTGCTCGGCATCATTCACTTGAAGGATTTGTTTCTCGCCGAACAACACGGCAAGCCGGTCGAGGATTTGAGCGATTATCTGCGCCCGGCGCACTACGTCGCCCCCACCATGCCGGCGTTCGATCTGTTCCGGCGGTTTCGCAAGGGCGCGCCCCATTTCGCCATCGTCGGCCACAAGGGCAGCAAGGCCGATGGCTTTATCACGCTCGACGACATGCTGGGCGCGCTGGTCGGCGGCATCCGCGACGAATTCCGCCAAAGCCAAAACGACTGGACCCGGCTGGACGATGAGACCCTGATCGGCAAGGGCAGCTTGCCGATTTTTTCCCTGGAACGGGAATTGGGCATCGAAATCGAAAACGAAAGCGTCGATTCCATCGGCGGCCTGGTGATGTGGAAGCTCGGCGACGTGCCGCACGAAGGCCAGAAAATCGAGTTCGATCAATTCGACGTGGTGGTCAAAAAAATGAACGGTCCCCGGATCATGCTGGTTCGGGTTTATCCGAAGGTCTCGGAAGTGGGATGACGGCGCTCGGATCGGGAGCGCCGTAACCGCCGCCGCCCGGCGTTTCGATCACCAAACAATCTCCGGCCCGCACAATCGCTTGAGCGGTTCCGGACAATCGCTCGACGGAGCCGTCGGCCCGTTCGACGCGATTGCTTCCCGCTTGACCCGATTCCCCGCCCGCGAGGCCATGAGGCGGGACGCGGCGGCGACCGGAAAGGATCGCGGCGGTCATCGGCGCCAGAAAACGGATGCGGCGGATTGCGCCATCGCCGCCCCGCCAGCGTCCCGCGCCACCGCTGCGCTCGCGGATGCGAAATTCCTCCACCCGCACCGGAAACCGCCATTCCAGCACTTCCGGATCGGTCAACCGGGAATTGGTCATGTGCGTTTGCACGGCCGATGCGCCGTCAAAACCCAATCCCGCGCCCGCGCCGCCGCAGATCGTTTCGTAGTACTGATGGCGCGCGTCGCCGAAAGTGAAGTTGTTCATCGTGCCTTGGGCCGCCGCCATGAGGCCGAGCGCCCCGTAAAGGGCATCGACGATGCACTGCGAAGTTTCGACGTTGCCCGCCACGACGGCGGCGGGCGGTCGGGGATCGAGCAGGGAACCTGCCGGGATGACGATTTCCAGCGGTCGCAAGCAGCCGGCGTTGAGCGGGATGTCGTCGTCCACCAGCGTGCGGAACACGTAGAGCACCGCCGCGAGGCAAACCGCGCGCGGCGCGTTGAAGTTGCTGGCGTGCTGCGGCGAGGTGCCGGTAAAGTCGATCCTGGCCGCGCGGCGCTCCCGATCCAGCGCGATCGACACGCGAATCGCCGCGCCGTTGTCCAGCTCGCAGGCGAACGCGCCGCCGTTCGCGCGGGCCAACGCGCGGCGCACCTGCTCGGCGGCGTGGTCTTGGACGTGATTCATGTAAGCGTGGACGACTTCGAGCCCGAAATGCGCCGCCATCCGCCGCAGTTCCCGCGCGCCTTTTTCGTTGGCGGCGATTTGAGCGTGCAGGTCGGCCACATTTTGGGAAGGATTGCGAGCCGGCCAGGGGCTGGCGTCGAGTCGCTCCAGCAATTCCCGCTCGCGAAACCGGCCGTCGCCGACCAGCCGAAAATTGTCCAGCAGCACCCCTTCCTGCGCGATGGTGGCGCTCTCGGGCGGCATCGAGCCGGGCGTGATGCCGCCGATGTCGGCGTGATGGCCGCGCGAAGCGACATAGAACAGGACGCGGTCTCCGGCATCGTCGAACACCGGTGTGATGACCGTGATATCCGGCAGATGGGTGCCGCCGTTGTAAGGCGCGTTGCTGGCGTACACATCGCCCGGTTGAAACCGGCCGCCCTTCGCTCGCACCAGCGCGCGCACCGCTTCGCCCATCGAGCCCAGATGCACCGGGATATGCGGCGCGTTGGCGACCAGCCGAGCGTCCGGGTCGAACAGCGCGCAGGAAAAATCGAGCCGTTCCTTGATGTTGACCGAATGCGCCGTATTGGCCAGCGTCACGCCCATCTGTTCGGCGACCGCCATGAACAGGTTGTTGAACAGCTCCAGCCGGATCGGATCGACTTCCGCGCCCAGCGCGAGCGGCCGGGGTTGCGGTCGATGTCGGGCCAACACCAGATCGCCGCGATCCGTGACGTCCGCCCGCCAGCCCGGCGCGATGAGCGTGGTCGCGCCCGCTTCGATGATGATCGCCGGCCCGGCAAACCGATCGCCCGGTCGGAGATCGTCGCGCCGATAGAGCGGGGCATCGGTTTCATCGCCCGCGAAGTGCAAGCGGATCGTGGCGGCGGCGTGGAGCCGCGCTTTGCGCGCCGCCGGCGGCAAAACCGTCTCGTCCGGGTTGGCGTTCGAGCCGATGACTTCGACGGTCGCCGCTTCCACGATCAGCGGCTTGGCCGGCAGCACGAAGCCGTAGCGCTGGCGGTGCAGAGTCTCGAAGCGGGTTTGCAATCCCGCGAATTCGGCGGCGTCGACGTTCAGGGCGGTATCGCTGCCGGCGTAGCGCAAGCGGACGGCGCGCTGCGTTCGGATGTCGGCGGCATCCAGGTCCGGCTCCCGCGCCGCCATCTGGGCGCGCCCGCTCTGTTCCAGCGCGATAAAAAGCCGCTCCAAGGCCGGCAAAAAATCGGCGGCGAGCGGTTGTTCGACCGCCTGTTCCTTCAACAAGCGCGCATCGGCCAAGCCCATGCCGTAAGCCGACAACACGCCGGCGAGGGGATGAATGAAAATCGTCGGCATTCCCAGAGCGTCGGCCACCGCGCAAGCGTGTTGGCCGCCCGCGCCGCCGAAGCAACACAGCGCGTATTCGCCCGGATCGTGGCCGCGCTGAGTCGAAATCTGCTTGATGGCATTCGCCATGTTCTCGACCGCGATCGCCAGAAAACCTTCGGCCAATTCGGTCAGCGCGTAGGCTTTACCGGTGGCGGCGCGCACTTCGGCGGCGAGCGCTTCGAATCGTCGGATCACAATTTCCCGATCCAAGGGCCGGTCCTGCCGAGGCCCGAACAATTGCGGAAAGAAAGCCGGTTGAATCCTGCCCAGCAAGAGATTGCAGTCGGTGACGGTGAGCGGCCCGCCGCGCCGGTAGCAAGCGGGTCCGGGATCGGCTCCGGCCGATTCGGGACCGACCCGCAGCCGGCCGCCGTCGAAGCGGCAGATCGAACCCCCGCCCGCCGCGACGGTGTGAATGTGCAGCATCGGCGCGCGCAGCCGCACCCCGGCGACCTGCGTTTCAAACGCGCGCTCGTACTCGCCGGCGTAGTGGGCGACATCGGTGGAGGTGCCGCCCATGTCGAAGGTGATGAGCCGCTCGAAACCGGCGCGGGCGGCGGTGCGGGCCGCGCCGACGATGCCGCCGGCCGGGCCGGACAGGATGCTGTCCTTGCCTTGGAAGTGGCGGGCGTCCGCAAGCCCCCCGCTAGATTGCATGAACGACAAGCGGACAGCGCCCAATTCGCCGGCGATTTGTTCGACGTAACGGCGCAGGATCGGCGAGAGATAAGCGTCCACCACCGTGGTATCGCCGCGCCCGACCAGCTTCATCAATGGGCTGACCTCGTGGGAGGCCGAAATCTGGGTGAAACCGATTTCGCGGGCCAGCGCGGCTGCCTGGCGTTCGTGTTCCGGGTAGCGATAGCCGTGTATCAAGACGATGGCGACGGCGCGAATGCCTGCCCGGTAAGCGTCCTCTAGAGGAACGCGGGCGCTGTCGGCGTCAAAAGAAACCACAGTTTCGCCTTGGGCGGAGACGCGCTCGCGCACTTCCGCTACCCGCTCGTAGAGCAGTTCCGGCAACACGATCTGGCGGGCGAACAGTTTGGGCCGGTTTTGATAGCCGATCCGCAGCGCGTCGCGGAAACCTTGGGTGATCAACAACAAGGTACGGTCGCCTTTGCGTTCCAGAAGAGCGTTGGTGGCGACCGTGGTGCCCATCTTGACCGCCGCGATGCGCTCGGCCGGGATCGGTTGACCGGCGGGGATTTCCAGCAGATCGCGGATGCCGTGCAGCGCGGCGTCGGCGTAGTGTTCCGGGTTGTCCGACAGCCATTTGCGCGTCAGCAAGCGGCCGTCCGGAGCGCGCGCGACGATGTCGGTGAACGTGCCGCCCCGGTCGATCCAGAAATGCCAGCGGTTTGCGGTAGGATTGGGTAGTTCGCTCACGGGGATATTTCAGTTCGCGATGGATCGGTTTTTCGACGGTCAGAAATGAACCTTAGTTGGCTCATTCTGATTGCTCGCTTCGCAAAACTTGATGGGAAGCTCGATCAATAGTCATAAATTTCAATCGTTTGGCTTAATCCCGAAGGCTTTGGCAACATGGCATGCGATTTGTAATGCTTCGAAGTGCACCGTTCTAGTAGGTCAAGTTAAGCGAGGAGAACGACCATGATGGCCATGCGGCAAAATGAGACGAATCTCGATGAAACTCAAGAAATGATCGAGCGTAGAGTGCTTGGCGGCCATCTGCTGGTTCGAGGCGAAAACGAAAATCAGGAACGGGTCTCGTCTTTCAAGAAGAGGTGCGATCAAGTTTTAACTTCGGTGAAATGGGTTAAGGAAGTGACGAGCGCGCTGAGTTCGATAAAAGCCATCATCGCTTCCGCCTTTGGGATGGGGCTTTTCGTTTTCTCCACCACTTCACAAGTCAATTTGCTATCCGAGCTTTTTCCTCAGATCAGCGGGGGTAAACAGTTTTCGTGGTCGGATCCGGATGGCACCATTAAAGCGGGGTTCGATAGCGGTTGCGCGCGGCCGACCTGGCGAAATGCGTTTGGTTTTTTGGGTGTTCCATCAGGGTTTCGCTTGCAATATGGGCTGGTGCCCAATTGGCGTGGCGGAGGATGGGGCGTGCATTGGGCCGGCACGACAACGCAGCATTTCGATGCGTCAGGGTTTAATGCCTTAAGGGTTTGGGTGCGCGGTGCCAACGGAGACGAAGCTTTTGAAATCGGGCTGAAAGATACGAAAGGTAAAGAAGTTAAGATTGAATCCAAGGATCGGGTAGCCGCCGACGCCCTCAAAGGCGGCGTTGAAATGACGATTCCTTTAAGTGAATTTCAAGGTTTGAATCTGAATTCGCTGAATAATATCAGTATCAGCTTTAACGAATCGCACGGTTCGGGAAGCCTTTGCTTTAATAATTTAAGTTTTGAAAAGCCGAGCCTTCGCATCTGATATCTAATTTATATAAATATATCAATAATTTATTTTTATTATAGGCTCTAAATTAGTTAGGCTTCTCGATTTTGGTGAGCACAAAATCATCCCTAGGATACAAATAGTTAGATCCGCCATTATGATACGACCAGATAGTAAGCGTGTTTGACTCTGGCCTTATGGCAATTAATCCACTGTAGCTCCAAGCGGAGGAAGATGTTCCATTAACCACTATACCGTAAACAAAACCTTCAGGAAGCTTTGGCGCGATTTCAAGTTTGCCAATTTGAGGATGTCCGATAGCCGGGCCTGTCATCCAAGAAAGTCTAAATTCGTTGTCTGATCTTTGTAAGCTCCAAACTTCCCGGTTTGTATCAACAATTCCATTTTGGGAAAGCAGATAGCGCTTATCGTTTTTGTCTTTGTATTCTCCTGGAACAAAAATTGATTCATGGTTCAATAATGGAGCAAGTTTAGGTCGCTTGGCTTCTAGGCAATCGAGTATGGAATTTAAATTCTCATAATTATCGCCCGCTTTCAACCGGCCACAATCTGCGATGACGCTGGGGGGGAACACAAAAATAATCGAGAGAAATAGGAGATTTCTCATTTTTTCTCCTAAAGCTTTTGGCTCGATTTGTCAATCGAGATCTGAGGATCTTGCAATTCGAGAAGAACGTGTAAGCCAGTGGCACACCAGCTTTAAGCGGAGGGCGCTAGTGGTTGCCAACTCTTAATTGGCCGGCTCTTTTGTCTTAGTTAAGACGAGGCTATTGACCGAATATTCAAGGTTGACAAGTGGGTGCTTATCTTCATGGTAGGCCCAGATGGTGACTGAGTCACCCGCTTGCGTGACGGCAATTAATCCCCCCTGCTTCCAATCAGAATGGCTTTCGTTGCCCATCACTCCATAAGAAAGGCCTTTGGGCAATTTTGATGCGATGCCAAGAGCGCCAATTTGCGGATGCCCGCTAGCGGGTCCGGTGGTCCAGGAGGCATCGAAAGCTGGAGCTCCACGTTCAGCGCGTATGCTCCAAGTGGTGCGATCATCACCGATAGTTCCCCCGCCAGAAACCAAATATTTATATCCTTTGCTATCAGCATATACGCCCGGTACGAAAGTGATTCCATTGTTCAATAAAGACGATTTGGGCGATTTAGTGTCGAGACAGTCGAGGATAGCGTTCAGATTTTCATAGTTATCGTCCGCCTTCAGCCGGCCACAGTTTGCCGCTAGACTGGAAGAAAATGAAGCAAAAATAATCAAAAACAATAATCTATGCATTATTGTCTCTCCTTGAACAGACACGGTATCGGCGGGTTAGCGCCACCGCACTGATTATCGGTTTCGCCGATGCGGGGAGAAGAAGGGTTGCGGTGGCTCTCGGCGGAATTTCCGTCACTTTGAGGTTGTTCGGCGGTATTGCGAGCGATTTCAACTGCGGGCAGTCGGGACGCTTTTTCCGGGTGGTTGCCGGTATTGAAGGTGTTGGCCGTCACCGACGTGTTGGCCGTCACTGAGGTATTAGCCCTCACTGAGGTATTGGCATGGGTGACCGAGATCGTCGACGGCACCGGATTGGAAGGCGCGGAAGGGTTCAAAAAAGTCTCCACGGCAACCCAGGCTGAAATGATGCCCGTCAACGCGCCGATAACACCGATGATGATGTTAAATTTAATGAATTTTGGGTCCATGATGGTTTGCAGAGCGAGCTTAAAATCCGTGACTTGGTCACGTTAAAGTCAAAAATTTTACGGCGTTTAGTTCTGCGCCCTGCAAGCTATATAGTCGAAACCCTACCGCAAATTCAACCGACCCGACAAATCTGAAATAGAAAGCTTTGCGGAGATTCGAGGGGCGCGCGCTTATTTGAACGATTCGGTCACGCCAGCGGCGGGCGAATGTAATGCTGCAATGCGGCCAGGAACATGCCTTTTCGAATCGGCTTGGTCAAATGGCCGTTGCAGCCGGCGTCCAGGCTGCGCTGTTCGTCTTCTTTCAGGGCGTTGGCGGTCAGGGCGATAATCGGTGCTGGCGCTAGCGCCTGTTCGCGCTCCCACTGGCGGATGTGGCCGGTGGCGCTATAACCGTCCATGACCGGCATTTGGACGTCCATCAGCACCAAATCGTACTGGCCTTGCTTGAACATCTCGACCGCCTCCGCCCCGTTCTCCGCGATGTCCAGGCGGTGCGGCGTCCGCTTGAGATAAGCCCGGATCAGCATCACGTTATCCTTGGAATCGTCGGCCATCAAAATGGACAGGCCGCTATCCTCGGCATCGCCGGCGAGCAAGCCGCTGATGCGGGTGCGGGTGCGGGGTTCGGCCCGACGGACGCCATGGGTGTAGCCGATCAGTTGGTTGGCGGCTTCCCACAGCACTTGCCGCTTGATCGGCTTGGTCAAACAGACGATCCGGCCTTGCGCCGTTTCCGCCATCTCGAAACAGTACCGCTCGCCTCTGCCCAGTAAAATGATCGGCAGGGTCGAGTAGTCCGGTTGCTTGTTCAGGCTATCCAACAGATTTAAGCCAAAGCGGTTGGGCATTTGCGAGTCCAGAACCAGCATCCGATACGCGCGACCGTCGGGGTGGCCTTCTCGGAGTAGAGCCAAGGCGCTATCCACGGTATCGGCTTCCTCGACCCTCGCGCCGCCCGCGCTCAAGCATTCGTTGACGATGCGGCGGTTGATGGCGATGTCATCGACCACCAGTACCTTCCAGTCGGTCAATACCGGCGGCGCGAGCGCGGTCGCGGTCAACTCGGGCGAGGCGGCGACGAATTTGGCGGTGAAAAAGAATTGGCTGCCCTGGCCGGTTTCACTGACCAAGCCGATCTGGCCGCCCATCAGCTCGACCAGCCGGCGGCTGATGGTTAAGCCCAGACCGGTGCCGCCGTATTTGCGGTTGACCGAACCATCGGCCTGCGTGAAGGCCTTGAAAATCAAATCCTGTTTTTCGGCGGAAATCCCGATGCCGGTATCGGTGACCGAAAACAGCAAATGCCCTGGAGCCGAAGAAGCCGGATCGTTTTCGACCGCGACCACGACTTCGCCCTTGTCGGTGAACTTGACCGCGTTACCGATCAGGTTGGTCAAAATCTGTTGCAGGCGATGCGGGTCGCCTTCGAGGGCGATGGGCACGTCCGGCGCGATCCGCAAGATCAGTTCGAGGCCCTTCTTCATGGCGCGCATCGCCACCAGATCGATCTGTTTGTTCAGCAAGTTTTCCAGATCGAAAAACTCGTGGTTGAGCACCAGCTTGTCGGCCTCGATTTTGGACAGGTCGAGAATGTCCTCGATCAGCACCAGCAGATTTTCGCCGGCATTTTTGAACACCTCGACATAGTTGCGCTGTTCCTGGCTCAGTTTGGTTTCGGCCAACAGATCGGCCATGCCGATGATCGCGTTCATCGGCGTGCGGATTTCGTGGCTCATGTTGGCCAGAAACTCGCTCTTGGCGCGGTTGGCGGCGTCGGCGACTTCTTTGGCGGTCTGCAATTCTCCGGTGCGCGCCTCGACCAGTTTTTCGAGATCGTTGCGGTAGGTGGTCAGCCGGGCGTTGTTTTGTTCGATGGTGTCCAGCATGTCGTTGATGACGAAGCCCAACCGGGCGATTTCGTCGGTGTTGCCCGAGATGAAGCGCGAGCCGAACTGGCCCGAGCGCACCTGCCGGGCCACCTCGGAAATTTCCCGGATCGGCCAGATGATCTTGCGGGCCATGAGATGCAGCAGGACGCCAAACAGCAGCATCATGACCAGGGTGAAACCCAGCAGCGAGCGTTCGATATGGCGCTGAAGCGTGCGGCTGGCTCGGGATTCCTGGCGGTAAATGTCGATGGCTTGCGTGGAAATGGCCGACAACACGGAGATCATGCGGTCGGTCAACTCATCGAATTTTTGATCGAGCGCTTCGATCCTCCGTTGCGGCTCCGGCCCTTTCGAGCCCAGGCCTGGCGCGTTCTCGCCGGCGGCATCGCCGGTCGCGCGCGCGTGTTGCGAGGTCTTGAGCTGGATCAATTGGCTGAACAGCTTTTCGTAATCCGCCAACAGCGCCGAGATTTCGTCGATCTTGGCCTGCGTCAAGACATCCGAGATGTTGAGATCGAGCAAGCGAATGGCGGTCTTGGAGGCGCTCAACAGCACCGCAAACTGCCGTTCGGCGTCCGGGCGGTGCTGCGACAAAGCCGCCTGTTCCCAGAAGCGAATTTCCCAGAACCGCCGCTCCAGGCTGCGGATTTCGCGGTCGGCCAGCATGGCCATCTCGGCGCGTTGCGCGTTGTCCGACAGCCGTTCCAGAAACAGCATGACGCCGGTATAACCCGCCCCGAACAGCACTAGGCACAAGCCGGTCATCGCGTAAAAATATTGTTTTACCGTGCGTAGCATGGCGGTATGGCCCGACAGGCCCTCAGGTCGTGCATGGCGTTATTTTAAGGTTATCGCTCGGGATAAGGCGGACAGACACGCGCCCGATTGAAGCGGCGCGCGCGCCTTTCTTGTATGATTTCGGGAACCCATCGCGCAAGTGTACACGGTAAGGGATGGCAAACTTTCTCGGCGAATTCGAATGCAAGCTCGATTCCAAGCTGCGAATCGCGCTGCCGGCCGCGTTGAGAAAGCAGCTTCCGGTCGAGGCCGAAGGCCGTCTGGTGGTCAATCGGGGCTTCGAGCAGCATCTGGTGCTGTATCCCTTCACCGAATGGCGGCGGGTCACCGCCGAACTCGACCGCTTGAACCCGTACGTCAAGAAAAACCGCGATTTCGCGCGCTATTTTCATCGGGGCGCCACGGAGTTGGAGCTGGACGCCAGCGGTCGGTTGCTGTTGCCGCGCCGCTTGCTGGATTATGCGGGCATCCGCGAGTCGGTCGTTTTGCTGGCCTACGCGCAGCGCGTCGAGTGCTGGGACCCGACCCTTTACGAGAATTTGCTATCCGACGAACCGGCCGATTTCGCCCGCTTGGCCGAAGAGATCATGGGCGGCGCGGGCCGCTCGGAGCGAGACGCGGAACGGTTTCCGGATTTTCGGGATCTGCCGCCGCTGCCGTCGGGTTCCCGTCACTGAGCGCGGGCGGCCGATCCAGGACGACCACCGGTCCGCCGGCGTCGTCGGCGTCGGCGGGGTCGTGCGTCACCAGCAAGGTGGGCAGCCGACGCTGGCGGGCGTGCTCGAACACGAAGGTTCGCATCCGCGCCCGCAGCTCGGTGTCCAGTTTCGAGAAAGGTTCGTCCAGCAACAGCGCCTCCGGTTCCGCCAACAGGGTGCGCATCAGGGCGGCGCGGGCGCGTTGCCCGGCGGAAAGCGTCGCCGGATCGCGGCCGCCCAACCCTTCCAGGCCGGCGTCCAGCAAGGCGGTTTCGACGCGAAGGCGCCGCGTTTGCCGCGATTGGCCCGCTTGCAGCCCGAAAGCCAAATTGTCGGCCACGCTCAGGTGCGGAAAAAGCAGGGCGTCTTGAAACAGAATCCCGATCCGTCGCTGTTCCACGGGCAAATCCACCAGCTCGCGCCCGCTGAGACGCACCGAACCCTGGGCCTCGAACGCGGGCGGCAACGTGCCGCAAAGGTAGTTGAGCAGCGTGGATTTGCCGCAGCCGCTCGGCCCCATGACCGTGACCACTTCGCCGGGATGGATCGTCAAATTCAGCGGCGCGAACAGCAGGCGATCGAGCAGGCGGATGCGGATATCCCCAAGTGTCAGGATGCGAGAATCGTGGACGTTCATATCAGGTCCGGCGCTTGGCGATCCACAGCGCCGCCGCGAAGCCGAGTAACGGCAGCGCCGCCTGCACGACCGCGAACGCGCCGATGACCCGCCGGTTGCCCCCGCTCGCCAGCGTCACGGCCTCGGTGGTGATCGTGGCGTGGCGGCCCGCGCCGGCGAACAAGGTCGGCAGATATTGCGCGACGCTGACCGAAAATCCCAACGCCGCCGCCACCGCTACCGGCCCGCGCAGCAGCGGCAGCTTGACCCGCCAAAAAGCGCGGGCGCGGCTGGCTCCCAGCGCCAGCGCGGTCTGCTCGTAGCGCGCGTCGAACGCCCGCCAGGGATCGGCCAGCGACAGAAACACGTAAGGCAACACGAACAGCACATGGGTCCAGACCAGCGCCGGCCAGCCCCCATCCAGGCCGCCCCAAACCAAAAGCACCTGAATCCCGAACAAAAAGCCGACTTGCGGCACCAGCAAAGGCAGATAAAGCAACCACAGGCTGCGGCCGGCGAAGGTCGGCCGCCGGTGCGCTTCGTGTTCGAGGCAGGCGAGCGATAGCCCGAGCGCCAGCGCGGTCGCCGCCACGCCGATGATCGAGGTGGTGCCGATCATGGCCAGCAGATTGCCGCTTTGACCGATCCAATTGTCCGGGGTCCACCGTTCGGGCCACGCCAGCGGAAAGGGCCATCGTTGGGCGAACGACCACAGCAACAAGCCGCCCATGCTAAGCGTCGCGCACGCGAACACCGCGCCGCCGCCGCCGAGCGCCAGGCGCCTGGCGATGCCCCCCATGCCGCCGCGCCAACCGCCGATCACCCAGAATCGGCTCAACCGCCCCAACAAGCGAACCATGCCTTCCCAGGTGGCCAGCGCGATCAAAACCAGCAAAGTCAACAGAACCGCCGCCGCCGCCGCGGGCAAACGCCAAGTCAACTCGGGACCGTTAAACCAGCGCAGCGCCTGCACCGCCAAGGTCGGCGGCGTGCTGGGGCCAATGATTAAGGCGACATCCACCACGGTCAGCGAAAACGCCAGAGCGGCGAACACCGGCAAGCGCAGCAGCGGGTAGAGCGAGGGCAGGATCACTTTAAAAAACGTGGTGATGGGGCCGTAACCGAGCGAACGGGCCACGGACGACCAGGATTCGAGCGGTAATTGCGAAAGGCCGCTAAGGCCCATGAACAACAGATAGGGCGTTTGCTTGAGCAGCAGCGCCAGAATCAGGCTCAAACCCCACGGGTCTTGCGGCCCGAAACCGGCAAGGTCCGGCGGCCGTTCCCAGCCGGTCGCCCACGGCGAGAACCAGCGCGCCAGCCAGCCGCTGGGCGCGATCAGAAACGCCAAACCGAACGCCAGCGCCGCGTGGGGAACGGCCAACAAGGGCGCCAAGCTCTGGCGGATGCGGCGCAGCCAAAGGGTGTGATGACAAGTGGCGAGCAACGCCAGCGCCAGCAACAGCGATAGCGCGGTCGCCGCAAAGCCAGTCCACAAGCTCAGCGCCAGAGACTGCCCCAAGCCCGGAGCCGCCCATAGCGCCCGCCAGGGCTCCAGCGAAAAATCGGCGGCTCCCACCACCGGCAACCACCCGAACGCCGGCAGCAGCGTGCCGAGCAGACCGGCGGCGATGGGGGCCAACAAGATGAACAGCGTCAGCGCTGGAGCCCGGTTGAGGGCCAGCGCGCTCCAGCTCCCGCGCCGCGCCGTTTCGCGGTTCACGCTAGCGGCTGTAACGCGCTCGCCAAGCGGCTTCCAGTCGCTCCACCCAGCTCGGGTGCGGTTCCGGCAGGGGCGCGCCCAACTCGCCCGGACTGAGCGTGGCGACGCCGCGTTTCAGCTCGATAAAGCGAGCGCGATCGGCGGGCGACAATTTTTCCAGTCCCAACACCGTCGGGTCGCCCCAGATCGCGGGGTCCAGTTTGCGGGACTGGGCTTCGGGGGAAAGCAGGAAATTGGCGACGACCTGCGCGCCTTCCTTGGCGCTGGAATTGTACGGAATGGCGACGAAATGGGTGTTGGCGATGGTGCCGCCCGCCAGCACGTAAGTGCGCACCGTATTGCGCAGATTGCCTTTTTCGATTTCCGCCGAAGCGTCGTTGGGGTTGAGGCTGAACGCGATATCGATTTCGCCGTCCGCCAGCAACTGGCGCAGCGCCGGCGCGCTTTGCGGAAAGGTTTGGCCCTGCCGCCACAGATGCGGGCGAACTTCGTCCAGCCAACCCCACAGCGGTGCGGTCACGGGTCCGAAGGTGGTTTCGGCGACCGGTTTTTGCAAGGCTTCTTGTTGGTCGGTCAGTTTGATCAGGATCTGCTTGAGAAAGGTCGAGCCGAGCGTGTCGGGCGGTTCGGGATAAGTGAACCGCCCCGGATGGGCCTTGATGTAATCCATGAGTTCGGAGACGGATTTCGGCGGATTTTGCAGCTTGGCGGCGTCATGGATGAAAACGACATGCGATTTGCCCCAGGGCACTTCCATGCCTTCGACGGGTTCCGTGAAATCCAGGGTCGTGCTCGGAATCGTCACGGTATCCACCAGGGGATAATGGGGTAGCCGTTCGGAGAAAGGCCCGAACAGCAGGCCATTGCTCTTCATGGTGTGAAAATTTTCGCCGTTGATCCAGAGCAGGTCCACCGTGCCTTTTTCGTTGCGGCCGGCATATTTTTCGGCCAGGATGCGCGACACCGTTTCGGCGATATCGCCGACCTTCACGTGCTGGAGCGCGATGCCGTAGCGTTCCTTGACTCGCTCGCCGACCCACGCGATGTAGGCGTTGGCTTTCTCGTCGCCGCCCCAGGTGTTCCAGTAGACGGTTTGACCGCGCGCCGTTTTCTCGATTTCGTCCCAGGCGGGTTCGGCGGCTTTGAGCACACCCAAAACGAGAGACACCGCCAGTAGCAAGATCAAACGCCGCCACGGTCCGCCGGATAACTTGCCCAGCATCGCCATCGTGCTTTTCCTCGAATCAGGGTTTGGGAACTCGAAATGAATTTGTTTGGAGTTGGATGATTATGGCCTATTCCTCGCCATCGGCAATCCGGCGCAGCATCGCTTGGTCGCATCCTTGAGTATTGGCGCTACAGTCGCGCAATACGCCCTGTCGGCGCAATTCGGCGATGGTGCGGCTGACGGTTTCGGTGGTTAACCCGATCATAGCTCCAAGGTCTTCCCGGCCGAACAGCGGCAGGGCTTGGTCGCTGTCGGGGCACGTCAAGCGCAATAGCAAACGGGCGATCCGCTCGCGTGCGGTGCCGGTGGTGAACTCGGTCAGCCAAGTGTCGGCTTCCGCCAGTTTTTGCTGCCAGCGCGCCATTAAATCCCGGTACAAGCGGGGTTGTCGCTCGCCGAGCTGTTCGATCACTGGGGCGGGAATCGCGCACAGGCCGCAATCGCTCAGGGCGATGGCGTCATGCTGGTAGGGCTGGCCGACCAGTATCTCCATGCCAAGGATATCGCCCCGTTTCAACAAGCGGACGATTCGCTGGTTGCCATCCGGCAGATATTGCAGCAATTTGATGATGCCGGAGCGCAAGGTGAACAGCATCTCTCCCCGTTCGCCCAGTCGGTAGAGCGTGTGCTGGGCCGTTAGAGCTACATCCTGAATCGGCCGGTGGATGTGGCGGAAATCGGCTTCGTGCAGGCCGGCGAACAAGGCGGAATCCCGCACAGCGCAATGGCGGCATTTGGCAGCTTCCAGACCAATCTCAAGTACGGCAACAGCTCTCATGAGGCACCCGCGCTCGACTGTCGTTAGCTGACCACAGTGTACAGGATCGGCCGCCTTGCCACGGCCCTGATCGGCCTAAAAACTCGCTGGACCGCAAACGTTAAGACCCTGTTTCCGAGCGTGAGTTGAAGAAAAAGTCGCGGTGCGGCGACGGCGATTGCGAATCCGCAATGCGCCCGCTGCCGGGGCGATGGCAAACTGCTTGGCATTCTCCTCAACGGCGTTGGACATCGGCATGATCCATCTTCGTTTTCCGGCTTCTTCACCGCCTTGATTCCTGACTCTATTTGCCCTGATCCTGCGCCCGGTCGGCTTCGATTGCCGGAGCAAGCTGAGCGATCCGCGCTGGCGCAATTTTTGGGATTGGGGGCTGTTCGTGGGCGGCGCGATACCCGCTGGTATTCGGAGTCGCTTTCGGCAACGTGTTGCAACAGGTGTAGGCAGGCTGCTTTTAAGCCTTTGCCTGCAAAATTGATGAAGGATATTGCTGATGAAAATTGCCGTAACCAGCCAGAATCGCCGCACTGTGACCGAACACGCGGGCAAGTGCCGCAAATTCTGGATTTATGAGATTGACGACCAAAAAGTGACGGGCAAGACTTTGCTTGAACTGCCCATCGAACAATCCTTGCACCAGAGTTCGCCGCAAGCGCCGCATCCGTTGAATGAGGTGCAGGTGCTCATCGCGGGCAGCATGGGGCCGGGTTTAAGCCGCCGTCTTGCCGCCAAGGGCATCGCGGCTCTGGTCACCGCCGAGAGCGATCCGGATCGGGCGATAACGGACTATCTTGAGGGTCGGCCGAGTGCAGAAGCGGCGATGACATGCGGCCACGGCCATGCCCATCATCACGCCCATCATCACGATCACGGTTGATGGCGGGTTCATAAAGCGATAACACAAACGATAACACGGGCAGGGATACCCGAATCCGGCCTCGGCCCGGTTTGGAGCCGCGCTGTCGCCAATCGTTCGGAGACAACCAGAGGAAAGCCAATCATGTCAAACCCGCAAAAAGCCGATATGGGCGTCTTGAAGCGCCTGAAAATTCGCTGCATTTCCGAAACCGGTTGGTTCGATACCGGCGAGGTGTTCGGCGATATCCGGGACGCGGGTGGCGCTGAAGTCGATCAGTACGCCATTCCGTGGCCGCCGTTTGGCGATTTGCACGCCGATAACGCTGCCGGGTTTTCGGCGCTGCTGGAAGCCGAGGAAATCGGCGGAGCCGTGCGCCGCTTGCTGTTCGACACCGGCTGGAATCCGGCTTGGATGGACCGGCGCTTCGCCGAGGAGGGTATCGACCGGATGCTGCAAGCGGGCGAGATCGAGGCGCTGGTGATCAGCCACGAGCATTTCGATCATTTCTGGGGAATCGGCTCGACGCTCAAGCACTGTCCCGGTATTACCGTTTACGTGCCCGAGGGCTTCCAGCAAGCAGGTTTCGATCTGATTCGTCAGCAGGGCCATACCGGTGAAGTGATCACCATCGCCGCCGACCGACCGCACGTTTTATTTCACGGTTTGGCGCTGGTGAATTTCCCGATGAACACCTTGCTGAAGGTGGGAGGCGAAAATGTGCTCTACGCGCATCTCCAGGATCGGGGTATCGCGATGGTCACCGGCTGCGGTCACGGTGGCGTGCTCAACTTGTTGGAGTACGCCCGGCAGAATTTCGTCGGCGGCGAGCGCATCCACGCGCTGTACGGCGGCTTGCACATCGCGCCCTTGGACGATTGGGACGAAGCAAAAAATCGGATTATCGATGGTTTGAAAGGTTACGAGGTCGCCAAGCTGGCGTGCAATCACTGCACCGGGCGCACCGCGGTCGAAAAGATGCTGGAACTCGGGTTGCCGGTGCAGCGCGGCACCGCCCGCAACGGCTCCAAGACGGAGCTATTCCTGGGCAACGGGGACATGTTGGAGCTGGGATGACGGTTTAACGCCCGTTCGGATCGCGGCGGCCTTCGCTTGCCCGAAAATCGCTCCTGATCGACCTTCGCGGCGAACGCAGAACTCGCATAGCGATTTTCAATGGTCGGCTTAGGAATAATGAATTTATAAAAATAAGTACTTTCTAATATTTTAATGGGGCGTTACCTGTCTATGTTTTTCCTGACTTTCACTGTTTGAGGAACGAACCATGGAAACCACGCCTTCCGTTAGCTTCCCGCGCTTGAACGAGCGCGCGCCCGATTTCGAAGCGCCGACCACGCACGGGATCAAGAAGTTGTCCGACTATCACGGTAAGTGGCTGGTGCTGTTTTCCCATCCTGCGGATTTTACTCCGGTGTGCACGACGGAATTCATCGCCTTCGCCAAAGCCTACGACCGGTTCGCCAAGCTGAATTGCGACTTGTTGGGTCTGTCGATCGACAGCCATTATTCGCATGTGGCTTGGGTGCGGAACATCCGGGAGAAATTCGGCGTCGACATAAAATTTCCGATCATCGCCGATCTGTCGATGGCGGTCGCCAGAGCTTACGGCATGGTCCATCCCGGCGCTGCCGATACCTCGGCTGTGCGCGCGACCTTCATTATCGACCCCGACAGCATCTTGCGGGCCATGGTGTATTACCCGATGACCAACGGTCGATCCATCGACGAGTTCCTGCGCTTGGTTGAGGCGTTGCAAACCTCCGACGCCAACAAAGTTGCCACGCCCGAAGGTTGGAAGCCCGGTGAACCGGTCATTGTGCCGCCGCCGGCCACGACTGCCGAGGCGCAGGCGCGGATCGACGAAAAGGGCTATGACTACGTCGATTGGTACTTCTGCAAGAAGACGTTATAAGTCAGTGCGGGTGGCTCCGGCGCGGCGCGTTCCCGCTGCCGTCGCGCCGGGTCACCAGCCGAATTGAAGGAGCCGACAGCATGATTTTCAAGCAGCTTTTTGAGCCCGTCTCCTCGACCTACAGTTATCTTTTGGCCTGTCGGGAGACCGGAGCTTGCGCCATCATCGACCCGGTGATCGAGACCGTCAAGCGCGATTTGCAGGTTTTGCAAAGCCTGGGATTAAAGCTCTGGTACACCATCGACACCCACATTCACGCCGACCATTTGACCGGCGCGCTCAAGCTCAAGCATCGGTCCGGCAGCCAAATTTGCGCGCCGGCCATGGATCGCTTGCCGTGCACCGACGTGGGGCTGCGCGAGGGGGAGCCGC
>JAEUPW010000008.1 GCA_016790045.1 Candidatus Competibacteraceae bacterium
GTGGCCGGCGCGCGGATCGACCACCACGAACGGGCGCTTTTTCGGGTCGATGGCGACCCCTTCCGGCGGCTTGATCCGCGCCAGCCCGTAATTGACCGGCCGAGCGAAGGTCCGGCCGTCCATCACCAGCTCGGCGTCGAAACTGAGGACGTGCGGCACCGCCTTGGCCTTGTGCTCGAAATATTGGTTGCCGCGCCGGCGCAGCGTGTCCCAGAACAGGATCGTGCGCTGCCAGGAATCCACCCAGTAATCGGCGATCTGTTGGGCGGGCGCGGGCAGGGTTTGCGAGGTGGAGAGAGGTTGGGATGGTTCGGTCATCGGTCGAACTCCTCGGGGATTTGGCGTGACTGGGTTCCGGCGGATGCGGGGTCGGTCGGTGCCCCGTCGCGGCGCCGGGAACGAGTGGCCCGGCGGGCGGTGTCGCGTGCGGGCAATTTTTCCGTTCATTTAGACAACGCCCCGCTATTCTTCGTCGGGCGGCGCTTCGGCCGGGCCGATTTCGCGGTGGTAGGCTTTCAGCGCCTGACGGAGCGTCGGGAAGATGCGTTCCTCGTGTTCCGGTCGGTGGAGGCCGCTCTCCCGCAGCCAGTCCAGAAATTCGGTTTTGCGCCCGGCCACAATCAGCTTGGTTCCGCGCGCTTCGAGCGTTTCTTTCAGATCGCGCAAGGCGTACAGGCCGGTCACGTCGATGTGGCTGATCGGAATCGCGTCGATGACGAACCACTGGAGTGCCGGGTCGGCGGCATCGGCCACGGCCAACGCCCGCTGCTTGAAGTAGACGGCATTGAAGAAGGTGATCGGGCCATTGAAGCGATAGACCGCCAAGCCGGGAAAGGTCTTGGCTTCGGGGTGTCGTTCGATGGAGTGAAAGCCGGGCAGACCCTCCATCTTGCCGAGCACTTCGTCGCGGGGACGCGCGGTCAGCTTGACGAACCGCACCAGCGCCAGTACCACCGCGACCAGAATGGCGTCGATCGCGCCCACCGCCACCACGCCCAGCGTCGTGATCACCGACAATCCGACCTCGCGCCGGTCGATCCTCCAGATGTCCCGCAGCGAGCGCACGTCGAACAGCGAGAGCGACGCGAACACCAACACCGCGCCCAGGGCGGCGATGGGGACGTACTGCAAGGGGTCGGTCAGGAACAGCAAGACCGCCGCCATCGTCGTGGCGGCGACCAGGCCGGTGACCTGGGTGCGCCCCCCGGCCGCGTCGCCCATGGCGGTGCGCGAATCGGCGCCGGTGACGGCAAAACCCTGGGACAGGGCGGAGACGAGGTTGGCGGCGCCGAACGCGGCGAACTCGCGGTCCACGTCGATCTCGTAGCGGTTCTTGGCCGCGAAGCTGCGGGCGGTCAACACGCCGCTGGAAAACAGCACCAGGGCCAAGCCCGCCGCGCTGGCCACCAGCGATGGCAAGTGTTCGGGGGAAAAAGTGGGCCAGCGGAGCGGCGGCAGTCCGGCGGGAACCGAACCCAGAATCGCGACCCCGCGCCCATCCAGTTTCAGCAACGCGACCGCGATGGCCGAGGCGACCAGCGCCAATAGCGCGGCCGGCCAACGCGGCAGGAAGCGGCGCGCGAGGAACAGCACGGCAAAACTGCCCAAGCCGACCGCCAGGGTCGGACCATGGGTTTGGGGCAGCTTGGCGATGAATTCGAGCAGGCGAGGAACGATACCGCCAGACTCGATGGCGAAGCCGAACAGCTTGCCGATCTGCCCCAGCAGGATGCTGATGGCGATGCCGTTCAGGAAGCCGACCAGGATCGGCTTGGACAGGAAATCCGCCAGCGCCCCGAGCCGGAGAAAACTCGCGGCGATGCAGAACAGGCCGGTGAAAAACGTCAGCACGATCGCGAGCGACCCGTACAATTCCGCGTCGCCCGCAGCGAGCGGGGCGACGGCGGCGGCGATCATCGCGCAGGTCGCCGCGTCGGGATTGACCATCAACTGCCGCGAGGTGCCGAAGATCGCGTAAGCCACCAGCGGCAGGATGCTGGAGTAGAGGCCCACGACCGGACTGAAGCCGGCGAGTTGGGCATACGCGACCGCGACGGGCAACGCTACCGCCGCCACCGAAAGGCCGGCGATCAGATCGCGCCGGAAATCGGCGGTAAATCGGTAGCGCGCGAGCGCCGGCACGCCGGGCGCGATGCGTCCCAGGCGCTCGATCAGGTTTTTTTCTTTATCAAACATCGACATGGCGCATAAACGACTCCATTGCTTCCCGTTCCATGCATCGACCATCGACGGCAGACGGGGGTGTCAGCTCCAGGCAATCACCCGCTCACGGACATGCTCGGTCACCACCTCGTCGCCGTCTTTCCTCGTCGCCGTCTTTCCTCGTCGCCGTCCTTACATCGATGCGGGTTCAGCGATTGATCCAACCGCCGCCGCCGCCGCCGCCGCGGCGATTGATCCAACCGCCGCCGCCGCCACCGCCGTTGCTCCAACCACCGCCGCCGCCGCCGTTGATCCAACCGCCGCCGCCGCCGCCGTAACCGCCGCGACGGTTGATCCAAGCGCCGGCGCTGGTCCGATGGGAAACCGTCAGCCCACCGCCCAGCAGCACTCCGCCAATCACCGCCTGCGACCATTTGCCCAGACCGCGCAGAAAAGTGCGTCGTTCCTGTGCTTCCGGGGTATCGGTCGGTTCGAGAGGTTGCGCATTCTGTCGATCGGTCATGGCCGTTCTCCGCTCACTGGGCTTTCTTCGGGGCCGAGGCGGGTGCGGCTGGCGGCGGTGGCGCATCGCCACTGGTCAGGTTGGAAAAGTGCAGGGTCTGAAACTTCCAGCCACCCTTTTCCTTCTTGAGCACCGCCGAGACATTGAGCACGTAATTCCGCGCTTTGCCGTCCGGGGCAGTATCCTGCATGTTGCACGAAGCGACCAGCCAAGCGACATCGCCTTGGTGGCCGCCGGAGGTGTCCGGACATTGATGTTTCAGCGATCCGGCCTTGAAATCCTTCAAAAATTCCTTGTAAGCGGTTTCAACCTCCGTTTTGCCCTTCCAGAACTCGCCGGGGCCGGTCCCCATCATCGCGATGGTGGGATCGTCGGCGTAAAGCGACAGCAACGCTTTGAGATCCTGTTTGCCCATCGCCTCGTCGTGCTGGTTCAGCACGGCCTTGACCTCTTCCTTGACCGGGTCGGCCTCCGGCGCCGGGGCCGCCCAGACCGGCATCGTCAAAGCCGAGGCCAGAGTCGCCGCGAGCAAACTGCGGTAGTTTCGGGTGCAATGTTTTTTCATCGAAAAGGAGTCCTCTGTTGACCCTGCCAAAATTTCAAAGCAAACCGGAGCCTCGTCGGCGTGATCGCCAACGTTGAAAGCTGCGGGCCGGTCGCTTGCCACAAAAAGCCAAAGCG
>JAEUPW010000047.1 GCA_016790045.1 Candidatus Competibacteraceae bacterium
CTGCTCGACCAGCACGGTGCGGATGGTCGCTTCCAGCCAGGCGAACATGTTCGCCAGTTGCTCGGCGGGCGTGTGCGCGCTGTGGGGGCCGCTGCACGGCGGCGCCAACGTGGCGGTGATCGAGATGCTGGAATTCATCCGGCAATCCGGCATGAAAGTGTCCGAATACATCGATCGGGTGAAAAAGAAAGACGCCAAGCTGAAACTGATGGGTTTCGGCCATCGGGTCTACAAGAATTTTGATCCGCGCTCCAAGATTTTGAAAGATGCCGCCGACAAGATGCTGGCGCGCCTCAACATCAGCGACCCGTTGCTGGACATCGCGCTGCAAATGGAAGAAGCCGCGCTCAACGACGAGTATTTCATCGAGCGCAAGCTGTATCCGAACGTGGACTTTTACAGCGGCATCACGCTGCGGGCGATGGGCATTCCGCTCAACATGTTCACGGTGATGTTCGCCATCGGCCGGATGCCGGGCTGGATCGCCAACTGGAAGGAACTTCACGACGACCCGAAAGCGCGGATTTACCGGCCGCGCCAAATCTACATCGGCGATACGATCCGCGATTACGTGCCTGTCAACCAGCGCTGAGCCGGCGCGCGTTCCGGCCCCGCTTTCGGCCGGAACGCCGCTTGGGAACCAACGCCTCCAAGACCTATCGAAGCTCGCGTAACCTTTGGAGCCCGCGCGAACTTCCATGTCGCCCGACGCCGCAGCCCGCGATTTTATCGGCCTGGACACCCGCTACCGTCTGGCCGACGGGCGCGTGACCCGCCGCCGCTACCTCGATTCGGCCGCCTCGACGCTGGCGCTGCGCAGCGCCCGCCAAGTCGCCGACGAGCTGCTCCCCCACTACGCCAACACCCACAGCGATTCGCATTTCTCCGCCCGCATCGCCGGTCGCGCCTACGGCTGGGCGCACGCGCGGGTGCTGCGCTTTTTGCGGGCCGATCCCGAACGCTATACCGCCATTTTTGCCGGCAGCGGCTGCACGTCCGCGCTCAACCGGCTGGCGCGCGCGCTGGCCATGCGGCGACCGGAGCGGGAGGTGGTGCTGCTGACCCTGATGGAGCATCACGCCAACGATCTGCCGCATCGCAAACACGCCGGGCGCGTCATTCACGCGCCGCTGAGCGGCGACGCGCCGGCGCTGGGCCCGGTCGATCTGGCGGCGCTCGAAAAGCTGCTGGTCCAACACCGGGGCCGGGTCAACTACATCGCGGTATCGGCGGCCAGCAACGTGACCGGCATCCTCAACCCGGTTCACGCCATCGCGGCGCTCGCCCACGCGCACGACGCCTGGATCGTGGTCGACGCCTCCCAGCAGCTCGCCCACGCGCCGCTGCCGATCAGCGACACCGGCGCGGCCGACCGGGAACTGGACGCCGTGGTCTTTTCCGGCCACAAACTTTACGCGCCCGGATCGCCGGGCGCAGCGGTGGTGCGCCGGAACTTGCTGGCGGATCAGGAACCCGACGAAGTGGGCGGCGGCATGGTCGAGGACGTGCATCTCGACGGTTATCGGCTCGCGCGCCGTTTTCCGGACCGCGAAGAAGCGGGAACGCCCAATCTGCTCGGCGCGGTGCAACTGGGCGCGGCGCTTGCGGTGTTGGAGCGCGCCGGCCTGGAGCGCCTTCACGCGGCCGAACAGATCCGGCTGCGGGCGCTGATCGCCGAACTGGCGGCGATGCCGGGCGTGCGGCTGTACGGCGATCTCGACTTTGAGCGCGCGCCGCGCCTGGGCGTCGTGGCCTTCAATCTGGACGGTTTGGAGCACGGGCTGGTCGCCGCCGCACTGAACGATTACCACAACGTCGCGGTCAGAAACGGGTGCTTTTGCGCTCATCCCTACGTCCGGGAACTGCTGAAGCCGGAGCTGTGGGCGCTGGAAATCGACCCCGACGCCCGCGATGCGGCGGCGCTGCTGGACCGATGGCGCGGCATGGTCCGCGCCAGCTTCGGCTGGTACACCGGCGATGACGACATCGCGGCCTTGCTGGCCGGCATCCGCGATCTGCTGGCCCGGCCCGAGCACTATCGGGCGTTGTATCGGCCGGATGCGGGCGGCCGCTTCGTCCACCGCCGGTTCGAAGCGCCGGCCGAACGCGATTTCGACCCCGAAGCGGCGCTGGAGCGGGCGCTGGCCGGGTCGGGTGTAACAGGGGATATGCTATAGTGCTCAACGGTTGCCGATCCATCGCGCGAGGCGCTTATCATGCCTAATTTTCTGGTTAAATTGATCGGATTGTTGCTGATTGTAGCCACCGTCGGCGTCGTTTCCTGCCAGGCGCTGGCCGCTCCTGGGCCCGATGTCGCGGCCGCGCCCTCCGCCCTGCCAGCGCCGCGCGGCTGAGGCCGGCCGGTCGCGGTCATGACCCGTTTTTTCTGGTTGGTCAGCGCGGGCCTGCTGCTGGCGCTCCCCCTGGTTTTACTGCTGAGACGGAGACTGGTTATCGTGGCCGAACGCTACAAGCACCTCGCCCGACCTTTTTCGCCGATGGCGGGCCTGTTGATGTTCTGGCTGCCGCTGCCGGTGTTGCTGGCGGCTATCGGTTCCTTGATCGACGGCGATCTCATGGGCCTGTTCAACAACGGCGTCGGCTACAGTTTGTTTTTGGGCGGCGCGATGTTGTTGCGGCGCGGGTTGCGCTCGGAAGCCGACTATAGCCGCCGCCAGGTCGCTAAAACGCCGTGGCCGTTCAAAGCGCTCGGCGGCGGCCTGATCGGGCTTGCCACCGGCATGGTCGCCTGGACCAGCGCGGGCCATTCCCCGATCATGTCGATCATTTTCGGCTCGCTCGCCCTGCTCGGCTGCTATTTGACTTACGGCTTCGATCCCCGGACGGCCAAACGCTTCACCGACCGCGACGGCATCGATTCCACTGATCGGGTGCTGCACGCCTTGACCCAAGCGGAAAATTCCATCGCCGCCATCGAACAGGCGATCCGCAATATCCACAACGCCGAAGTCAACAGCCGCCTGCGCCGCATCGTCGGCCAAGCCCGGCAGATCCTGACGATGCTGGAAGAAGACCCCCGCGACCTGCGCCGGGCCCGCAAGTTTTTGAACGTCTATCTCGATGGAGCCAAACAAGTGACCGAAGGCTATGCCAGAACGCATGGCCGCGCCCAGACGCCGGAGCTGGAAAACAATTTCCGGCAGGTGCTGGCCACCATCGAACAGGTGTTCGGCGAACAGCAGCAAAAACTGCTGGAAGCCGATGTGACCGATCTCGACGTGCAAATCGAAGTGCTGAACACCCAACTCAAACGGGAAGGCGTGGCCTGAAGGGCCGGCGCGCCGGGCGGGCGAAACCCGCCGGTGACGCGACGCGCTTGACGCCGGAGCGCGCCGCGTGTGCCGGCTTTGCACTTGGCGTCCCGGTTTGCATAAACTTCGGATTTAAAGTCGCCATCAAAAGACCATTCCTCATTCCAAGGACTTGCCTCGCATGAGCCGCACGCCGTCCAACGCGCCGACCGCCCCGCTGCCCAATCTGCCGGCCATGCCGCAGGAGTTCGCCGCCGCCCTGCCGCACGTCCAGCAAGATTTGGCCGCCCGCGCGCCGGCCCCGGACCAGGACCAGGACCAGCAGCAAATCGCCGCTTTGGTCGAGGAATTGAATCTCGGCGACAGCCATTCCATCATCTTTTTTGGCAGCAAGGCCCAAGAGCAGTTGACCCGCATTTCCGACCAAATGCTGGAGGGCGTGCGCAACAAAGACGCCGGACCCGCCGGCGCGTCCTTGAACGAAATGGTGGCGGTGTTGCGCGGCTTCGATCTGAACGATCTGGACCCGAGCAAAAAACCGGGCCTGTTCTCCCGCCTGCTCGGCAAAACCAAGCCGCTGGTCAAGATCATCCAGCAGTACGAAACCGTCCGGAACCAAATCGACGACATCAGCGATGCGCTGGAACGCCACAAGACGCAATTGCTGACCGACATCGCCGGCCTGGACCGGCTCTATAACGCCAATCTCGACTATTTTCACACCCTGGAGCTCTACATCGCCGCCGGCGAGGCCAAATTGCAACAGGTCGACACCGAACAGTTGCCGGCGATGGCGCGCGCGGTCGCGGCCGATGACAACACGATCGAGGCCCAGCGCTTGCGCGACCTGCGCGCCAGCCGCGACGATCTGGAGCGGCGCGTGTACGACCTCAAATTGACCCGGCAAGTCACCATGCAAAGCTTGCCCAGCATCCGCTTGGTGCAGGAAAACGACAAGGGCCTGATCGCCAGGATCAACTCGACTTTGGTCAACACCGTGCCGCTGTGGCGGCAACAGTTGGCGCAAGCCATCACCATCTACCGCTCCGACCAAGCGGCCAAGACCGTCAAAGCCGCCACCGATCTCACCAACCAGTTGCTGAAATCCAACGCGGAAAACCTCCGGCAAGCGAACGTCCGCGCCCGCGCCGAAATCGAGCGCGGCGCGTTCGACATCGAAACCGTCAAGAAAGCCAACACCGAGCTGATCGCCACCATCGAGGACAGCCTGCGGATCGCCGACGAAGGCCGCCGCCGCCGCAAGGAAGCCACCGCGCAACTGGAAACGCTCGAATCCGAGCTGCGCCAGGCGCTGACCTCCGCCCAAGCCCGAACCCGCCAACCGCCCGGAGGCCGCTGAGATGGGGCTCTGGGATCCATTGCTCGGCGAATTCGTCGATGTCATCCGATGTCATCCACTGGGCCGACGATTCCGACGACACGCTGGTATACCGTTTCGAACGCCGATGGCCCAGCGGTTGAACGAAACGTCGAACCGCCCGGTCCAAGCCGGACAAACGGCTCTCGGGCCGAGCGCCGCCGCCGCCAGCCGCCACCCGCTATTTCGCGGCGATGAACCGCCGGCAGGCCGGACCGTTCGCCCTGGAGGATTTGCGGCGACAGGCGCAAAGCGGACAACTTACCCGCACCACGCTGGTGTGGACCCAAGGCATGGCCAACTGGCCCCAAGCCGGCGACGCGCCGGAACTGCAAGCGCTTTTTGCCAGTTTGCCGCCACCCCTGCCCAATGCCCGAAGCGGTAAGCGCACGGGCATTGGTTTATCAACCGCAAGCAACGGCTTTTGAAGCTTCAAAAACACAGGAGACTGTCATGGGACTGTTCGACTTTATCGTCAATCAAGGCAAAAAACTGTTCGGCGCGGACGACAATGATCCGGCCGCCAAAATCAAGCAGGAAATCGAAGCGGCGAATCCCGGCGTCAAGAATCTCGATGTCAAATTCAAAGACGGTCAGGTTCAATTGTCCGGAGACGCCATCACCCCCGAGGCCATGGAAAAAGCCGTCTTGATGGCGGGCAATGTCCAGGGCGTGTCAAACGTTTCCGCCGACCAGTTAAAGGCCCCGCCGCAGACCGGAAAAGTCGAGTATTACACCATCAAATCGGGCGACACCCTCTCGTCCATCGCCAAGCAATTCCTCGGCAACGCTTCGGCCTACAACCAAATTTTCGAAGCCAACCGCGAAGTCATCCAAGACGCCAACAAGATTTACCCCGGTCAGAAAATTCGCATTCCCCTGGCTTGAGAGAGCGTCTGAACCCCCATTAACAGCGATGCGGGGTGGCCGATCGCCGCCCCGCGATTTCCACTGAAGCCACCAACGAGGATACCGGAATGGATGCAGTAAAGATTTTGGGTAGTTTGCTGGGAAATAACGCCACGTCCTCTGGGATCGGCGGACAATTTCTGGATCAAATGATCGGCGGTTTAACGAGAGGTGGCGCACAAACCGGCGGAAGCTGGGGAGGTGGCTTGGGGAACGTGCTGGGCGGCATGATGGGCGGCGGCGCGCAAAGCGGCGGCCTGGGCGGCTTGCTCGGCGGCCTGATGGGCAGCCGGGGGCAAGCCGGCGGAACCGGCGGTTTGGGCGGTGTGCTGGGCAGCATGATGGGCGGCGCGCCAGGCGGCCTGGGCGGGATGCTCGGCGGGATGCTCGGCGGCAACCGGCCTCAAAGCCGGGGCGTCAATTGGGGGCTGCTCGGCGGTCTGGCCCTGGCGGCCTATCAGATGATGGGCAAGCGCGGCGCGGCGGCGGCGCAATCGTCGCTGGACGGGCTGGAAAAGATGATGGCGCCCGGACAAGCTGCGGCTCCGGCCGCTGTCGCCGAGATGCAGCAGCAAGCCCTGGTGATGATCCAGGCCATGATCAACGCCGCCAAGGCGGATGGCCGGGTCGACGATCAAGAGCGCGAAAACATCATGTCGAAAGTCGCCGATGTCGGCGCCAAGGAAATAGAGTTCCTGCAAAATGAACTGGCCAAGCCGCTCAATCTGGATTTTTTGGGCGGTATCGCCCGCGAGATGGCGCCGGATATCTACTTGGTTTCGCTGATGGCGATCAACCTCGATTCCAAGGAAGAATCCGATTACATGGACAAACTGGCGCAAACTCTGGGATTGGACGCGCAGGCGGTCAACGCCATTCACCAACAGATGGGCGTCGCCCCGCTGTATTCCTGAGCGACTGACGCAAGCCCGGACATCGGATACCGGCAAGCCTTTCGCCCCGGTATCCGATCCCGCTTTCAAGAAAACGGCGAAAAGGCCGGTGGGTCACTTTCCGGCAGACCGGCCTCCCGAAGCATGCGGTTCCACAAATCCGGCAATGTCAAATCCAGGCTTTGGCAGGCTTCATCCAAGCTCACGTAGCCTTTTTCGACCAGAAACCGGCAGGCGGCCCGTTCGATGGTCTGGCGAACGTCCAGGGGTAGCGCTTCGAAACGCATGATCGCCGATTCTCAGCCTCGCGATCCACCGGACGGGCGCAACGCTTGCGGGAACGGGCGGCTCTCCTGAACCTGAAGCTTGCCGCGATTTTTCATCCGATCCGCGCCCGCCCCTCGATCGCGCCGCTGATGGACCTTAAACGGTCTCGCTCTGAAGCTGAGGGTGGTTAGCCTCAAACTGCCGCAACACCGCCTGCCAATGCATCGCCACTCGCGGTTGACGGTGCCGCTCGGCGGCGTCGATGTCATCCCGGATCATCTGATCGATGATGCGCTCGCCTCCCGCTCGATTGACCAAGCAGCACCCGAACTCGGCGGCGACGATTTCCGGCAGGCATTCATGGTGGGCGATGGCTTCAATTTCGCCCTCTTCCAAACCCGTCAGGCCGACGCAATCTTTATAAGTCAACATGGCACAACCTCCTCTCCTCACGAAGCCGTCTCTATCCGGCGTCAGCGGATTTGGCGAGACGTTGGCTCGCATTTTTCATTTTCAACCCGAAACCCGAACTTTCACGCTCGACCCTGACGCGATTTGAATGCGGCGGTCCGGCTTTCGCGAGCGCTGGGCACCCCGATGTTCCACCCCGACTTTAGCGTCGGTTGGGCCTTATCTTGGCGCACCGCTCGACAATGATCATACCATAAAATCCTTATTTTTAAAATGGATATAGTGGGCTCGGGAAAGGGCGCTGAGGTCAATCCGCTCGTTTTGCCGAAATGCTAAACTATTCCTCCACATAAGCGTTTTCCGCCGCGATATTCGGCATCCGCTCCAGCCACCTGGGCGATGCGCGCGGAACGGCCCACCCGAGCAACCGCCCCATTTCGCACATCAATGAGAGAGCGTCCATGAGCGACTTGATTCGCTACGATCACGGTATTTACGCCATCGATTCCGGCTACATCCGGCCCCGGCTCGCGGCCGTTCACCTCATCGTCGAGCGCGGTCAGGTGGCCATTGTCGACACCGCGAGCAACGCTTGCTTACCGCGCGTTTTAGACGCGCTCGCCAGGCTCGATTTAGCGCCCGACAGCGTCGCTTACGTTTTTCTGACGCATATCCACCTGGATCACGCCGGCGGCGCCGGGGCGATGATGCGAGCGTTTCCGCAGGCCCGGCTCATCGTTCACCCGCGCGGGGCGCGGCACATGGCCGATCCCACCAAGCTGTTCGCCGCCGTACAGGACGTTTACGGCGCGGCGGAGGCCCGGCACTTGTACGGCGATCCGGTTCCGATCCCCGCAGAGCGGATTCAGGAGGCGGGCGACGGTTTCAGTTTCGATCTCGCGGGCCGGACCCTGGTCTGTCTGGATACCCCCGGCCATGCCCGCCATCACCTGTGCTTGCTCGACACCCGCAGCGGCTGCCTGTTCACCGGCGATATTTTTGGGATGTCTTTCCGCGAGCTGGATGTCAATGGGCGCCCTTCCATCATCCCGACGACCTCGCCGAGCCAATTCGATCCGCTCCCGATGCACCGATCGGTGGACCGGATTCTGGCGCATCGGCCACCAGCCGTTTATCTCACGCATTTTGCGCAGGTGAGGGAGGTAGCGCGTTTGGGGGATGATCTCCATCGTTTGATCGATGCCCATGTGGCGGTGGCGGAACGCGAACGCGATGGCGGCCCGGAACGCGGCGCGCGGATTTTGGCCGGGTTGTGGGGGCTAATGGAGCAAGAAGCCGAACAGAAAAATTGGCCGGTGGATCATTGGCGGGAAGTTGTGAGATCGGATGTCGAAATCAGCGCTCAGGGATTGGATCATTGGCTGGGTCAAGCCTCGTGAGATCGCGCTGGCCGCCGCCGAACCCTCGGGGAGACCTTCAACCTGAAATCCCGTTTGCAGGGAGGATGGCCGATGCTTCCACTGGGCTCGACCCCGTTTTTTACCCGCGTGCTCCTGCTCGTGGCCGTCGCGGCGGCAACGATTCCGGTTCGGGGATCGGAAACAACGGTCACCCCGCCCGCACCGGTGGCCCGTTCATCGGCCGAACAGCAAGACGATATCGCGCGCTTGACGGCGCGACGGCCGGTCATTCCAGTTCAAGGCGCGCAGGCGAAAAATCTGATCGACAGCTTTATCCAATCCCGTGACGGCGGCGCGCGCGCTCATGAAGCGCTGGATATTCCCGCGACCCGCGGCGCGCCGGTCATCGCGGTCGAAGACGGGCGCATCGTCAAATTGTTTCTCAGCAAACCCGGCGGCATCACCCTTTACCAGCTCGATCCGAGCGGCCAATACATCTATTTCTACGGTCACCTCGACCGTTATGCGGATGGAATAACCGAAGGGATGGCCGTAAAACGGGGCCAAATTCTCGGCTATGTCGGCAGCTCCGGGAACGCCGACCCCAACGCGCCTCACCTGCATTTCGCCATCTTCAAACTCGGCCCCGAGAAACGATGGTGGAAAGGCGCTCCGATCAACCCTTATCCCGTATTGCGTGGCGGCGCATCGAGCGAAAACCCAGATTTGAACAAGGGCAATTGACGCGACGCTCGAACGGCGAACCTGTCGCCGCCCGCTTGCCGGGAGGCGGCAGCCTAGCCCAAAGCGCGAAACCCGGCAGAAGATCTCCATCAACCGCCCGGAATCGGTCTCTCGCACGTTTTCTTGCCCTGCTTAAAGACGTGTACTAGCCTTAAAAGCTATTGCCGTTCACCGGGGGGGAATCCATGCATACGCGATTGTTGGTTATCGCCATCTTTGTGGCCGTCACCGCCAATTTTTCCGTCGCTTGGGCCAACAATTTAGAAAAAATCAAGCGGGATGGTCTGCGCGTCTGCATGGACCCCGACGTGGGAGCCATACCGTTCGTCATGACCAATAAAAAGGGCGAGCTATTCGGCCATGATGTGGATACAGCCAACTTGATGGCCAAGGAACTCAATACCAAACTGGAAATCGTTAAAGTTAGCTGGGATAAAATCATTTCAGCTTTGGCGGACAACCAGTGCGATATCCTCCTGAACAGCCTGTCCATTACTGAGGAACGGAAAAAAATAATCGATTACAGCACGGTTTACGCGGCGCTTGGCCAGACGGTTATCATTCGCAAGGATTTGGCGGGCAAATTGACGGCCGCCACGGATTTGAACCACGCAAAATATAAATTGACTTCCGTTAAAGGGACCAACTGCGAAAAGATGGTGAAACAATTTATGCCGGAAGCTCAATACGCGCCATTCAAAAGCATGCCAGAAGCGGTCAACGAAGTGGCCGAAGGAAAAGCCGACGGCTTCGTTTTCGACTCCATCAGCAATAAAATCACTTTAAAGAGAATGGGTCAGGACAAACTCGCATTGCTCGATTCGCCTTTCACCTTTGAAAATCTGGCCATCGGTGTCCAAAAAGGCAATGCGGAGCTTCTCAACTGGACCAATGAATTTTTGGCGAAAATCCGGAAAAATGGCGTCAAAAATCAACTCTATCAAAAATGGCTCAAAAATGTTGACTGGCTGGAAAGCGTGCGCTAGCCGGGATCGCTTGTTACTGCGCCGCTAATGCCGGCCATCGCTTAGCGCTTTGGGCAGCCAGTCGAGATCACTCGTGCCTTAACGCTTCAATGGGATCGAGCCGGGCGGCGCGGCGGGCCGGGAAATAGCCGAAGATCACGCCGATCGCCGCCGAAAACCCGAACGACAGCAGATTGATGCTCGGATCGAACAAAAACGGCACCCGCATCATCTGCGCCAGCCCCAGCGACGCCAATGCCGCCAGCGCGATGCCGACGATGCCGCCGAGCGATGACAGCGCCACCGCCTCGACCAGAAATTGCAGCAGCACTTCCCGCTCCAGCGCGCCGATGGCGAGGCGAATACCGATTTCGCGGGTGCGCTCGGTCACCGACACCAGCATGATGTTCATGATGCCGATGCCGCCCACCAGCAGGCTGACCGCCGCCACCGCGCCCAGCAAGCCGGTCATCACTTTGGTGGTGCCGGTCATGGTTTCGGCGATCTGGCGGGTGTCGAGGATCGAAAAATTGTCGTCGGCGTTCTCGGCCAGCTTGCGCCGCTCGCGCAGCAGCAAACGCAGATCGGCCATGACCTGATCGGTGCTGGCTCCGTCCTGCGCCGAGACCATCAGCGTGTTCACATCCTGGTTGCCGGTTAACCGCCGTTGCAGGGTGCGCAGCGGAATGACGGTGATGTCGTCCTGATCCGAACCCATCGCCGACTGGCCCTTGGACGCCAATACACCGACGATCTCGCAGGAAAAATTGCCCACTCGCATCGGGCTGCCCAGCGCCGATTCCCGCCCGAACAATTGCTTGCGGATGGTTTCCCCGATCACGCAGACGGATTTGCCCGCCCGCTGCTCGCCTTCGGTGAACAGCCGTCCTTCGGCCAATCGCCAATTCGCCACCGCGAAATACGCTTCGGTGCTGCCGGTGATGCTGGTGGCCCAGTTGTTCGCGCCATACACCACCGTCGAGGAGCGGGTGGCGACCGGCGCAACCCCTTTGATGCCGCCGATCTGTCCGGCAATCGCTTCCGCGTCGGCCGCTTTGAAACGCGGCGCGGCGGAACCGTCGCGCATCGGGCCAAGCTGCTGGCCGGGCCGGACGATGATCAGATTGCTGCCCAGGCTGCCGATCTGATCGGCCACCACGCGGGTTGCGCCGTTGCCGAGGGTGACCATCGTGATCACCGCGCCGACCCCGATGACGATGCCGAGGATGGTCAGAAACGAGCGCAGCAGATTGCGCCGGATCGCGCGCAGGGCGAGTAACAAGCTACTCAAAAACATGACAAACTCTCACCGCTATCGCGCTGGCTGATTTTTTACCGATAAGCGTGAAATACGCGGGAATTTCCATCCTTCGTCAGCAGCAACACCTCATAAGGCTCGTGTTCGCCGCCATATTCCGGCCCGTCCATGCCGGGAGAGCCGATGGGCATTTTCGGCACTGCCAGCCCAATCGCATCAGGTCGCTCGGCTAATAGCCGCCGAACCTCTGATGCGGGCACATGGCCTTCCAGCGCATACCCGCCTACCTCGGCGGTATGACAGGAACCATACCGCTCAGCAATACCAAAGCGGCGGCGCGCGGCGGAACTGCCGTTATCGTTCACCTTGACGATAAAGCCATTTTTTTCCATGTGCGCCACCCAATCCTTGCAGCAACCGCACGCTGGGCTTCGCCATACTTCCACCACAGGGCCAACGGCCGTAGCCGTGTTTGAGGGTTCGGTAGCCGCCCACACGCGCGGCGCCAGCAACAGCAGCGAACCCGCCAGCAACTGGCGGCGTTTTAGATCGATCTCGTTCATCGGTATCAACCCCTTGAATGCATTCGGAATCTAAGCAAAAATTTTTCCGTCGTTGGAAGCGCTTAAGCCTCTCTCCAGCGCGCAGAGCATCAAAGTAGTCTGGACTCCATTGACCTTCCAACGCTGGTAAGCACTACACTACGCGCATCATTGATAACCACTTGTCAGGAGGCTCCCATGCAGTTTCACATTGAAAACATGACCTGTGGCGGTTGTGCGCGCGGCGTGACCAAGGCGATTCAATCGGTTGATCCCACCGCCGAAGTGACCGCTGACCCGCCCCGTCGCCAGGTGCAGGTCAAATCCTCGGCGGCCCAGGAAAAAATCGAAGCCGCCCTGCGGGAAGCCGGTTTTCCGCCCAGTGCAGCCTGATCGGCAGTACGCCATCGGCATCGTCCATACTTAGCGCAGCGGGGTCACCGCGCCCGTTCGCACCGGCACCGGCGCGGCAGCCTCAGCCTTCTTTCCCAAATCGGCCAGAATTGGACAATCGGGCCGCTCATCGCCGGAACAGCAATCGATCAGTGTTTGCAGCGTATTGGCCATTTGCTGGAGGCTTTCGATCTTCTGGCGCAGTTCGCCGATATGCGTTTGCGCAATCCGCTTGACCTCGGCGCTCTGGCGCGAACGATCACGCCACAGGCTGAGCAGCTCCTTGATTTCGATCACCGAAAAACCGAGATCGCGCGCCCGCCGGATAAAATGCAACCGGTGGATGTCAGCGGCGACATAATGCCGATAGCCCGCCGCCGTGCGGCCTGTCGGCTGCATCAGGCCGACCTGTTCGTAGTAGCGAATCATCTTCGCCGATACGCCGGACATCCTGGCCGCTTCCCCGATGTTCATCGGCAATCCTCCATCTTCATGGAACTGAAGCCGCCGTCAGCGGCGGCTTGAACCCCCGCAATCGCAGCGCGTTGCCCAGCACGAACACGCTGGACAGCGCCATTGCGCCCGCCGCGAACACCGGCGACAGCAACAGCCCGTAGGCCGGATAAAGCGCACCGGCCGCTATCGGAATCAAGGCGGTGTTGTAGGCGAAAGCCCAGAACAGATTCTGCCGGATATTGCCGAGGGTCGCCTTCGACAGCGCAATGGCGTTGGGTACACCCTGAAGATTGCCCGACATCAGCACCACATCCGCCGCCTCGATGGCGATATCGGTGCCGGTGCCGATCGCCAGCCCGACATCGGCCTCGGCCAGCGCGGGCGCGTCGTTGATGCCGTCACCGACAAAAGCGACCGCGCCGTATTGCGCCTTGAGCCGCCGAATCGCCGCGACCTTGCCATCGGGCAACACCTCGGCGGCCACCTCGTCAATCCCCAGTTGGCGGGCGATGGCGGCGGCGGTGCGGGCGTTGTCGCCGGTGATCATGGCCACTTTGAGGCCGAGATCATGCAAAGCGGCAATCGCGGCAGGCGTGGTGGTTTTGATCGGATCGGCCACGGCAATGATCGCGGCCAGTTTGCCATCAATGGCGGCGTACAGCGGCGATTTGCCCTCACTGCCGAGTCGTTCGGCGATGGCGGCGAAAGATTGGACATCAAGGCCCGATTGATCCAGGTAACGATCCGCGCCGATCAGCACCGGCACACCCGCCACCTCGGCGCGCACGCCAAAGCCAGGCACGGCGGTAAAAGCGGCCACGTCCGACAGTGCCAGGCCATCCTGCTCGGCGGCGGCGACGATTGCCCGCGCGATGGGATGCTCGGATTTAGCCTCAACCGCCGCGATCTGCGCTAACACCGCCGCCCGCTCGAAGCCGGGGGCGATTTCCAAATCGGTCAGTACCGGTTTGCCCGCAGTCAGGGTGCCGGTTTTATCGACCGCAATAACCTTGGCGTCTTTCAGGAGCTGCAAGGCTTCACCCTTGCGAAACAGCACGCCCAGTTCCGCGCCGCGCCCGGTGCCGACCATGATCGAGGTCGGGGTCGCCAGACCCATCGCGCAGGGACAGGCGATGATCAGCACCGCCACCGCATTGACCAGCGCCAGGGTCAGCGCGGGCGTTGGCCCGAACAGCAGCCAGAGCAGAAACGTCAGCGCCGCCGCTGCCATGACGGCGGGAACGAACCACAGCGTCACGCGATCCACCGCCGCTTGAATCGGCAATTTGGACCCCTGCGCTTCCTCCACCAGCCGGATGATCTGCGCCAGCACCGTATCGCCGCCGACCGCCGTGGCGCGAAAGGCGAACGCGCCCTGTTGATTGACCGTGCCACCGACCACGCGGCTGCCCACCGTTTTGGCGACCGGCATCGGTTCGCCGGTGATCATCGATTCATCGACATAGCTTTCGCCGTCGATCAGTTCGCCATCGACCGGAATCCGCTCGCCAGGCCGAATTTCAACCCGGTCACCGGGTGCAACCTCGGCAATCGGCACTTCGATGACGCCGCTGTCACGCCGAACACGGGCAGTTTTGGCCTGCAAGCCGATCAGTCGTTGAATCGCCTGCGAGGTGCGGCCTTTGGCGCGGGCTTCGAGGAAGCGACCGAGCAGAATCAGCGTGACAATCACCGCCGCCGCTTCGTAATAGACATTGACCGTACCTGCGGGCAGCAGCGCGGGGGCGAACGTGGCCACGATGGAATAGGCGTAAGCCGCCAGCGTCCCGACCGCGACCAGCGAGTTCATATCCGGCGCCAGCCGAAACAGCGCTGGAAAACCTTTTTGATAAAAACGTCGGCCTGGCCCGAACAGGACCAGCGTGGTCAACGCGAATTGGATCAGCCAACTCCACTGCATTCCCATCGTGCGGTGGATGAAATCATTGACGCCGGGTAGCAGATGTGCGCCCATTTCCAGCACGAACACCGGCAAGGTCAACACCGCTGCCAGAATCAGGTCACGCTGCAATGTCGCCTGTTCGGCGTCTTTTTTAGCGGCGGCTTGCTCGGCATCGGCGCTGGCCAGCGAATCGATGGCTCTGGCGTCGTAACCCATCTTTTCTACCGCCTGAACCAGCGTGGCCACATCGGCGACACCGCGCACTGTCGCCCGCTCGGTCGCCAGATTGACCACTGCTTCGGTCACGCCGGGCACCGCTTGCAGGGCGTGTTCCACTCGACTGACACAGGACGCGCAACTCATGCCGTCAACCGCCAGCTCGGTGGTGCTGGGGGTGACGTTGTAACCGGCGTTTTCGACCGCTTGCGCCAGTGCCAGTCGATCCACCGCGCCGCTGGGACGAATGTCGGCCCGTTCGGTGGCCAGGTTGACCGAAACTTCAGCGACGCCCGCGACTTTGCGCAGCGCCGCTTCCACCCGCCCCACACAGGACGCGCAACTCATGCCTTCAATGGACAAACTGATGGCGGCGGCGGTTGTGTGGTCTTTTTTAAGGGGGGCGTTCATCCGGTACCTCCTGACGTGAATACCCGTGAATTTCCCAGAGGATAAAGGTTCCTATCATGGGAAGGTCAAGAGCGTTTCCGCGATGGCAGGCATCTCCGTTCGACCACGGTATCAGGATGATGCTCCGGGCCGATGATCCGTCTCCACCAGACCATCTCGAAAATGGACAATGCGCTTGGCGTAATGGGCCATCTCTGGCTCGTGGGTGACCATCAGCACGGTGATGCCCCGGTCGCGGTTGAGCGCCACCAGCAGTTCCATGATTTCGTGGCTGCGCTGGCTGTCCAGATTGCCGGTCGGCTCATCGGCCAGCAGCACGGTCGGGTCGGTGACGATGGCCCGCGCGATGGCGACCCGCTGCTGCTGGCCTCCGGACAGTTCGGCGGGGGTGTGTTTCTGCCATGGCAACAGGCCGACCGCTTCCAGCGCGGCGCGCGCTTTGGCGTGGCGGGCGGCGCGCGCTTCGCCGCGATAGACCAGCGGCAGCTCCACATTTTCCAGCGCGGTCGTTCGTGCCAGAAGATTGAAGCCCTGGAACACGAAACCCAGATAATGACGCCGCAGCAAAGCGCGCTGGTTGCGCGACAGCCGTTCGACGTGCGCCCCGCGAAAGCGGTACGCGCCCGATGTGGGGCTGTCGAGACAGCCGAGGATGTTCATGGCGGTGGATTTGCCAGAGCCGCTCGGCCCCATCACCGCGACGAAATCGCCCTGTTCGATCCGCAAATCCACCCCGCGCAAGGCTTGAAATGCCGCCTGCCCCTCGCCGTAAACTTTGGTGACGGCTTGCAGTTCGATCAGCGGCGGAGACTCGGCGGGCGCGGCGATTTCGGCCGATTCGCTCATTTTGCGCCGCTCAAACTGGCGGTGATGACCGGCGTTCCCACCGCTAACCCTTCGCCGGAGACCTCGGTCATCCGGCCATCGGAACTGCCGACCGTGACCGGCACGGCGACCGGCTGGCCGTCGCGCAACACCCAAAGTTGGCGCGGGCCGCCTTTTTTGTCGGACGCCACCCGTCCACCGCGCCGCCCCCCGCCCATTCCGCGCGGCGGACGCGGCATCAGGCTGGCAAGCAGGCCGCCGCCGGGTTTCGCTTCCGTCTCGGTCGGTGGCGGTGTGAACCGCAGCGCGGCATTCGGCGCGAGCAGCACGTTTTCCCGCTCGGCGGTAACGATTTCGGCGGTGGCGGTCATGCCGGGGCGCAGGCTCAAATCGTCGTTGTCGACCTTGAGAATCGTCTTGTAAGTCACGACGTTATTCACCGTTTCCGCCCCGAAACGCACCAGCGCGATGCGGGCCGGATAGCGCCGGTTGGGATAAGCGTCCACGGTAAAAGTGGCGGACTGTTCCGGCTTGACCTGGCCGACATCGGCTTCATCGACATCGACCTGCAATTCCATTTGCGCCAAGCTTTCCGCCAGCTTGAACAGCACCGGCGCTTGCAGGGACGCCGCCACGGTTTGGCCGGGGTCGGCGGAGCGGGCCAGCACCACGCCGTCGATGGGCGAGCGGATCGAGGCTTTGGTCAGGTCGGTTTCGGTCGTGCGCAGGGTGGCGCGGGTTTCTTCGACCGATGCTTTGGCGCTGGCTTCGTCGGCGATGGCGCGCTCCAGCGCCGCTTCGGCGGTTTCGAGTTCGGCGGGCGCGGGCACTTTGCCGCCGCTCAATTTGGCGACTTGCCGCAAGCGGCCGAGACTGGCGCGGGTTTCCTTGACGGTGGCGGCGGCTTGCAGCACTTTGGCTTCGGCCGAGGCCATCCCGGCTTTGGCTTTGGCGATCTGGTCGGTGAGCTTGGCGACATTGAGCCGCGCCAGCACCTCGCCTTTTTTCACCCGGTCGTTGTAATCGACGAACACCGCTTCGATGGTGCCGGACAGCTCGCTGCCGACCTCGACTTCGTTGACCGGAGCCAGCTTGCCGGTGGCCGATACCGTAACCCGCAGATTGCCTTCGGCGAGCGGTTCGGTCTGATATTGCGGCGCGGCCTGGATTTCGGCCTGAGATTGAAAATAGCGGTAGCCGACAAACCCCAGCGCGGCCAGGACGGCGAGCGCCAGCGCCCAGCGGATGAAGCTGCCCGCGCGACTTGCCGAAGTTTCCGCGCCGACGATCTTGGCCAATTCAGCATCGGCGGTATTGAGGGGGGGATTCACGGTCGGTTTCCTTGGGCAGAAGTAGCGACATTCGCGGCCGAGGCCGACCAACCGCCGCCCAGCGCCTTGTAGAGGCGGATCAGGGCGGAGATGTGCTCCGCCTGACTCGATTTCAGATTATCTTCAAGATTCAACACGCTGCGCTCGGTATCCAGCACGGTTTGGAAGTCGATGATGCCGGAGCTATAGCGTTGCCGGGCCAGCGTGGCCGCCGACCGCGCGGCCTGCACCGCTTCGATCAAATTCCGCTGCCGCTCGCGCGTGTTGGCCAGAGCGGCCAGCGTGTTTTCCACTTCGGCCAGCGCGTTCAATACCGTGGACTGGTAAGCGATGAAGGCTTGTTCCTGCACGGCGGTTTGAATTTCGATCTGCTGGCGGATGCGCCCGGCGTCGAAAATCGGCGCGGCGATGCTACCCGCGACCCCGCGCGCCAGCGCGCCAGCGCCCGCCAGCCCACCGAGGCTCAACGCTTCCAAGCCCAACGAGCCGCTCAAATTAAAACTGGGATAACGCGCCGCTTCCGCCACGCCCACGCGGGCGGTTTCGGCCGCCAACTGGCGCTCGGCGGCGCGCACATCGGGCCGTTGGCGCAGCGTGTCGGCGGGAATGCTGACGGTCACTCGCGCCGGTACGCGAGGAATGCCGGTCGGGTCGGAGAGGCGGCCGGTCAACGCGCCGGGCGACTGGCCGAGCAGGATTTCCAGCCGGTGTTGGGCTTCGGTAGCGCCGGTTTCGAGCGTCGGGATTTGGGCGCGGGTCTGGGCCAGATTCGAGCGGGCTTGCTCCACGTCCAGCGCGGAGACCAGTCCGGCCTGAGCGCGCCATTGCGCCAGTTGCAGGGTTTCCGCCTGCGAGGCGACATTGGCCTGGGCGATGGCCAACCGATCCTGATAAGCGCGCAGTTCCACGTAATTGAGCGCGACTTCGGCCACCAGCGAAACTTGCGTGGCGTATAAGTTGGCTTCGGTTGATTCCAAATCAGCTTGGGCCGCTTCCTCTCCACGCCGCGCGCTACCGAACACGTCGGGTTCCCAACTGGCGTCGAAACCGGCGCTGTACCGTTCGCGGGTGTTGCCGGTGCCGGTCTCAGTACCGTTTTTGGAGATACTGGCTGCACCGGAACTGGTGACGGTCGGAAAGCGATTGGCGCCGGCCAGGGCGCGGCGGGCGCGGGCTTCGCGCAATCTCGCCCGAGCGCTACGAAGATCGAGGCTGGTTTGCAGCGCTTGATCGATCAATTCGGCGAGCGCCGGATCGTCCAATCGCCGCCACCAGCTCGCCAGTTCGACCGGCTTGGCGGGCGAAACCGCGACCCGCGCCGCTGCCGCGCCTTGCCACGTCGCGGGAGCCGCCGGTTCGGGCGCAGTGTAATTTGGCCCGACCGCCGCGCAGCCGCCCAGCAGCAACGCGAACGCCGCTAGCAATGCCGTCGCTCGATGCCAGAATGCGGCAATGTCCGTCGCCAACGGGCGGCAACCACTGGTTTTCAATACTTGCTTCTCCTGTCGCGAAATGAATCGGCCGATTTCAGCCGAACACGCGATCTTCGGCCAGCCATCGCAACAATTGTTTGTCATGCTCCATGAGACGATCCTGAATGTAATAGCCGTCGTCAGCATGGCGGGAAAAAGCGGCGTTGAGAAGAGTTGATCCCCCTCGCGTTGCTACTTCTCGAAGGGCGTCCGGTAGAAATAATCGCCGCAGCGATGGAAGTTACCGAAGACTAGCCAAATCGGTCCGGCGCTTGCCCTATCGAAGCTGGAAGCCAAGGTAACCGGGACAGCGGGTGAAGGAATCGATAGGATAGAACGTGCGTGCGACATCGCTGCCGACGCGCGCTTCGAGGTGCGAGCAGCCGGATGATCGCTGCTATTGCGAGGTTGATTTTATTGCCAAAGTTCGCGCCGAACAGCGAACGGTCGCCGATACTTCATCACACCCCTCCCCACCCTTCTCAAGCAGGGAGGAGATTTTCGGTCAAGCGGGTATCTGGCCCCGAATGCAACCGGTCGGCTGTTGGTAGGTTCTCATTTTGCAGCCATCGAGATAATCGGCCGGGTCGATCAAATCCGAGCGGCGCTGGTAAGGAGGGTTGGAACGGACCGTCAACGGCCCAGAACCGCTGCCCTCGTAAAGCTCGAAGTGCAGCATCGAACTCACATACATCTTGCCGACGTAAGCGATCAATCCGCCTTCCGAGACTGGGGAGCCTTTGGTGATGCCTGAAGCTAGCTTCTCGATTTCGCAATAGCGCACCAGCTTGCCCGAATCCAACCGGAATTCGACAGCATAGGTCCCGCGATAAAACAAGTAGGGTTTGGTCTCGACCACGCCGCCCTCAACCGCGTAGATTTCCGTTCCTCTCGGCGCGATAAGATCGCAGCCGGCGTGTTTTCTGTTGCCTTCATCGCGGTTCGCCCCAAAACGGCGTCCGCCTGTCTTGTAGCTCAGGGTCGGCCTGAACGGTAGCGGAAAAGTTGCCATGGTTTCTCCTATTTAATCGTTGTGAGGGACTCTCTGACCGAGCAGGGCTTTGCGCGCGGCCCGGCGAAAGGCTTGAGCGTCAAAAGCCCCGCCATAAAACTCGACGACGAGCCGACCGCCGTTGAGATAAGGCGTCGGCTCCGTAGCGCCGGCGCTCATCTCGAACGCCACGCTTTTCGCCTGATGCTTGATCCGTTTCAAAGCCGTCTTGTCTTGCCTGCAAAGCGCATCTATTTCGGTTGTTAACGCCTTGACGGCTTGATAAAAGGCTTGCACGTCCTCGGCCGTCGCCACGCTTGAATCCAACACGCTGCCGGTTTCGGCGGGGACGCCCGCGCAAACGGTGGAACCGCCATTGGATGCGGCGGGTTGCAACGCGGCCACAGGTGGTGCCGCAAAAAGCACCAACGCGGCGACGAAAATCAAGCAGGCCGGTTTTGCTGACAGTCGATTCATGCTTGAAGCGCTCCGATCATTAAAGAAAGGCTGGAATAAAGGTTCGCGGAAAGGCATCGTGGGCGAGATCCACCACATCGACATCGGCGTTCGCCAGGCCTGCGGCGAGAATTTTCTCCGCTTCCGCCTTGGGCTTGCGCGACCACTGATGGCTCGAAGCGCGCACCCGAAGACGCTTGGCAGCGTTGGCCTGGCACCAGTCGATCCATTGGCGGCCTTCGCCCGAATACATGCAATCAAACCCCCAGACTTGCCCGACTAGAGGCATATAAGCCGATGAGGAGTTCGCCGCCGCGCGCAGCGCCGCACCGCCGCCCGAATGCGCCGCCAGAATGATCGACGGCGGATTGGGCACTCGAACCGGACAGGGGCGCGGCGGATTGGCGTATTCGATCAAGACCCGCAAGCCGCCTTCGATCAAAGCGGTCAATCCAGCGCTGGTCTGAAACTGAAGAAAACTGGATTTATGCCCTCCCCAGGGCTGGACCAGCGCCACCCGTTTGCCGCTCAATAAAGGTCGCAAATCCCGGTTGGCCGGATTGGAACGCAGATAGGCCGCCAAGTTGGCGGTTTGGTTGTGGCCGTGAAAATAAACCAGCATTGGCACCGCTTCGGCCATCGCCACGCCCGCCGGCAAAAACGCCATCGCTTTGCCGATGGCGGATGCGTCCCGGTAGACCGAAAAAAAGTGCGTGGTGCCATTGGCATCAATCGTGGTCGTCACCATGTTCAGGAGCTTCTCTGGTTGCGGATGCCAAATCCCAGTACCTCCATCGTAAAAACAGCTTATCTCGGTAGCGCTGGGGTACCGCGAGGCTATAGCATTTTGTGCGCCAAAGCGGATTTTGGCTGTATCGGCCTCTAGGCCAGAGCTAACACCCTGTTAAAAGAGGTTATTTCTGGCTTAAACAAGCCTAAGGCCAGTGAGGCTCTGCTTCAAATCGAAACCACCCAGCCCAGTTTGAACAGACCAGACTAGCCGTTTGACCCGCTGCTCGCATTGCGGAGAACCGGATCGGATGCGGTGAAAAACGGTGCTTGAACTCATATCTCCGAGAGGGCGCGTCGCGAATCGTCTTTGGCTCGAGGCGTTCGCTGGCTCGCCCCGTCCGATACCAACATTAAGGTAATATCGAACATGACTGATCCGACAACCGTTGCCCGCCCCGAAGACCTGATCGCGTTTTGGTTCGCGGAATCCTCTCAAGCGCGCTGGTTCGATTCCACTGTGGCATTCGATCAAACCTTGCGCGAGCGATTCCTGGCGACCTATCGCGCGGCGGCGGATGGTCAATTGGCGGAATGGGAGCAAACGCCGGCCGGCGCGCTGGCCTTGGCCATCGCGCTCGATCAATTTCCGCTGAACATGTTTCGGGGCAAGCCCGAGAGCTTCGCCACCGAAGCCGCCGCCCGCGCGGTCGCCGAGCGCGCCATCGCCCGCGAGTTTGATCGCGAGCTAAAACCCATGGAGCGCCTATTTTTATATCTGCCGTTCATGCACAGCGAAAACTTGGCCGACCAAGACCGCTCGGTCCAGTGGTTCGATCGATTGGGATTGGACGACAGCGCGCGTTTCGCCCGCCACCACCGCGACTTAATTGTCCGATTCGGCCGTTTTCCGCACCGCAACGCTATACTGGGACGGGATAACACCGCCGAGGAAATCGCTTATCTGGCCTCGCCCGAAGCGTTCCACGGCTAAAAAACGGCCAGCACGAATCCCGACTTACATCTTAATCTACATCGATTTTAGGAGTTTCCGCATGGCGGGTACCAGCCTTTTGGCCCTGATTGACGATATCGCCTCCGTGCTCGACGACGTGGCCTTGATGACCAAAGTGGCGGCGAAGAAGACCGCCGGGGTGCTGGGCGACGATCTGGCGCTAAACGCCGAACAAGTGTCCGGGGTGCGGGCCGAGCGGGAACTGCCGGTGGTGTGGGCGGTGGCCAAAGGCTCGATGGTGAACAAGGCGATTCTGGTGCCGGCCGCGCTGCTGATCACCGCTGTCGCGCCTTGGGCCGTCACGCCGTTGCTGATGGTCGGGGGCGCGTTCCTGTGCTACGAAGGCTTCGAGAAAGTGGTGCACAAATTCTTCCATCCGCCGCAGAAAGAGGAAGCCGAACACGCCGAAGAACTCAAGGCGCTCGCCGATCCCAACGTCGACATGGTGGCTTTCGAGAAGGAAAAGATCAAAGGCGCGATTCGCACCGATTTTATTCTCTCGGCGGAAATCGTCGTCATCGCGCTGGGCACGGTCCAAAATGCCTCTTTCTCCATTCAAGTCGCCGTCATCACCGGCATCGCCGTGCTGATGACTGTCGGCGTTTACGGGCTGGTGGCCGGCATCGTAAAGATGGATGACGCCGGTTTTTACCTGATGAAAGCGCAGGAAGACACCGGCCTCGGCGCGATGAAACGGGGCTTGGGCGCGCTGCTTTTGAAGATCGCGCCCTATTTGATGAAGTCGCTGGCTTACATCGGCACGGCGGCGATGTTCCTGGTGGGCGGCGGCATTCTGCTGCACGGCTTGCCTTATTCCCACGAGGTGACGCACGCCATCGAAACCGCAGTACACGGCATCCCCGGCATCGGCGGCCTGTTGACGTTCCTTGCGCCCGGTTTGTTGAATATCCTGATCGGCGTCGGAGCGGGCGCGTTGGTGTTGGCGGGCGTCAATAAAATCAATGACTTGCTCGGAAGATCCAAAAACGGTCCCCATCCTGCCTGAGCTTCCTTCACGTTCTTGGCCCAAAGGAAAAACCCGTCATGTCCAACGCGCCGTCAACCTCCAATGCCGCTTCCGCGGAAAAACTCCGCGACCGGGAACGCTATCTGGCGAAACTGATCGTGCCGCCCGGCAAGCGAATCGTTTTGGCCGAGGATTACAACCCGTCGTTTACCGCCGACTTTACCCACAAAAAAGAAGCCGAACAGCAACTTGCGGAAAACATCGCCGAACTGGCCAAGTATCAGGAGATTTTGTACGCCCAGAACACCTATGCGCTGCTGCTCGTTTTTCAGGCCATGGACGCCGCCGGCAAGGATGGCGCGATCAAGCACGTGCTGTCCGGGGTCAATCCCCAAGGCTGTCAGGTTTACAGTTTCAAGACGCCTTCCAGTGAAGAGCTGGATCACGATTACTTGTGGCGGAGCGCGAAGCGGTTGCCGGAACGGGGCCGGATCGGCGTTTTTAATCGCTCTTATTACGAAGAAGTGCTGGTGGTGCGGGTGCATCCCGAATTTTTGGACGCCCAACAACTGCCCGATTCCGCCCGCGACAACATTTGGAAGCGGCGCTTCGAGCAGATCAACGCCTTTGAAAAATATTTGTTCGAAAACGGGATCGTGGTGCTGAAATTTTTTCTGAACGTCTCCAAGGAAGAACAGCGCCAGCGCTTTCTGGCGCGCATCGACGAACCCGAGAAAAATTGGAAGTTTGCCACCGCTGATGTCAAGGAACGCGGCTTCTGGGACGATTACCAGCGGGCTTACGAAGACTGTCTCAACCATACCAGCACCGAATGGGCTCCCTGGCACGTCGTGCCGGCCGACCGCAAATGGTTCACCCGGCTGGCGGTATCGGAAATCGTTATCCGCACTCTCAAGCAGTTGAACTTGCGCTATCCCGAAGTGAGCGAGGATCGGCGGCGCGAATTGCTGGAGATTCGGAAGCTGCTGGAGGCGGAAGGCTGAGCAATAGCGGCAACAACTTCGTGATGGAGGACGGTAAGAGTTGGAAGATGATTGACCCAGGTCGATCCGGATCATGAAAGCGGCGATCCCTTCAGAACGTCACGAAACGATCCGCCAAGAGCTTAGAAGACTGCTCAGCGAAAGAAAATGGGCCGTTAACGCGCTGTCCAAAGCTGTCCGTTTATCTGAAAAAGAAATTTACGCTCACCTTGAGCTCCTGCGACGCGCGGGCTTGCTGTCGATCGTTCCCGCTGAATGCGGTGATTGCCGCTATGCGTTCGCCGGCCGGGAGAAGGCCAAAAAACCGAGCAAATGCCCGAAATGCAAGGGCACTTATATCAATCCCCCCCTGTTCACGCTGAAGTCGAAACAGGCAGGCACCGCAATATCGCTGTAGCCAGGGCAACCTTCGCGCCCATGGCCAACGCCTCATCGCCCATCCGACACACATCGAAATCCGTCGCGAACGCGGGTCGGCCACATATTAATTTTTATTTATCAAACAGTTGATAAAAATTTAGCCGCGCGCAATCAGCTCTAGTCATTAGTTTTATAGCGAGTAGTCTTTAGCTGTCACGACCCGTTATCTTGGACTAATTTTTGCTTATTTTTAGAAAGGTGTGCTATCGTTATGTGACAAACGCCCGCTTAAATCAATTTTTAGCATAAACTATCTCTGGTGTTGAGTGGTCTTGATGACTGCCTTTTCAAAAATAACCGATAAAAAAATTGTTGGTTTTCGGTCTCATTCGAATCACCTGTCAAAATTTATGGAAACATCAGTTCCGCTGCTGTTTCGGTTATCTAGAAAAATTATGCCCCGAAACAGGCTGGGTGACAGAGTCGTAGCCTATATCAATTTCATAATGAACAATAACAGATTACCGAAGAAACAACTTACCCTTAACGATGTTCTTTACAAGATAAAGACCACCGACGAAATCATAGATCCTTTGCGGGTTTTTGTTTCTGACAAAGAGTTCCTAAAAGTGTTTGTCAGCGCGACCATCGGCCATAAGTTTAATGTGCCTACCCTGGCTGTAATCAGGGATATCAGCGTATTAGAGCATTACCCTTTTCCAGCAAATTGCTGTATTAAACCAACACATGCCAGCGGCGAATTCATAATCAGAAGAGATAGCGAACCCCTGGATATAAACCGCCTTAAGAGCTGGTTTACGTTGAATTATTACTGGCAGACACGGGAAGCAAACTACAAGTCCCTGAAGCCAAAAATTATTGTGGAGCCTCTAATATTTGGCGGCGCGCACGCCGAGGATTACAAATTTCTGTGCTATCAAGGCGTGCCGAAAATCGTCTGGGTCGACCTGGATCGACACGTCCGGCACCGCAGAAAAGTCTTCGACGCCGATTGGAATGAGCTTGATTTTTCAATCACGAAAATCAGATCGGAAGCCCCTTTCCAAAAACCGAAAAACCTATCGGAAATGCTTGAGGTCGCCTCTAAATTAGCCGCTCAATTTTCTTTGGTCAGGATTGATCTTTATAGTGACGGCAACAGCATTTTGGTTGGAGAAATCACCAACTGCAGCGGCAATGCGGGGGAGAGGTTTTTACCTCCCGAAGGAGAGTTCACAGCAGCCCGAATTCTCTTTGGCCCGGCGAGTTCTATAACCTCACCAGTGCATCCAGACAGCTTTATCGAGTCACGCCCAGGAACGACTCTATCCGCCACCGAATAGCTCGAATAGCCGATTGACGAGCGCCGATCCGAGAAGCCGTAGCGCTTGCCGGGCGAGGTTGGCCATATATTTTGCACGGCCCAATTCCGTTGGATCGGGCCTTCGCTTCCGGCAAGCGCCCCCCGCTAAGCCCATTCCTCTCTGACGCGGCATAGCCGCACGATTCGCCGCGTTGCGGCGACGATATTTTGGCAACCTTCTCGAACCCGCTCCCGCCAGTTTCTCGACACGTCGCGCAAACAATCAATATCTTATTGAATTTTATTAAAAAATATCTATGGCGAGCGATGGCGCGCTAATTGCTAAACCCGCAATAGTTCACTTTTAACGCTTTGGAAATACCTCATGGCTCAGAAAGAAGAAGCCAAAACCCCAGCCAAGAAAGGCGGCGGATTCAAAAAAATCCTGTTGATCGTGGTCGGTGCGCTGGTCTTGATCGGCGGCGCGGTCGGCGGGACCTTATTCTTCACCGGCGCGCTGCACAAACCCGCCGAAGCCGCCAGCGAACACAAGCCGGCCGCCAAAGCATCCGCCAAATCCGGCGGCGGACACGGCGCGGAAGCCGCCCCAGCGACCGGACAACTGGCCATCTACCAGCCGCTCGATCCGCCGTTCATCATCAATTTCGAGGATCAGGGAATCTTGCGCTACCTGCAAATCGGCCTGTCGGTCATGTCCAGGGACAAGGTGGTCATCGACGCCGTCAACAACAACATGCCGCAGATCCGCAATAACCTGATCCTGCTGTTCGGCAACCAAAAAGTGGAAACCCTAAGCTCCAACGAAGGCAAGGAAAAACTGCGCGCCCTGGCGTTGGAACAGGTGCAAACCGTCTTGAATCAGGAAATCGGCGAGCCCGGCATCGAAGCCATTTATTACACCGCGTTCGTGATGCAATAAGGCCCGGTCATGTCGAGCGATGAAGTGCTGACCCAGGACGAGCGCGACGCGCTCATGGCGTCCGTCTCCAACGGCGCCGACGACGCCGACGACGCGGCCAGCGCGCCTGAGGACGGCATCATCCCTTACGATCTGACCGGCCAGGATTATGCCGTCAACAGCCTGTTGCCGGTGCTGGAAACCATCCACGAGCGCTTTGCCCACCGCCTGCGCATCGGCTTGTTTGAAATGGTGCGGCAGGAGCTGACGGTCAATGTCGGCGCGATCGAAAAGCGCAGCTACACCGATCTGACCACCTCGCTCAGCGTGCCTTGCAGCGTGAATCTCATCGGCATCAGCCCGCTGAGCGGCCCGGCGCTGCTCATTTTCGATCTGGATTTGATCTTCCTGATCGTCGATACCTTTTTCGGCGGTTCCGGCCGCTCGTACCCGTCGGCCAGCATCAGGGATTTCACCACCACCGAAAACCGCTTTATCCAGCGGCTGTTGCAACTGTGCTTCAGGTCGCTGGAAGAAGCCTGGTCGCCTTTCGCCGCGCTGAAATGCAGCCACATCAGTTCGGAAAACAAACCGCAGTTCGTCACCTCGCTCAACCCCAACGAACCGCTGACCGTCAGCAGCGCGACCATCGGCCGCGACGCCATCGCGGGCGCGCTGCACCTGGCTCTGCCGTACTCGATCCTGGAGCCGATCCGGGAAACGCTGCTCAACAGCTCCTGCAAGGAGCATCCCAACCCCAGCAGACAGTCGAGCGAACGGCTGCGCGAGGGCATCCAGGACAGCCAGATCGAAGTGCGCTGCGCGCTGGCCGGTTTCGAATTGAGCCTCAGCGATTTGTTGGCGCTGCGCGTCGGCGACGTGATCCCGGTCAACATCCCGCCCACGGCCGTGCTGCAAATCGAAAATGTGCCCGTGTACAGCGGCTCTTACGGCGTCGCCCAAGGCTGGAGCGCGCTCAAGATCGAACAGCCGCTCAGCGCGGCCGGAGAATGGCTGACGCAAGCCGCTCCGGCCCAGGATTTCGCGCCCTTCGCGGCCAAGCTTTGAGGCGTCGAGCGCCGAGCAAACGCCCCACCACTTTCGAGGGAATACCCCATCATGAATGCTCAAGCCACCGCTCTGGAATCCGACCAGACCGCGCCCAGCGACGAGGCGGCCCCATCCGGCGGCAAGACCGGACAGAATCTGGATATGGTGATGGATATTCCCATCACCCTGTCCCTGGAACTGGGCCACACCCGGATGAGCATTCGCGAGCTGCTCAAGCTGACCCAGGGTTCGGTGGTGAAGCTGGATCGGCCGGGCGGCGACCCGCTCGACATTCTGGTCAACGGCTGTCTGGTGGCGCGCGGCGAGGTGGTGGTGGTCAACGACCGCTTCGGCGTGCGGATCACCGACATCGTGAGCCAGGAAGAACGGATTCGCCGTCTGCGATGAACGGGTTACCGGCGACGGGCGCGCTGTGGCTCGCGCTGTTTAGCTCGGTGGCGAGCGGCGGCGAAGCGGTCCGGACCGATGCGGTCGCCAGTTTTGCGCCGGGCGGCGCGATGCTGGCGCAACTGACCTTGGGATTGGTCGCGGTGCTGGCGCTGGCGGTCGGCCTGAGCTGGCTGTTGCGCCGCTACGCCCTGCCGCGCGACGGGCTGATCCGGGTGGTCGGCGGCCTGCCGCTGAGCGGCCGAGAACGCTTGCTGCTGATCGAGGTGGACCGCACCCGCCTGCTGCTGGGCGTGACCGCCACCCGCATTCAAACCTTGCACGTTTTCGGGCCGGAAACCGCGCCTCCCGCCGACGCGCCCGCGTTCCGGCTCGACCTGCCGCCTTCGGAATCGCCCCATGACGCCAAACCGTGAACCTCGGCCTTTGAACCCGGCGCGCGGCTGGCCGCTCGCGGCGCTCGCGCTCTTGGTCGGCTCGACGGCGGCGTGGGCCGCGCCGGCGGGCTTGCCGGCGGTGACCGTCGCGCCGGCGGCCGGCGGCGGCGAAACCTGGTCGCTCAGCCTGCAAATCCTGGCGGTGATGACGGCTTTGACGTTGCTGCCCTCGGCGCTGCTGATGATGACCGCGTTCACCCGCGTCATCATCGTGCTGGCCCTGTTGCGCCAGGCGCTCGGCACCATGCAAACGCCGTCCAACCAAATTTTGATCGGCCTGGCGCTGTTTCTGACTTTTTTCATCATGGCGCCGGTGTTCGAGCGCATCAACGACCGGGCGCTCGCGCCTTATCTCGACGAAACCATCGGCTTCCAGCAGGCGATCGAGGAAGGCCGGCAGCCGTTGCAGGCGTTCATGCTGGCGCAGACCCGCGAAAGCGATCTGGCGCTGTTCGTGCAACTGTCCGGCCGGCCGGCGCTGGAATCGCCCGACCGGGTGCCGTTTTCGCTGTTGGTCCCGGCTTACATCACCAGCGAGCTGAAAACCGCTTTCCAGATCGGCTTCATGCTGTTCATCCCGTTTTTGATCATCGATCTGGTGGTGGCCAGCGTGCTGATGGCGATGGGCATGATGATGCTCTCGCCGATGATGATTTCCTTTCCGCTCAAATTGATGCTGTTCGTGCTGGTGGATGGCTGGGGCCTTTTGATGACCACGCTGGCCTCCAGCTTTTACCTGCCTTGACGCCGGAGGCCCCGTGACCCCGGAAACGATCATGACGCTCGGCCAGCGCGCCCTGGAATTGGGCGTGCTGGTGTCGGCTCCGCTGCTGCTGTCGGTGCTGGTGATCGGCGTGCTGGTCAGCCTGTTTCAAGCCGCCACCCAGATCAACGAAATGACCTTGAGCTTCGTGCCCAAACTGCTGGTGCTGGTGCTGGTGCTGGTGCTGGCCGGGCCGTGGATGCTGGAGCTGCTGATCGACTTCACCCGCGCCCTGTTCAAAGACATCCCCAACCTGATCGGCTGACCGCGATGCAGATAGCCAGCGCCGAAATCGCCGCCTGGGTCGGAGCCTTCCTCTGGCCGCTGACCCGCGTCGCCGCGCTGGTCAGCGTCGCGCCGGTATTCGGCGCGCGAAGCTTGCCGCGCCGGGTCCGGCTGATGCTGGCGCTGGCTTTGACCTGGGCGGTCCTGCCGTTCGCGCCGCCGGTTCCGGCGGTCGAACCGTTCAGCCCGGCCGGGTTGCTGATCGTGGCGCAGCAAATTTTGATCGGGCTGAGCATGGGTTTCGTGCTGCGCTTGGCGTTCGCCGCGCTGGAGCTGGGCGGCCAGATGATCGGCACGCAAATGGGCTTGAGTTTCGCCAATCTGGTAGACCCGCAAAACGGCTCGCAAAGCCCGCTGTTGAGCCAGTTTTATTCCTTGCTCGGCACCTTGGTGTTCCTGAGCCTGAACGGGCATCTGCTGGTCGTTCAACTGCTGGTGGACAGCTTCAAAACCCTGCCGGTGGCGACGGTCGGCGCCGACCGCGACGTGCTGTGGGCCCTGGTCGCGTGGGCCAGCCGCACCTTCGCCGGCGCGGTGCTGATCTCGCTGCCGGCCGTCGCCTCGCTGCTGGTGGTGAATCTCGCGTTCGGCGTGATGACCCGCGCCGCCCCGCAGCTCAACATCTTCGCGGTCGGTTTTCCGATCACCCTGATCCTCGGCTTGCTGGTCCTGCTCTATAACCTGCCCACCCTGCTGTATCAGCTAAACGGCTTGTTCGACGAGGCGTTTCGGACGGTCGGCCAACTGGCCGGAGGCGACGGCTGATGGCCGAGAACGAAGACGGCCAGGAACGAACCGAAGAGGCGACCCCCCGACGCCGTCAGGAGGCCGCCGAAAAAGGCCAAATCGTCCGCTCCCGCGAGCTGGCCACGCTGGCGATGCTGCTGGCCGCCGCCGCCGGCTTGCTGGGGTTGGGGCCGGCCTTGCTGGAAGGGCTGGCCGCGCAGATGCGCGCCGGGCTGGCGCTCGATCCGAGGAAGATCGCGGACCCCGGCCAACTTCCCGTCGCCCTCGGCCACGCTTTCGTCGACCTGCTGGTGTTGCTGGCCCCGTTTCTCGGCTTGATGCTGGTCGTCGCTTTGCTCGCGCCGCTGGCGCTCGGCGGCTGGACCTTCAGCCTGCACCTCAAATGGCAGAACCTCAACGTCGCCCAAGGCATCGCCCGACTGTTTTCCTGGAATTCGCTGATGGAGCTGTTCAAGGCGCTGATCAAATTTCTGGTGGTCGGCGGCGTCGCGGTGCTGCTGCTGTGGCGGGGCGAAGCCGAGCTGTTGCACCTGGGCCGGGAGCCGCTGATGCCGGCGCTGGCCCACGCCGCCCACACCCTGGGTTGGACCTTTTTGATCCTGACCCTGCCGATGCTGCTGATCGCCGGGGTGGACGTGCCGTTCCAGTTGATCAGCTTTCTTCGCAACCTGCGCATGACCAAGCAGGAAGTGCGCGAGGAAATGAAGGACATGGACGGCAAGCCCGAGGTCAAGGCCCGCATCCGGCGCTTGCAGCAGGAGTTCGCCCAGCGGCGGATGATGGAAAAAGTGCCGACCGCCGACGTGATCGTCACCAATCCCGAACATTACGCCGTGGCGCTGCAATACCAGCCGGACAGCATGAAAGCGCCGGTGATCGTCGCCCTCGGCCTGGACAGGGTGGCGCTGCGCATCCGCGAACTGGCCGGCCAGCACAAAATTCCCAGGGTCGAATCGCGGCTGTTGGCCCGCGCCTTGTATTACAACGGCGCGCTCGACAAACCGATCCCGGTCGGCCTGTATCAGGCGGTCGCCAACATCCTGGCCTACGTCTACCGGCTGCGCCGGGACGGCGAGCTGACCGGCGATCCGATCGTGATGAACGAGGTGCCGGTGCCGCCCGATTTGCGCACCGAATAACCATGAACGCCATGATTTTGCCCCCGCTAACGCCGCCTCGCCAACCGGCCAGAGCCGCCGGGCCGGCCGCTCCCGCCCTCGGCCGGCGGCGCAACGATGAGGGATCGCCGCGATGAACCTGACCGCCACCCTCTCCGGCATGGCCCGCTCCGGCCTGGGCGCGCCGGCCCTGCTGATCGTCATCCTGATGATGGTGGTGGTGCCGCTGCCGGCCTTCGCGCTGGACGTGTTCTTCACCTTCAACATCGCCCTGTCGCTGGTGATTCTGCTGGCGACCGTCTACAGCGAGCGGCCGCTGGATTTCGCGGTGTTTCCCACCGTGCTCTTGGTCAGCACCCTGCTGCGGCTGGCGCTGAACGTCGCTTCCACCCGCGTGGTGCTGCTCAACGGCCACGCCGGCGGCGACGCCGCCGGCAAGGTGATCGAGGCCTTCGGCCATTTCGTGGTCGGCGGCAACTTCGCGGTCGGCCTAGTGGTGTTCGCGATCCTGACCATCATCAATTTCGTGGTGGTCACCAAGGGCGCGGGCCGGGTATCCGAAGTGAGCGCCCGCTTCACCCTGGACGCCATGCCCGGCAAGCAGATGGCCATCGACGCCGACTTGAACGCCGGGATCATCGATCAGGCCGAAGCCAAGCGCCGGCGCTCCGAGGTGGTTCAGGAAGCCGATTTCTACGGCTCGATGGACGGCGCGAGCAAGTTCGTTCGCGGCGACGCCATCGCCGGCATTCTGATTTTGTTCATCAACATGCTGGGCGGCATCGCCATCGGCACGCTGCAACACCATCTGCCGCTGGCCGAAGCCGCCGAGTTTTACACCCTGCTGACCATCGGCGACGGGCTGGTGGCGCAGATACCCGGACTGCTGCTCTCCACCGCCGCCGCGATCATGGTCACCCGCGCCTCCGGCTCCCAGGACATCGGCCAGCAAGTGACCCAACAGCTCTTCGGCAGCCCGCAAACCTTGGGCGTCACCGCCGGCATCATCGGCATGCTGGGGCTGATTCCGGGCATGCCGAATCTGGTGTTTCTGACGCTGGCCGGGGGCGCGGGTTACATGGCCTGGCGGGTCTCGCAAAAGCGCCGGAGCGCGCCCGCGCCGGCCGAGGGCGGCGGCCCGGCCGGCCCGAGCGAGGCCGAGAGCGCGGACAACCGGGAAGTCGGTTGGGACGACGTGCCGCCGCTGGACACCATCGGCATGGAAGTCGGCTACCGGCTGATCGCTTTGGTGGACCGCAACCAGAACGGCCAGTTGCTGGGCCGGATCAAAGGGGTGCGCAAGAAGCTGTCTCAAGAGTTGGGCTTTCTGATCCCGCCGGTCCACATCCGCGACAATCTCGATCTGGCCCCGACCGCTTACCGCATCACCCTGCTGGGGGTGACCGCCGCCGAGTCCGAAGCGTTTCCCGACCGCCAGCTCGCCATCAACCCCGGCCAGGTCAACAGCCCGCTGCCCGGCATCGCCACCCAGGACCCCGCCTTCAAGCTGCCGGCGGTGTGGATCGAACCCGGCCTGCGCGAGCAGGCCCAGACGCTGGGCTACACCGTGGTGGACGCCAGCACCGTGATCGCCACGCACCTCAATCAGATTTTGCTCGGCCACGCCCACGAGCTGCTGGGCCACGAGGAAACCCAGCAGTTGCTGGACCGGCTGGCGCAGGCGATGCCGCGGCTGGTGCAGGATCTGGTGCCCAAAACCCTGGCGCTGCGGGTGGTGGTGCGGGTGCTGCAAAACCTGCTGACCGAACAGGTGCCGATCCGCGACATGCGCACCATCGCCGAAACTTTGGCGGAACACGGCTCCCGGAGTCAGGACCCCGACGTGCTGACCGCCGCCGTCCGGGTCGCTCTCGGCCGCCTGATTGTTCAAAATATCAATAGCTTGGACGATGAGCTTGCCGTCATCACCCTGGCCGCCGAATTGGAACAGATATTGCTCCGTACCTTGCAGATGGGTAAGGACGAGCAGGCTCCCCTGGAACCGGGACTGGCCGAGCGATTGCACAAGGCCCTGCTGGAATCCACCCAAAAACAGGAGTTGGTCGGCCAACCGGCGGTGCTGCTGGTTCCGGATGTGATCCGCGTCATGCTGGCGCGCTTCACGCGGCACGGGATACCGAACCTCCACGTCCTCGCTTTCAGCGAAATACCCGAGGACAAGAAACTGAAAGTGATCGCCACGGTGGGCAAGTAAGCGAACCGGGCGCGGCTCGCCCCGGAGCCGGCAACCGCGACAAGCGCAGGAACAAACGTCATGAAGATCAAACGACTGAACGCCGCCAACATCCGCGAAGCGATGCGCAAGATCCGAGAGGAACTGGGTCCGGACGCCGTCATTCTCTCCAACCAGCGCTCCGAAGCCGGTTTCGAGATCATCGCGGCGATCGACTACGACGAGAAGCTGCTGGCGGGGATGCAGCTACCGGGGTTGACCGAACCGGTCGACCGGCGCGCGCCGACCGACGCGGCGGCTTCGCCCGAAACCCGGCCGGAGGCCGCTGCCGCGACGCCCGTCTCGCCCGCCAAAAAAGCCGCCAAACCTGCCGCGAGCGCGATTCCGACCCTTCAGCCCGCCCCCGAAGCCACCGCCGACCCGATCGCGCCGCCCCGTCCCGACAAAGCGCGGGTGGTGTGGTCGCAAGACCCGTTGCTGGTCGAAATGCGCCACGAGTTACAGGTGATGCACACCCTGCTGGAGCAGCAGCTTTCGGGTCTGGCCTGGGGCGAACTGGGCCGCCAGCAACCGCATCGCGCCGATCTGTTAAGCCAATTGCTGGACTTCGGCTGCCACCCCGGCCTGTGCGTGCGCCTGGCCGACGCCGCCGCCGCCGAGCGCGAGCCGGCGCGGGCCTGGCGGCTGGCGCTGGAAACCCTGGGTCGCGGCCTGTCGGTGACGCAAGACGACATTCTGAGCCGGGGCGGCGTCGCCGCGCTGATCGGCCCGACCGGGGTCGGCAAAACCACCACCATCGCCAAGCTGGCGGCGCGCTACAACCTGCGCCACGGCCCGCATCAGGTGGCGCTGATCACCACCGACAGCTACCGGATCGGCGCCTACGAACAGCTTTGCACCTTCGGCATGATCCTGGACGCGCCGGTGCGGCTGGTCCGCACCGCCCAGGAGTTGCAAGACACCCTCAAGGCGTTCGCCGACAAATCGCTGATCCTGATCGACACCGCCGGCATGAGCCAGCGCGACCTGCGCCTGTCCCAGCAGTTCGCCCTGCTGGATGACGCCGCCCGCATCCGCAGCTACCTGGTGCTGGCGGCCAACGCCCAGCACGCGGTGTTGCAGGAAACGATGGCGGCGTTCGCCCGCGTGCCGCTCAGCGGGGCGATCCTGACCAAGGTGGACGAAACCACCCGGCTGGGCGCGGTGCTCTCGGCCGCGCACGAACAAGCCCTGCCGCTGGCCTACATCTGCAACGGCCAGCGGGTGCCCGAAGATCTCCAGGCGGCGCAGGTCGATTCGCTGATCCGGTTGGCCGAGGAATTCGCCGGCCTGTACGGTTCGGCTCCCGTCAACGACGCCCTGGCGTTGACCTTCGGCAAGAGGCTGGCCGCCGATGTCCGCTGCTGAATCGTTCTACCAACAGGCCGCCGCCGTGCAGCAGCCCCACTCCCACCGGCCCGTCCGGGTGATCTGCATCACCAGCGGCAAGGGCGGCGTGGGCAAGACCAACGTTTCGGTCAATCTGGCGCTGGCTTTGAGCCAGCAGCAACAGAAAGTGCTGTTGCTGGACGCCGACCTGAGCCTGGCCAACGTCGATGTGATGCTGGGTTTGCAGCCGCATTACAACCTGTCGCACGTCATCAGGCAGGAGCGGACCCTGGAGGAAATCATCCTCAACGGGCCGAACGGCATCCGCATCGTGCCCGCCAGTTCCGGCGTCAAGCGCATGGGGGAGCTGACGCCGGAGGAAAACGCCGGGCTGGTCGGCGCGTTCAGCGAGCTGGACGACACGGTGGACATCCTGTTGATCGACACCGCCGCCGGCCTCTCCGACAGCGTGGTCACGTTCAGCCAGGCCTCCAACGACGTCATGCTGGTGGTCTGCAACGAGCCGGCCTCGATCACCGACGCCTACGCCCTGACCAAACTGCTCAGCCAGGATTACGGCGTGGACCATTTCCAGATTCTGGCCAACCGGGTGAGCAACGCCCAGGAAGGCCGCGAGCTGTTCAACAAGCTGGTGCGAGTGACCGACCGCTTTTTGGACGTGACCCTGAATTTTTCCGGCTTCATCCCTGAAGACCCGCAGTTGCGCAAGGCGGTGCAAGCCCAGCGGGCGGTGCTGGAAGCGTTTCCCAACAGCCGCTCGGCCGAAGCCTTTCACCGGCTCGCCACCCAGATCATCGGCCGCTGGCCCCGGCCGCGCGGCGCCAGCGGCTACCTGCAATTTTTCGTCGAGCGCCTGATCGACCCCGCGCGGCTGCGGGAACGTCCCGCATGAGAGGCGTGGCCTTGTACGCCAGCCTCGGCGGCGACACGGCGGACGACCTGATCGCCCGGCACGCGCCGCAAGTCAAGCGCATCGCCTACCACCTGCTGGCTCGCCTGCCGGCGTCGGTGCAGGTGGACGATCTGATCCAGGCCGGCATGCTGGGCCTTTTGGAAGCCGCGCGCCGCTACGATCCCTCGCAAGGCGCCAATTTCTCCACTTTCGCCGAGCCGCGCATCCGGGGCGCCATGCTGGACGAAACCCGCAAGGGCGACTGGACGCCCCGCTCGGTGCACCGCAAGGCGCGCGAGGTGACGGCGGCGATCCGCGCGGTGGAAACCGCGACCGGGCGCGAGGCCCAGGACCGGGACATCGCCGGCCATCTGGGCCTGTCGATGGAGGAGTATCACGAAACGCTGGCGGACATGCGCGGCCAGAAAATGCTGTCGCTCGACGATGCCGGTTCGGACGACGACAGCGAGATCCATCGCGTCCCCGCGCCCGACAGCGATCCCGCCGACGCCGTCAATCGGGAATCGATGATCAGGGCGCTGGGATCGGCCATCGACCTGCTGCCGGAACGGGAAAAACTGGTGCTGTCGCTTTACTACGACGAAGAATTGCACTTGAAGGAAATCGGCGCGGTGTTGGGCGTCAGCGAATCCCGCGTCAGCCAGTTGCACGGTCAGGCGCTCGCCCGGCTGCGGGCGCGGGTGGCGGGCGGCGCGGCCTAAAACGCCCGATCGCAGCGGAGCGCATTCGTGGACATTCTCACCCTCGCCGGCCTGATCGTCGCCTTCGGCGGCATCGTCGGCGGCATGCTGATCGAAGGCGGCCACATCGGCTCGCTCATCAACGGCCCGGCGTTTTTGATCGTGGTCGGCGGCACCCTCGGCGCGGTGCTGGTGCAAGTGCCGATGGACCTGTTCAAACGGGCGCTGGCCCGCGCCAAATGGGCGTTCATGCCGCCCGCGGTCGAGATGCAGCCCACCATCGAGAAAATCGTCGAGTGGAGCAACATCGCCCGCAAGGAAGGCTTGCTGCGGCTGGAGGACTACATCCAGCAGGAGCCGGACCCCTTCGCCTCCAAAGCGCTGCAACTGCTGGTGGACGGCAAGGAGCCGGAAGAAATCCGCCACATTCTGGAAATGGACATGTCGATCCGCGAGGAAAACGATTTGCAGGCGGTGAGCTTTTTCGAGGCGCTGGGCGGCTATGCGCCCACCATCGGCATCATCGGCGCGGTGCTGGGCCTGATCCACGTCATGGGCAACCTCGCCGATCCCAGCAAGCTGGGCGGGGGCATCGCCGCCGCCTTCGTCGCCACCATTTACGGCCTGGTGCTGGCCAACGTGTTCGCCCTGCCGATGGGCAACAAAATCAAAAGCTCGATCAAGAAACAGACCCGGCTTTGCGAGCTGATCATCGAGGGGATCATCGCCATCGCCCACGGCGAAAATCCCCGCAACATCGAATCGCGCCTGCAAGGCTTTACCCAGAATTGAGGTGAGCGATGAGCCGCAAAAAGCACGCCGAGGCCCACGAAAACCACGAGCGCTGGCTGGTGTCGTACGCCGACTTCATCACCCTGCTGTTCGCTTTCTTCGTGGTGATGTATTCGGTATCCTCGGTCAACGAAGGCAAATTCCGGGTCTTGTCCGAGTCGATGATGGCGGCGTTTCGCTCCACCAACCCCAACAGCATGAAGCCGATCCAACTGGGCGGCATGGTCGGCTCGCCGGCCCAGCAGTCGGTCGGAGCGCCGGCGATGAACCCCGGCGTGGCCCCCGATCTTCGGCCGCTGCCCGCCGCCGCGTTCCAGCGCCCCCAGCGGACGGTGCATAAAGTCGTGGCTCCGACCCCGACCTTCGCGGTCGCCAAGGGCCGGGCCGAGGGCGACCCGAATTTGGCCAAGGTCGCGGCCAAGCTCCAGCAGCATTTGGCGGATTTGGTGCGCACCGATCTGGTCAACATCCGCAGCAGCGAGTTTTGGGTGGAAGTGGAGATCAAAAACAGCATCCTGTTCGCCAGCGGCAGCGCCATTGTCAATCCCGAAGCGATAGCTCCTCTGGCGCTGATGGCGGAAATCCTGCGCGAAGTCCCCAACCGCCTTCAAGTCGAGGGCTTCACCGACAACCGGCCGATCAGCACGCCGGTTTATCCCTCGAACTGGGAATTATCGGCTGCCCGCGCCGCCAACGTGGTCAATGTGCTGATGAAAAACGGGGTGCGGCCCGAGCGGATGGCGGCGATCGGCTACGGTGAATACCAGCCCATCGCCGACAACCGCACCGAGCAAGGCCGCTTGCAGAACCGGCGGGTGGTTTTGGTCATCATGGGCAACACCGACAGCCGTTACACCGCGGACTTGGAACCGACCGAAGCGGCGGCGTCCCCCGCCGCACCGCCCGCCGCGACGGTGGCGGATAACACGGCCGCCGCCCATCCGAACGCGGCCGGCAAAGCGTCGGCTAAACTCCATTGATGGCGCCCTTCACTCCACGCTAGGTCCGATCCATGCACGATGCTCTGTTTCAGGGTCTTGCGATTGCCGCCTTGCTAGCCGGTAACGCGCTGTTGGTCGCGCTGGGCTTTTTGGCCGCCCGGCTGCTTTATCCGGCTTCAAAAACCGAAGCCGGCCAAGAAGAACCGCGCGGGCTGCAACAGGATTTGAAGGGCATCGCGCTGTCGCTGGCGGCGTTGAGCGAGCGGATGGTGAAGCTGGAGGTGCAGATCGGGCAATTGCGCGGTCCTTCCGGCGGGCCGGGCCTGCCGTTGAACCGGGACGCCGACCAGAAATTTTTCAAGGTCGCCACCAAACTGGCCTTGCAGGGCGCGAGCGTCGAGGAAGTGATGGAGCTGTGCGGCTTAAGCCGGGGCGAGGCCGATCTGATTTGCATGCTACACGCCAACAATCAGGTCAGCCCGAGCAGCATCGCCGCCGAGTCGGTCCAGCAGTTGACCGCGCGCATGGCCGAGCTGCGTGACAGCGACAATCTTTCCGATCAAGGCAACCCGGATAACGTATCTTCTCTGCGTCGCGTTGGCTAATCATGTTTGGCAATGTATGAGCAGGGATATTCCGTTCAAGTATCTGCCTAATGGTTGCACACATCCTGAATCATTCTATTCCGGCAGCATCTATTCAAACCTTGAGACAACCGCTCTCGTCCAATAAATCTTCGAGTCTTGCAGCACTCGCTCGCAGGTCTTTTGCTTAAGCTATTGGGTTTTAGACTCTTTCCTTGATTCCGACGCCGAGAAAAGCGGTGGGAAGGGGTTATTCTTCATGGCCGAGAAGCGCGACGCCCAAGGCCGGGACACGCGGGCGCAGATACTCGCTCTTGCAGGTCACTAAACCGCCATTGAGAAAATTCCGCAAACCCTCTACAACGGACCACCATGAGCCAGGACATTATCAAGACGAGCGAATACCGGAGCTTGATTGCCGACCTGAAAAACCGCATTCAGGCCGCGCAGATCAAGGCGGCGGTGACCGTCAACACCCAGCTTATTGCGCTGTATTGGGACATCGGCAAGCAGATTGCCGAGAGGCAGCAGGCGAGCGGTTGGGGGGATGCGATGATCGAACAGATTGCCAAGGATTTGAGCCGAGAATTTCAGACAATGAAAGGGTTCTCCCGGCGCAACCTGTACCGGATGAAACAGTTTTACGCCTTTTATGCTGACCGGGGCGAATTTGTGCCACAGCTTGTGGCACAAATTCCTTGGGGACATAACGATTTGATTATTCAGAAAATAAAGGAGCAAGACAAAGCCCTTTGGTACGTTCGCAAAACCATCGAAAACGGCTGGTCGCGCAACGTGCTGGCCCACCAGATCGACAGCCGACTTTACGAGCGGCAGGCCGAAAAACCCCGGATCGACAATTTCGCCGAACGTCTGCCGGCCCCGCAATCCGACCTTGCCCGCGAAACCCTCAAGGACCCTTATGTTTTCGATTTTCTGAGCGTCGGGGACGAGGCTCACGAGCGGGAGCTTGAAACCGCCCTGGTGGAACGGATCACCCGCTTCATGCTGGAATTGGGCAAGGGCTTTGCCTTCGTCGGGCGGCAGTTTCACCTTGAG
>JAEUPW010000072.1 GCA_016790045.1 Candidatus Competibacteraceae bacterium
GTGACGCTGGTGAACGTCAATTTCTCCCTGTCCCCGGCGCTCCTGTCGAAACAGGTGGACGCGGTGATCGGCGCGTTTCGCAATTTCGAGCTCAACCAGCTCGATCTGGCCAAAAAACCCGGCCGCGCGTTCTATCCGGAAGAAGAAGGCATCCCGCCCTACGACGAGCTGGTGCTGGTGGCCAATCGCGACAAGCTCAACGACGCGCGGTACCGGCAATTCCTGACCGCCCTGGAATACGCCACGCTCTATCTGCTCAACCATCCGGACGACGCCTGGAAGGCGTTCATCGGCAAACACAAGGATTTGGACGACGAACTGAACCGCCGCGCCTGGCGCGACACTCTGCCGCGCCTGGCGCGGCGGCCGGCGGCGCTGGACGAAGGCAGCTACAAGCGCTTCACCCAGTTTTTGACCAAGCAGGGCGTGATCACGGTGGCGTTGCCGGTGTCCAATTACGCCGTGCAACTGCCGCAGCCGGATTGAGATGAGGTCAACCGACTGTCGCGCCGATCAGTTTTTCAACAGCGCGACGAAACCGGCAGCTTCAAAATGCGCGTCTTTGGTCAGTGCCTCGTGCAAACGCAACTCGGTCATGAGCCGAAAACTCACGCAGTCCGTAAAGGACCATTCCTGATCGAGACGCTTGAGAAAAAATTCGATTGTCGCCGAAAATCGCGCCGAATCGATCCATTCAACGCGGCACGCTTTCGACTTGAAAACGCTATCGGCAAATGCCCCAATCACGCGCCGGTGACCGCGCGCTTTTAGAAGGGTAAAAGTTTCATCGAGCACGTAATCGCTTGTCACGAAACGCCGGTGCTGTCCGGCGCTTTGGTGCAGAATTCGGCTGGCTATGGCGTGCTGCTCGTCCCGCTTAACGAGGAGAGCGTAAAAGCCGCTGGTATCCACGAAAATTTCACCGGCCATACAAAATATGGTCGATTTCTTGATTGCTGAGCGAACATCCATTCGCATCGGCCAAACCGTCCAATTGGTAAAATGCATCGTCCGGCTCTATCGTTTCCCGCGAGACGGATTCAAGACGGGCGACCGGCTTGCCGCGATGGGTCAACACCAGACGTTCTCCCGCTTGGATACGCCGCGCAACATGCGCCGCGTCCCGGCGTAACTCGAAAAGGGAAATCGTATTCACGGCCTCGTTATCTCCACGCAAACCCGAGCGGAACCCGAAAACGATTGTAGTGCATGTCTTGCGCTCTTGGCAGCCGCTTTCTGAAATCGGGCGGTAGTGTGATAATGGTCTCCGACTGACCTTGACTTTAATTTAATCAGCCGCTTAAAGCGATGGCTGAACCATCAATTATTATGGCGGCGAGGTTCACCACAGATCGGCGATCACCATGCGCTACCCTGAAATCTTCGATGTTATCGTCATCGGTGGCGGCCACGCCGGCACCGAAGCCGGCATGGCCGCCGCGCGCGCGGGCGCGAACACCCTGCTGCTGACCCACACCATCGAAACCGTGGGCGCGATGAGCTGCAATCCGGCCATCGGCGGCATCGGCAAAGGCCATTTGGTCAAGGAAATCGACGCGCTCGGAGGGGTCATGGCGCGCGCCGCCGACCGCGCCGGCATCCAGTTTCGCATCCTCAACAGCCGCAAGGGGCCGGCGGTGCGAGCGACCCGCTGTCAGGCCGACCGGGCGCTGTACAAGGCGGCGGTGCGCGGCTTCGTCGAAAACCAGCCGAACTTGCGGGTGTTCCAGCAGGCCGCGACCGATTTGATCGTCGAGGGCGACCGCATCGCCGGCGTCGCCACCCAAAGCGGCGTGCGGCTGACGGCCAAAGCGGTGATTTTGACCGCCGGCACTTTCCTGGCCGGGCGGATTCACGTCGGCATGGACAACCACGAAGGCGGCCGGGCCGGCGATCCGCCCGCCAACGCGCTCGCCGCGCGGCTGCGGGAGCTGGCGCCGCGCGTCGGCCGGCTCAAGACCGGCACCCCGCCGCGCCTGGACGGCCGGAGCATCGACTTTTCGCGGTTGGCCGAGCAGCCCGGCGACGATCCGCGCCCGGCGTTTTCCTATCTCGGCTCGACCGCCGAGCATCCGCCGCAGGTTTCCTGCTGGATCACCCACACCACCGAGCGCACCCACGAGATCATTCGCGGCGGCCTGGATCGCTCGCCGCTGTTCGCCGGCGTCATCGAGGGGGTCGGGCCGCGCTACTGCCCGTCCATCGAGGACAAAATCCACCGTTTCGCCGACAAAGCCTCGCACCAGATTTTTCTGGAGCCGGAAGGTTTGCAAACGCGCGAGTTTTATCCGAACGGCATTTCCACCAGCCTGCCGTTCGACGTGCAATTCGACCTGGTGCGTTCGATCAAGGGCCTGGAACGGGCGCATGTCACCCGGCCGGGCTACGCCATCGAATACGATTTCTTCGACCCGCGCGACCTGGAATACTCGCTGCAAACCCGCGCCGTTCGGGGCTTGTTCTTCGCCGGTCAGATCAACGGCACCACCGGCTACGAAGAAGCCGCCACTCAAGGTCTGCTGGCCGGCATCAACGCCGGGCGCTTCGCCCGGGACGAGGAACCGTGGTGGCCGCACCGCGACGAAGCGTATCTCGGCGTGCTGATCGACGATCTGATCACCCGTGGGGCCAGCGAACCTTACCGGATGTTCACCAGCCGGGCCGAACATCGGCTGTTGCTGCGCGAGGATAACGCCGATCTGCGGCTGACCGAAACCGGCCGCCGGCTGGGGGTGGTGGACGACGCGCGCTGGCGGGCTTTTGCGGCCAAGCGCGAGGCCATCGAGCGCGAAAGCCAGCGGCTGCGCGAACTGTGGATCAGGCCGAACCAATTCGGCGAGGCCGAACTGCAACAGGTATTGCAAGGCCCGCTGGCGCGCGAGAGCCGGGCATCCGAGCTGCTGCGCCGGCCCGAAGTCAGCTACGCCGGCCTGGTGAGTTTGCCCGGCGTCGGGCCGGGCGAGGCCGACCCCCAGGTCGCCGAACAAGTCGAGATCCAAGCCAAGTACGCCGGCTATATCGACCGCCAGCGCGACGAGATCGAACGCCAGCGCCGACACGAGGAGCTGGCGCTGCCGGCGGATTTCGATTACGCCCAGGTGCGCGGCCTCTCGCGCGAGGTCAGCGAAAAACTGAGCCGGCACCGGCCCCGGACCTTGGGCCAAGCCGGACGCATTTCCGGCGTGACGCCGGCCGCGCTATCCCTGCTGCTGGTGCATCTCAAACGCGATGGCCGGATGCGGCGCCGCGTTGGCTGACTCGCCCGGTTGGCCTACCGGGCGCGCGCCGGCGCTAGGGCAACCCTCCAACTTTCGCTCGAATAGCCGCGCTTCGGTTAATTTTTTGGCGCGCCGGTGCAGATCGCCATCAATTTTTTCCGCAACGGGCCGATAAAGGGTCATAAACCCCAAGCGACAGACAGGTTAGGACACCGCACGATGAACAGGAAAACCGAACCCGAGCCCACGCCTCTGCTGGCTTGGATTTGGCATTCCTACTTTCGTACCGCCCTGATCCCGCTGCTGCTGGTCGAAGTCGGGTTGATCGGCATTTTTCTCCTCGCCAACAACTTGGCCAAGGACGAAAACATCGGCGCGATGCGCAAGCACGCCCACGACGATTTGCTGCAAATCGCCCGGCGAGAAACGGCGGTGTTGCACCGGCAACTGGAAAGCGTGACCCAAAACACCCGCGTGTTTGCCAGCGCCGTCCAGCGCGCGCTGACGACGCCGTTGCACGCTGGCGAAATTCCCGGCGAGGAAAGCGGCCGCTACGCCTACGACCGGGACGGCGTTTATTACTCCAAGCGCGACAATGGCGGCTCGGCGGTGTTTTACAGCGGCATCGTCCCCGTGGGCGAGAAAGAGCGCGACAAGGTGCTGCGCACCGCGCGGCTCGATCCGCTGATGCGCGACCTTCAAAAAAGCAACCCGCTGATCGGCCAGATCTATCTCAACACCTCCGACTCCCTCAACCGGATTTATCCCTATTTCGATGTCCTGAAGCAATATTCTCCCAAGCTGGAGATTCCGGCGTTCAACTTTTATTACGAGGCCGACGCCAAGCACAACCCCAAGCGAGACGCGGTCTGGACCGACGTTTACGTCGATCCGGCCGGACAGGGCTGGATGGTCTCCAACATCGCCCCCGTCTACAACGGCGAGGTGCTGGAAGCGGTGGTGGGGCTGGACGTGACGGTCTCGACCCTGGTGAAAGGCATCCTGGATTTGCAGATTCCCTGGCAAGGTTTCGGCGTGCTGATCGGCAAGGGAGGCACGATCCTGGCGCTGCCGCCGGCGGGCGAACAAGACCTGGGCTTGAGCGAACTCAAGCAGCATCACTACGCCGAATGGATTTTGAAAGACACTTTCAAGCCCGACGATTTCAACGTCTACAAACGGCGCGATTTCAGCCGGCTGGGAACGGCTTTGCAGGGCACGGCTAACGGCGCGGGCGAAATTTCCCTTAAAACCGGCGACAAGCTGACGGCGTGGGAAACGGTTCCGGGCACGGCCTGGAAACTGTTGATCGTGGTTCCGACGGAAAACATTTACGCTCAAGCCCTCGAAGTCAACCGGCGGCTAAAAGAGCTTGGCATGGTCTTAGTCGCCGGTTTAATACTGTTTTATATCGTTTTTTTCGCCTTGCTTTACCTGCGTGCCCACCGGATGAGCCGCGTCCTGTCCGAACCGTTGCGCCAAATTAACGACATGCTCAAGCGGATCGGCGACGGCGATTACGCGGTGTCCACGCCGCGCTTTCCGGTGCGAGAATTGGACGATTCCGCCCGCTCTCTGGCCGCGATGGGCCAACAGCTCGGCGAAAGCCATCGCGCCTTGCTCGACGCCAAGCAACGGCTGGCTCGCGAGCATGCCTTGTTGCGCTCGCTGATCGACTCGATCCCCGATCTGATTTCCTACAAAGACCCCGACGGCGTTTATCTCGGCTGCAACGCCGCTTTTGCGGCATCGCTCCAGCGCGAGGAACGGGCCATCGTGGGCAAAAACGATCTGGAGCTGTTTCCGAGGTCGTCCGCCCTCGCCTTCCGCGCCATCGACCGCCAGGTGCTGACCAGCGGCCAGCCCCGGCGCGACGAAGAATGGCTGGATCATGCCGACGGCCGGCGCACCGTGATCGAAACGCTCAAAACGCCCTATTTGGACCCGAGCGGCCACACCTTGGGTTTGATCGGCATCAGCCGCGACATCGAGCAACACAAACAGTTGGAACAGGCGCTGGCGAACGCCAAATTCGAGGCCGAGGCGGCCAATCGCGCCAAAAGCGAGTTCCTGGCCACCATGAGCCACGAAATTCGCACCCCGCTCAATGGCGTGCTCGGCATGACCGAGCTGTTGCTGGTCACCGACCTGGACCCGCAGCAGCGCCGGTTCGCCGACATGGTGCTGCACTCCGGCCGCAACCTGCTCGAAATCATCAACGACATCCTGGACTTTTCCAAGATCGAAGCCGGCAAGTTGACGCTGGAGCTGGTCGACTTCGATTTGGACCGGCTGCTGTCGGAGCTGCTCGACTCGTTCGCGGAACGCGCGCAAGCCCAACAGCTCGCGCTGGAACGGATCGCGCCGGCCGCGCTGCCGGCGCGCTGGCGGGGCGATCCCGGCCGACTGCGGCAGGTTCTGACCAATTTGCTGGGCAACGCCATCAAGTTCACCGCCCAGGGCCGGATCGCGGTCCGGATCGAGCTGGAGTCGATGACGGAGCGGATGGGCCAGTTGCTGTTTCAGGTCAGCGATACCGGCATCGGCATCGCGGCCGACGCGCAACCGCACGTTTTCGACGCTTTCGCGCAAGCGCACGATGCCGTCACCCGCCAATACGGCGGCACCGGTTTGGGCTTGGCGATCTGCAAGCAACTGGTGGCGCTGATGGGCGGCGAAATCGGCCTCGACAGCACGCCGGGTCAAGGCTCGACCTTCTGGTTTCGGATCGGGCTGGCGCGCCCGGCCGAGGCCGGAGAGCGGCGAACCTCGCCCGTCTTGCCCGCCGCGCGCTTCGATGCCCGCGTGCTGGTCGCCGAGGATAATCCGGTCAATCAGGAAGTCGCGCGCGCGATGCTGGAGCTTTTGGGGTGTCGGGCGGACATCGTCGCCGACGGCCGCGAAGCGGTGGACGCGACTGCCCGCCAGCGCTATGACCTGGTGCTGATGGATTGCCAGATGCCCGTGCTGGACGGTTTCGCGGCCACGACGGAAATCCGCGAACGCGAGCGCGGCGGCGGCGCTCGCCTGCCGATCATCGCCCTGACCGCCAACGTCGTCAAAGGCTTTCGCGAGCAGTGCCTGGAGGTCGGCATGGACGCTTATATGAGCAAGCCCTTCGACCAGGCGCAACTGGCGACCCTCCTGGCCCAATTCCTCCGCCTGGCGGAAACATCCTGACGTCCGCGGCGGCGTCCGGTTTCAAGCTCTCCGCTCGCTCGGCGATCCTCGGGCGACGCCCGGTTTCGAGACTCGAGCGGTTTTCCTGCTATGCTTGACTTAGTCGAACGCGGCCTCTATAAGCCGGACCTCGGGCTACCAAGGCCCACTTCACTCGCCCACAAGGAAACCATCGATGAAAGTCAACGTCAGCGTAGAGGCCACCGCCCAGGAAATGCGCGAATTCCTGGGTTTGCCGAACATCCAGCCCTTGCACGATGACATGATGCAATCCATCCGCGACAACGTTAAGCGCGGATCGATCAATTTCGAGTCCTTCAACCAGTTCTTCAAGCCGCTGTTGCCCGTTCAATTGCACTCGATGGAGATGGTGCAAAAGTTTTGGGAAGCGGTCGCCAAGGCGAACATCGGCGCCAAGGAAGGCGGCGACAAGAAAACCGCTGAAACGCCCGAGGCGCGCGGCGAGACCGGGCGAAATGAGGCCAAAAAATCGTCATAATACGCGCTGGGACGACAACGCTGGGCAGCCGGGGGTGTTATGACAAACAAGATACTGGTCGTGGACGATGAACCCAACATCGTCCTGTCCTTGGAATTTTTGATGAAGCAAGCCGGATTTCAGGTGCGGACCGCTTCCGACGGCGAGGCGGCTTTGACGGCCATGGCCGCCGAGGCGCCCGATCTGGTGTTGCTCGACGTGATGATGCCCCGCAAAAACGGTTACGAAGTCTGCCAGGCCATCCGCGCCAACCCGGACTGGAAAACGGTGCGGATCATCATGCTGACCGCCAAGGGGCGAGAGGTCGAGCGCGAGAAAGGTCTGGCGCTGGGCGCCGACGACTACATCACCAAACCGTTCGCCACCCAGGAAGTGGTGGAGCGGGTGCGCGAACTGCTGGCCGAAGCCAGTTGACCCCATGAAGTACCGGACGAAGCTTTGGCTGTTGTGGCTGATTCCGGTCGTCCTCACCGCAGTCTCCCTGAGCTGGTTGGGATGGCAGACCGACCAAAGCGTGCCGAACCCCGAACAGCGCGACTCGCTGCTGCTGTGGCTGGTGCTGGCCGCGTTCGCTATCGTCGGCGCGACCACCGTTACCTGGGCGCTGCTGGACTGGCATTTTTTCATCCCGCTCGGCGGCTTGGCGCGCGGCGCGCGGATCATCACCCGCAGCAACCCCGGCTACGTGCTGGAATTGCCCAAACAGCATTGGCTGGGCGAGTTTCCGCCGATGCTGCTGGAACTGGGCGAAGCCCTGCATAGCGCCCGCCGCGACGTGGCCGCCGCCACCGCGACCGCCACCCAGGAAATCGAAGGGCAAAAGGCCCAGCTAGAAACCGTTTTACGCGAGTTGTCCGAGGGCGTTCTGGTCTGCGATAGCGCCGCCCGCATCCTGCTCTACAACCCGGCGGCGGCGAAACTGTTGCCCGACCGCACGATGCTGGGCCTGGGCCGCTCGCTTTACGAACTCTGGACCCGCGCGCCCATCGAAAGCACGCTGCAACTGCTCCAGTACCGCCGGCAGCACGCCGGAGACGGCGCCGTCCACGGCGACGCCGAGTTCGTCTGCGCCACCGTCGACGATCAGGCCATGTTCCATTGCCGGATCAGCCTGCTGCCGGGCGCGAGCGACCGGGGCGCGGCGTTCGTGGTCACCTTCCGCGACGTCACCCAGCAGGTGGAGCGTTCCGCGATCAAGACCCGCACCGAGGACTTGCGCGGGCCGTTGGCCAGCCTGCGCGCGGCGGCCGAAACCGTCTTGCAGTTCGGCGACATGGACCTGGAGCAGCGCCAGGCTTTCCAGCGCGTCATCGTCGAGGAAAGCGAGCGCTTGAGCCAGCGCTTGCAGGAACTGACCCTCGACCTGCGCACGCTCTACGCCAACCGCTGGCCGATGAACAACGTTTATTCCCCCGATCTCATCGGCAGCGTGGTCCGGCACCTGGAGCGGCGCGACGGCCCGAGCGTCAGGATGACGGGCGCGCCGCTGTGGCTGCACGTCGACAACCACTCGATCACGCTGCTGCTGGAATTCCTGATCGCGCGCCTGCACGGGGACCGGATCGGCCAGGATTTTGAAATCGAATGCTTGCTGGGCAACCGCCGGGTCTATCTGGACATCATGTGGTCGGGCCAGCCGGTGCCGGCCGACGCGCTGGAAAGCTGGCTGGAGGAGCACGTTCAGGATCTGGTCGGGGCCAACACCGTGGGCGAAGTGCTGGGCCGCCACAACAGCGAACTGTGGAGCCAGACTCACCGCCGCCCCGGCCGCGCCCTGCTGCGCCTGCCGCTGCCGGCCTCGGACAACCAGTGGAAGGAGCCGGCCGCCGCCTTGCCGGAACGCCCGGAGTTCTACGATTTCTCGCTGGGGGCCGACGACCGCGCCGAATGGGGCGATCTCGTCAATTATCCGCTCTCGGCGCTCACCTATGTGGTGTTCGACACCGAAACCACCGGCCTGGCCCCCTCCAAGGGCGACGAGATCATCCAGATCGCCGGAGTGCGGATCGTCAACCGCCGCTTGCTGGAAGGCGAACAGTTCGATCAGTTGGTCAACCCCGGCAAGACCATCCCCAAGGCGACCATCCGCTTTCACGGCATCACCGACGACATGGTCAAGGACAAGCCCGGCGGCAACGTGGTTTTGCCGCAATTCCACGCTTTCGTCGGCGGCGATCAAACCGTGTTGGTCGCCCACAACGCGGCGTTCGACATGAAGTTCCTCAAGATCCGGGAACAGAAAGGCGGTCCCCGCTTCAGCAATCCCGTGCTCGACACCCTGCTGTTGTCCGGCTATTTGCACGATTACACCGACGATCACAACCTGGACGCCATCGCCGACCGCTTGGGGGTGGACGTGCACGACCGCCACAACGCCCTGGGCGATTCCCTGGTCACCGCGCGGGTCTTTCTCAAACTGCTGGACTTGCTGGAAGCGCAGGGCATCAAAACTCTGGGTCAAGCCCTGGAAGCGTCGGACCAAATGGTTGCAATCCGCAAGACTCAAGCTAACTTTTAATTTTCGGTTCCGATCCTATCGCGGCTCCCGCGCCGCCCTCGCGCCTCCACTTGAGCCATGCGCCAACAATCCAAGGAATATATCGTTATCGCGTTCATCGTCAGCGTGATGGCGCTGAATTACCCGTTTCTGGACCTGTTTGACACCGCCTGGATGCCGCTCGGCATTCCCCTGTTATATTTCTACCTTTATCTGTTCTGGTTCGCGATCATCGTGCTGCTGATCGCCGTGGTCGAACATTCGGAAGTCCACGAGACCGACCAACGGCCCTCGCCGCCCTCGAACGTTCCGGCGCGGCCGCGACCCGCCGCCCTCGAACGCTCCGCCGCGAGTGACGCCGACCCGGAGCGCGGGAGCTGATGTTGGGCGACGGCATCATCATCGCCAGCGCGCTGGCGTACATGGGGGTTTTGTTCGGGATCGCCTATTACGGCGATCACCGCGCCGACATCGGCCGCTCGATCATCGCCAATCCCTACATCTACACCCTGTCTCTGGCGATCTACTGCACCGCCTGGACCTTCTACGGCAGCGTCGGTCTGGCGGCGACCAGCGGCGTGGATTTTCTGCCGATCTATCTCGGCCCGACCCTGATGGCGATGCTGTTCTGGTTCGTGCTGCGGCGGATCGTGCGCATCACCAAAATCCACCGGATCACCTCCATCGCCGACTTTGTCGCCTCGCGCTACGGCAAGAGCGGCTTGTTGGCCGGCCTGGTCACGGTCATCGTGGTATTGGGCATCCTGCCTTACATTTCCATCCAGCTAAAAGCCATCGCCACCAGTTTTAGCTTGCTGCGGCAATATCCGGACGTGGCGATGGCGGCCGTCTCGACCCAGGCCCCATTTTGGACCGACACCACCTTTTACGTGGCGCTGGTGCTGATCGTGTTCGCCATCCTGTTCGGCACCCGCCACATCGACAACACCGAACGCCACGAAGGGATGGTGGCGGCGGTGGCTTTCGAATCGCTGTTCAAATTGGTGGCGTTCGTGGCGGTGGGCGTTATCGTCACGTTCGGCGCGTTCGGCGGGCCGAGCGATCTGTTCCGGCAAGCGGCCGAGAAGCCCGAACTGGCGGCGCTGATGCGCTTTGAGGTGGTGCCGGGCGGGTACGGCGGCTGGCTGTCGCTGACCTTTCTGTCGATGATGGCCTTCATTTTCCTGCCCCGGCAGTTTCAGGTGCTGGTGGTGGAAAACGTCAACGAATCGCATATCCGCAAAGCGATCTGGCTGTTTCCGCTTTACTTGTTCCTGATCAATCTGTTCGTGCTGCCCATCGCCCTGGGCGGGCGGCTGACCTTCCCCAACGGCGGGGTCGACGCCGACATGTTCGTGCTGGCGCTGCCGATGGCCGAACACAAGCCGGATTTGGCGTTGCTGGCGTTTCTGGGCGGTTTGTCGGCGGCCACCAGCATGATCCTGTTCGAGACCGTCACCCTGTCCACCATGGTCTGCAACGATCTGGTCATGCCGCTGCTGCTGCGCGCCAACCCGCCGTGGCTGGCGAGCCGCACCGACCTTTCGGGGCTGTTGCTCATCATCCGTCGCGTCGGCATCGCGGTGCTGATTCTGCTGGGTTATCTGTATTTCCGTTTCATCGGCGAATCCTACGCCCTGGTGACCAGCGGTCTGGTGTCCTTCGCCGCCGCCGCCCAGTTCGCTCCGCCGATCCTGATCGGCCTGTTCTGGAAGCGGGCCAACCGGCGCGGGGCGCTGATCGGCTTGAGCGGCGGTTTCGCGGTGTGGGCCTATACGCTGCTGCTGCCGGCCATGGCCCGCTCCGGCTGGATGGATGCCAGTTTTATCGCGCAAGGCCCCTATGGGTTGGAGCTGCTCAAGCCTTACGCGCTGCTGGGGATCGACAACCTCGATCCTTACATGCACGCCGTGTTCTGGAGCATGTTAGCCAACATCGGCGGCCTGGTGTTCGGCTCGATGCTGAGCCGTCCCGACCCCATCGAACAGGTGCAAGGCAGCCAGTTCGTCAACGTGCTCGAACAGGACCGCCACGACGGCGATTCGCTGCTGTGGCGGGGCGTGGCGGAAACCACCGACCTCTACGACCTGCTGGCGCGCTTTCTCGGCCCGCAGCGCGCCAGCGAAGCCTTCGACCAATACGCCCGCGAGCACGATGGCTACCCGCTTGAGGCCGACTCGCGGTTGATCCATTACACCGAGCGCCTGCTGGCCGGCGCGATCGGCGCGGCCTCGGCGCGGGTGATGATTTCCTCGATCGTGATGGGCGAGGTGCTGAGCATCGAGGAGGTGATGACCATTCTCGACGAAAGCACCCAAGTGATCGAGTACAGCCGCCGGCTGGAGCAGAAATCGCGCGAGCTGGAAGCGGCCTCCGCCGAATTGCGCGAGGCCAACAACCAACTGCAAAAGCTGGATCAACTGAAAGACGAGTTCATCTCGACCGTCACCCACGAATTGCGCACGCCGCTGACGTCGATCAGGGCGTTTTCGGAAATTTTGCTTTCCAATCCCGAGGTTGCCATCGAGCAGCGCAGCCAGTTTCTGGGGATCATCGTCAAAGAGAGCGAGCGGCTGACCCGGCTGATCAATCAGGTGCTGGACATGGCCAAGATCGATTCCGGCCGGATCGACTGGCGCATCGAGGACATCGACTTGCGGGCGCTGATCGAGGACGCCATCAATTCCACCAGCCAGCTATTCCGCGACAAGTCGGTCACTTTGAACGCGGAGTTGGGCGATCAGCCGGTGATCATCGCCGGCGACCGCGACCGGCTGATTCAGGTCATCATCAACCTGCTGTCGAACGCCGTGAAGTTTTGCCCCGATCAAGACGGCGAGATCACCATCCGGCTGCACCCGCTGGCGAGCCGCTGGCGGGTGGTGGTGATCGACAACGGGCCGGGCATCGCCGCCGACCAGCATCAGCTCATCTTCGAGAAGTTCCACCAAGTCACCGACGCGCACGCCGGCAAACCCAAGGGCACCGGCTTGGGCTTGCCGATCAGCCAGAAAATCGTCGAGCACCACGGGGGCAGCATTTGGGTGGAAAGCGAGGTGGGCCAAGGCTCTTCGTTCATCGTCGACCTGCCGGGCAAACCCATCCCATGATCGCGGGGAACGCCTCCGCCACCGGCGTTTTGTCGGCGGCGCCTGTTGGCCGTCGGGGCTCCTCGCCGAGATGAAAGCCTATCTCGACCTGCTGCGGCAGGTGCTGGAGCGCGGCGTCCGCAAACAAGACCGGACCGGCGTGGGCACGTTAAGCGTTTTCGCCGCGCAAATGCGCTTCGACTTGCGCCAAGGCTTTCCGCTGGTCACCACCAAAAAGTTGCATTTGCGCTCGATCGTGCACGAGCTGTTGTGGTTCCTGCGCGGCGATACCCATCTGCGCTACCTGCACGAGCACGGGGTGACGATCTGGGACGAGTGGGCCGATGAAAACGGCGATCTGGGACCGATCTACGGCAAGCAATGGCGCGACTGGGAAAGCAAGGACGGCCGCCACATCGACCAGCTCGCCAACGCCGTGGAGCTGCTGCGGCGCGATCCCGATTCGCGGCGGATCGTGGTGTCGGCCTGGAACGTGGGCGAATTGGAGCAAATGCGGTTGCTGCCCTGCCACCTGCTGTTTCAGTTCTACGTCGCCGGCGGAGAATTGTCGTGTCAGTTGTACCAGCGCAGCGCCGATCTGTTTCTCGGCGTGCCGTTTAACATCGCCAGCTACGCGCTGTTGACTCACCTCGTCGCCCAGCAAGCCGATCTTGAGGTCGGTGAATTTATCTGGACCGGCGGCGATTGCCATCTGTACCTGAACCATCTGGATCAAGCCCGCCTGCAACTGAGCCGGATGCCCTGTCCGCTGCCGCGCCTGCTCCTTCATCGGCGCGCGGAGTCTTTGGCCGATTATCGGTACGAGGATTTCGAGATCGCCGGCTATCAATCGCATCCGGCCATCAAAGCGCCGGTGGCGGTTTAAGGTCGCGCTCGCGCTCAAGTCGTTTAATTTTAAGACGCTTAATTAATGTCCTTGAAAATTCGGAGTTGATATCCGAATTTTCAAGGTAAAATCGCGTCCATGCTCGACAGACCTTCCTATCTGGCGCAACTGACAACCGCCGCGCGGCGTTCCCCGGTCGTCGCCCTGCTCGGCCCCCGGCAATGCGGCAAGACCACCTTGGCGTGGCTGTTCGGCGAGACCCGACAAGCCAGCTATTTCGATCTGGAATCGCAGCCCGATCAACGGCGCTTGCAAAACCCCGAACTGGCATTGGGTTCCTTGGAAGGGCTGGTGATCCTGGATGAAATCCAGTCGATGCCAGCGCTGTTCAACGTGTTGCGCGTGCTGGTTGACCGCCCGCAAACGCGGGCGCGTTTTCTCGTCTTGGGCAGTGCCTCGCCGATTCTGGTGAAAAGCGTGTCGGAAAGCTTGGCGGGTCGCGTCGAGTTCGTCGAACTCGCCGGCTTCGACTTGCGCGAGATCGGCGCCAACAACTGGCAATCGCTTTGGCTGCGAGGCGGTTTTCCTCGCTCTTATCTCGCCGATTCTGAAGCGGACAGCCTGGCGTGGCGCGAGGGGTTCATGCGGACTTTTCTGGAACGCGACATTCCGCAACTGGGCATCACGATTCCCCCCGCCGCCCTGCGCCGCTTCTGGACGATGCTGGCGCATTACCACGGGCAGGTCTGGAATGCGTCGGAACTGGCCCGCTCGATGGGCTTGTCGGACAAAACAGTGCGAACTTATTTGGATATCCTCACCGGCACTTTCGTGGTCCGGCAACTGCAACCCTGGCACGAGAACATCGGCAAACGGCAGGTTAAAGCGCCAAAAATTTATCTGCGCGATTCAGGGCTATTGCACGGTTTGCTCGGTTTGCCGGATTGGCACGGCCTGACGGGGTATCCTCGTTTGGGCGCGTCCTGGGAAGGCTTCGTGCTAGAGCAAATCTTGCGAATCGTCGCGCCGACTGAAGCCTATTTCTGGGCCACCCACGGCGGCGCAGAAATCGATCTTTTTTTCATCCATCACGGCCGCCGTTACGGCGTCGAAATCAAATTCAGCGAAGCGCCGAAGGTTGGCAGATCGCAGCACGCGGCTGTAGACAGTCTGAACCTGGATCACCTGTGGGTCGTTTATCCTGGGCAACACGCTTATCCGGTGGATGACAAGGTAACGGTTTGGCCGCTTAGGGAGCTTGCCGGGTTATCCGACCAGATGGGCTAAAGGGAAAAACAGCTTCACGACTTTCCGCTGCGCAAATTCGCCGAGGCGGTTTATCAAATGCGCCTCAAAGACCAAGACACCTTGCCCGCAGGCGAATTCACCGAGGAATTGCAGTGCCTGGAACGCCACAAGATGACCGTCAACCGCCCGCTGGTCGAAGGCGGAAAATCACGCGACGACTGGCATTTCCGGCACGACAAGATCACGGATTTCTTCATCGTCTACGCTTTTCTCGGACCCGACAACGACAAACCGGAAAAACACTTGGGCGATGCCCGGTTCCGGGGCGTCTACCTGCAACTGGCCCGACTGCTACCCTTGAACGACGCCAAAGCGCTAGAGCGCAAGCTGATCGACTATGCCGCCGACACCCGAGATCACACGGTCAGCGACACTTTCATCGATCTGTTGCGCGCCCGTCCGAACGAATAATGAAGGCGAATTTCACCCCTCGTTTCTGACGGAAACATCCCGCTTGACCGCGGTCTAAAAGTATGGTGCGATGCAATAATCAATCGGGGTGGAGATCACAAAATGAAAACCAATGTCATGCTCGAACGCCAGCACGCCGCTAACCTGATGGCGTGGCAGGGCGCGATGCGCGTCGGCGGACTTTTGGGCATCAGCGCGATCAGCGCGGTGCGCAAAAGCCTGGACACCTATCTGCTCTGGCTGCGCCACGGCGCGGAGTACGTCAAAGACGCGCGCCTGACCGACCCGCCCGAAAAAGCGGTGGCGAGCTACGCCGACGCCGTGAACGAATGCGTCGAAAAATCCTGGCAGGATTATCGCAACAATTTGCAAATTCTGTTGCTGACCCAGGATGAGGCGCTGATCTGGGCGGGCAAAGTCGACCGAGCTTTGACCGGGGCCTGATGACGGCCGGCACTTGAGCCGACGCGATCCGCGCGCGAGGCTACCGAGCCGTGCGTTACTGGCAGGGCGAATCGTGCCCGCCGGTTCGATTGCGCGCGTTCAGCGACTGAAACAGACGGAATAAGTCGCGCCCTGGCCGCGCGATTCCTCGATGCGCAGGCTGGCGGCGGCGATCCGTTCGCGCCATGGAATCGATTGATCCCGTGTCAGTTTTTCCCAAAACCGATCGAAAAATACCCGCGCTAAATTCTCGGCGGTGATGTTGTCCACCTCCAGCACCGCCACTTCCTCCGCCGGCAACACATAACGTTTGCCGCACAAACGAAACGCGCACTCGTCCTCCCCGCCGCTCAAAAACTCCAGCCAGGGATTGGTGCCGGCCACCAGCACTTTTTCGTCCCACGCTTTGCAAACCGAGTGCAGCGCCCGCTTGAAAGATTGATAGCTCAACATCCGCGCCAGCGCCGGTTCGCCGGCCAGTTCCACCTCCAGTTCGACCTGATAGTTATGCCCATGCAACCCCTCCTTGCTGCCGTCGGGAAACACGGTCATGTGCGCTGCCGAAAACTTGAGATTGTCCTTGCGGATATGAATTTTCCACCTCTGTTGCCCGAAGTCGCTCATGGGATCGCATCCGTCGAGGTCGGCGCGCGCGCCGCCAACGCGCCGAACCAATCCGCCAGCGCCGCGCCGTAATGGCGCAACGTGTAGCGTTCCTCCACCCACCGCCGGCAGCGGGCGCGGTCGATACCTTCCACGCGCTCGACCGCCGCGCACAATCCCTCGATATCGTCCGGCTCCACCAGCCAGCCGGTTTCGCCATCCCGCACATACTCGCCAAGGCCGCCGCGCCGGTAAGCGATCACCGGCGTACCGCACGCCAGGGCCTCAATGCCGATCACTCCGAAGGCTTCCAGACACTTCGGCGTCATCAAGATGGCGCGAAATTCGCTCACCGTTTCCGCCAGCGCCGGCAAGCGCAGAAATCCGCCGTAACTGACCGGCACATCGGGATGCCGCCGAACCAGGGTTTCCCAATAAAACCGCTCCTGCATGGGGCCAAACACGGTCACCACCTGACCGGTGCGGGCGGAAAAGGCGAATATGTCATCCAAACCCTTTTCCGGGGCGATGCGCCCTAACCAGCACAGCGTTCGGCCGGGTTGGGAGTTATAAGGATAGCGCGACAGGTCAAGGCCCGGCGGAATCAGCCGAACCGGCTCGACGATACCGAAACTGGCCGCTTGCGCCGCGCTCAGAAACGCCAGCCGCGCCGGTTGGCGGCTGGCCAGGCGGTGAATCTCCGCATCCAGCGAACGGTTTACCGACCCCATGCTGACCAGAGTCGCCAGCGGACAGGGCAGAAACTCGCCCGCGAACAAAGGCAGCCAATCGTAGGAAAAGTTGAGGATGACATCATCGGAACGCGCGCGCGCCGCCAGATCGCGCACGGCCGCGCTCAGAAAGGCTTCGGCCTCGACCGGCAGCGGATCGTTGTAGGCGAGCGTCATGGCGGTCGGGGCCAGCAGGCCCGGCAATATCCGCAAATCCGGCACGTCGGCCTGGGAGCCGACCGGCGCGATCACCTGCACGGGATAGCCGAGCGCATGAAGCTGGCGGGCGGCGCTGACCACCATGTGTTCCACCCCGCCCCCCAAACCGGAGCCCAGGGGCGCAACCGCCGTCGAAAGCAAATAAACCCGCATCTTTTCTTCCATTCAAGAGTGCTTCATCATTGTAGCCGGTCGCCAGCGTGGATCGGATCAAGCCGCCCTCTACGCCCTGGCAAGCCCTATTAAAAATTTCTCATAAAACAAAATGATGCGCAAAATCCTGCCGGCGGCGCTGCTGGCCGCCGCCGCTGCGGCGGTCGCGGCCGACGAGCGGCTGATGATCGGCCGTTTTTCCGGCGGCGATCTCAAGGATTGGCAACCCAAAGCTTTCCTGGGCGAAACCCGTTACCGTTTCGATGAGACCGGCGGCCAGACCGCGCTATTCGCGGACAGCCAAGGCGCGGCTTCGGGCCTTTATCGGGAAATCCGGGTAGATTTAACGCGCACTCCTTGGCTGAATTGGTCGTGGCGGGTGGATCGCGTGCTGGATGGAGTGGACGAGCGCGCCAAGAGCGGGGACGACTATCCGGCGCGGGTTTACGTGGTGGTGTCCGGCGGTGCGGCGATCTGGAAAACCCGCTCGCTGGTCTACGTCTGGTCCAGCAACCAGCCGGTGGGCGCGACCTGGAACAACGCCTACACCGGCAACGCGCGGGTCATGGCGCTGCGCTCGGGAACTCGGGACGCCGGGCGCTGGGTCAGCGAAAAACGCGACGTCCGCGCCGACTTTCGGCGGCTGTTCGGTCGGGAGATCGACGCCATCGACGCCGTGGCCTTGATGACCGACACCGACAACAGCGGCCAGCGCGCGACGGCGTGGTATGGCGATATCTATTTTACGGCGCGCTGAAGCGGGCCGCCCTCCGGTTTCATCCTCACCCTGTTTCAAAACTGCTTTCGCAAGTCCATGCCCGCATATAAACCGGCAACTTGATCGCCGTAGCCGTTAAAAAGCACGGTGTCCCGCTTGAAGAAATCTCCGATCCGCCGCTCCCGTTTCTGGCTCCAGCGCGGATGATCGACCGCAGGGTTGACGTTGGCGTAAAAGCCATATTCATCGGGCGCTTCCAAATTCCAAGTGGTGCGCGGCTGCTTGTCGGCGAAGCGGATTTTGACGATGGATTTGATGCTTTTGAAGCCGTATTTCCACGGCACCACCAGCCGCAGCGGCGCGCCGTTTTGATCGGGCAATTCCTTGCCGTACAGCCCGGTCGCCAGCAAGGTCAGCGGGTGCATGGCCTCGTCCATCCGCAAACCCTCGACGTAGGGCCAGTCCAATAATCGGGTCTTTTGGCCGGGCATCCGGGCCGGATCGAGCAAAGTCGTGAACTCGACGTATTTGGCGTCCGAGGTCGGCTTGAAGCGCGGCAGGATTTGGTTGAGCGGCACGCCCAGCCACGGCACCACCATCGACCAGGTTTCGACGCAGCGCAACCGGTAAATCCGCTCCTCCGGCTGGTGGGGCTTCAGAAAATCTTCCAGCCCGAACTGGCCCGGTTTTTCGCAATGCCCTTCCACGGCGACAGTCCAGGGTTTGGCGCGCAGGTTGCCGCCGTATTGAGCTGGAGCTGTCTTGCCGGGACCCAGTTCGACGAAATTGTTGTACGCGGTGATGTCCTTGTAGGGCGTCGGCTTCAGATCATCATCCGCCGCGCGCAGGGGTTCGAGCGGCGACCAGATAGCGGCGGCCCCCAGCGCGGCGGCGGATTTCAGAAACTCGCGGCGACGGGCGTACAGCGCGGGCGAGGTGATCTCGGACGGCGGAATGTCGGCGGGCTTTTTGATCAGCATGGCGGGCTCTTGTTGTCGTTCGATCTCCTATGGACCGGTTCTCGCGCCGCGAGTTGCGTCATGCGCGGCGCGGTTCCGTATACTGGGCGGCGTGACCGGGCGCCGGCGATCGGCCGGTGGTCCGGCAAGGCGCGTTGTGCGCCGGGGCCGTTCGCCTGTTTTGCGAGCGCATCGCCGATCACGTTTTGCGAACTTTCATCATGCTGGATCAATTTTTCGCGCTGCAAGCGCGCGGCACGACCGCGCGCACCGAAATCCTGGCCGGTTGCACCACCTTTCTGACCCTGTCGGCCATCCTGTTCGTCAATCCCGATATTCTCGGCCAAGCCGGCATGGATCGCGGCGCGGTGTTCGTCGCCACCTGCTTGGCCGGCGCTATCGGTTCGCTGCTGATGGGTTTATTGGCCAATTATCCCATCGCCCAAGCGCCCGGCATGGGCATCAACGCGGTGTTTACCTTCGGACTGGTCAAGGGCATGGGCCTACCGTGGGAAACGGCGCTGGGCGCGGTCTTTTTGTCCGGCCTGCTGTTCGTGCTGGTCAGTTTGTTGAAGGTGCGGGAATGGTTCGTCAACGCCATCCCGGCCAGCCTCAAGCGCGCCATCACCGCCGGCGTCGGCCTGTTTCTGGCCCTGCTCGCCCTGCAC
>JAEUPW010000054.1 GCA_016790045.1 Candidatus Competibacteraceae bacterium
AGCAGTTTCACCTGACGGACCCGCTCCAGATAGCGAACCGTATCGGCGGCGTCCACTTCGGCCAGCAAGTCCATGAGCCCGCAACCGAACAGGAAATAATTCTGGCTGGTGTAGCCGGCCATCTCCAGTCCGGCGGCGCGAGCGGCATCGGCCACGGCGGTAAAATCGACGCTGGCGGTGATATCCTGCAAGCCCGGCAAAATCAGCGGATCGGCGTGCACGCGGTGGCGATAGTGGCAGAGCAGGGTGCCGTCGGCGCGTTCGGGGTGGTAGTACTCCCGGCGCGAATAGCCGTAGTCCACGAATAGCAGCGCGCCGACCGCCAGCGGCTCGGCGACGGCGCGCACCCAATCCGCTAGCTGGGGGACGTATTCCGAGGTGTAACCCTCCGGCAGGCGCCAGCCGAGTTCCGCCTCGATCCGGGCGACGGTCGCCGCCAGCGCCGGATCATCCGCGCCTTCGGCCCAATCCAGATTGGGTTGCGGGCCTGTCGCGGGATCGATCCCGCTCCAGACCACTTCCATTCGGCGCGGTCCGTTCGGCGTGATGCGGAAACGCTCCACCGGCAGCGCGTCCAGCACTTCGTTGCCGAGCACGACGCCGCGCAAGCCCGGTTCCGGCAGCGCGTCCAGCCACGCGACCCGATCCAGCAGATCGGGCGTCCGTTCGGCCAAGGTTTGGCGCTGGCGTTCGCGCAGCTCGCCGCTGAGTTCCAGGATGGCGTAGCGCTCCGGCAACGCGTCCAGGGTCCGCAATTCCTGAAGAATATCGGCCGCCATGACGCCGGTGCCGGCGCCCAGTTCGAGAATCGCGCCGCCGCCGATCCGCTCCAAGATTTCGCGACATTGCCGGGCCAGGCAGCGCGAGAACAGCGGCGACAATTCCGGCGCGGTGACGAAATCGCCACCGGGACCGAATTTGCGGGTGCCCGCCCGGTAATAGCCCAAGCCCGGCGCGTAGAGGGCCAGTTCCATGAAGCGGGCAAAGGAAATGGCTCCTCCCGCTGCGGCGATTTCGGAACGAATCCGGTCGAGCAGGCAGGCGCTGTGCGCGGCCGCGACCGGATCGGGTTCGGGCAGGTTGGCGTGGCGGTCGCTGGAGGTGGTGGTCATTGGCTCGGATTTGTCGTTTGGGGCGCTCCGTGCGCCATCATCTCGGGTTGCCGGCGGGCGATGACGGCGCTCGGTCGCACTTTGCTGCTCGAGCGGGATTTTTGCCGCGAGCACCCGATTGAAGGGGATGCGCTTAGCGCAAAATTTGCGCGCATTATCTTATGCCCATCGGGGTATTCATCGATATAAACCGGCTCTGGAAGCAGGTAAAATGATGCGAAATGGGTATCGATCATCCCGCTTCTCCGGTTCCGCCGCCGCTCCCGATGAAAAATTTGCTCGCCCCGCTCTTGTTGGCCGCGTGTCTGGTTGCCACCGTTCCAGTGCGGGCGCAGCCTCAGCCTCAGCCTCAGCCTCAAACTCAGAGCCGAACCACTGGTTACGTGAGCGATATGGTGGAAATACCCCTCCGGGCCGGAGCATCCGAGCGCTACAAGGTCATCGGCTCGGTGCGGAGCGGTTCCGCCATCGAAGTGCTGAAAGTGGACACGGCCAAGGGCTACAGCCAAATTCGCGCGCCGTCCGGCGCAAGAGGTTGGATTCGCAGCGATCAGATCACCGATACCGCAAGCAGCCGGGAGCAGTTGGCCGGCGTCCGCGAAGAGCTGGCGCAGTTGCAGGCCCGGCACGGCGATCTCAAACAGCACATGGATGACGTGGTCGGCAAACCGAGCGGCGAGGAATTCAGCTATCCGCAGCTTTACGAGGAAGCTTTGCGCTTGCGCCAACAACTGGCGCAATATCGCAAGGTGGCGGCCGATACGGTCGCGATCGACGAGCGAAACAAAGCCTTGCAGGAACGGGCCGTCACCTTGGAGCGGGAACTGCAAATCGTCCAGCAAGAGAACCGTGCGTTGCGCGACGACAACAACAATATCCGTTTCCTGATGGGCGCGGTCTTGTTGGGCGCCTGTCTGCTGGTGGCGGTGCTGATGCCGCGAATCCGAGAGCAGCGACGCGCGCAGTGGAGCCGGCTGTAAACCGCGCATGAGGATCGAGCTAAAAGGCGCTACCCCCCGGATCAGGACGCCAGAATCACCGGCCTCAACGTCTCGCGCGATTGATCGAACGCGGCCCAAAGTTCGGCGAAGGTGACGCCCAGCAGCGGGTGACGGCGGTTGCCGGCGATTTCGGCCAGCGGTCGCAGCACGAAAGCGTAGCGGGTGATTTCG
>JAEUPW010000003.1 GCA_016790045.1 Candidatus Competibacteraceae bacterium
TGCGGCTGTTCGCGGAAATGGCCGAGGTCATCGGCGATGAAATATCTCGATGAATTCCGCGACGGCGAACTGGCCCGCCAGCTCGCTGCCCGCATCCGCCAGGAAGTCGAGCCAAACCGCCGATATGCCCTGATGGAATTCTGCGGCGGCCACACCCACGCCATTTGCCGCTACGGCATCGAAGACCTGCTGCCGGCCAACGTCCGCCTGATCCACGGCCCCGGCTGTCCGGTGTGCGTGCTGCCGAGCGGGCGCTTGCAAGCCGCCATCGAACTGGTGGAGCGGGAACAGGTGATCCTGTGCAGTTACGGCGATTTGCTTCGCGTCCCCGGCGCGCGCGGCGACACGCTGCTCAAGGCCAAGGCGCGCGGCGCGGACATCCGCATGGTGTACTCGGTCAGCGATGCGCTGGACATCGCCCGCGCCCAGCCCGCTCATCCCGTCGTCTTCTTCGCCATCGGCTTCGAGACCACCACCCCGCCAACCGCCGTCGCCTTGCGCCAAGCCCGCGAGGAAAAGTTGAACAATTTCAGCGTCTACTGCAATCACGTTCTCACCCCGCCCGCGCTGCGAGCGATTTTGGCGACCCAAGACCCGGTCCAACTGGACGGCTGCATCGGTCCCGCCCACGTCAGCACCATCATCGGCAGTCAGCCGTATCACTTCGTCGCGACCGAGCATCGCCGGCCCTTGGTCATCGCCGGTTTCGAGCCGCTGGACGTGCTGCAAGCGATTTCGATGCTGGTCCGCCAGATCAATGCGGGCAAGGCCGAGGTCGAAAACGAATACACCCGCGCCGTCAGCGCGGAAGGCAACCGGAAAGCTCAGCGGCTGATGGCCGAAGCCTTCACGCTGCGCCCGAGCTTCGAATGGCGCGGCTTGGGCTGGCTGCCGGATAGCGCTCTGGCGATTCGACCGGACTTCGCCGCCTGGGACGCCGAGTGGCGCTTCGACATCGCCCCAATTCAAGCCGCCGACCACAAAGCCTGCGCCTGCGGCGAGGTGTTGCGCGGCGTCAAACAGCCGCAAGCTTGCACCGTGTTCGGCACCGCCTGCACGCCCGATCATCCGCTCGGCTCCTGCATGGTCTCCGCCGAGGGCGCGTGCGCGGCCCACTATCACTACGGCCGGTTCCGGCAGGCGGCCGCTTCGTGAACCGCCGCGACCGTTTCGCCCGCCGGCTCGATCTGACGCATGGCCGCGTCGAGATCAGTCACGGCGGCGGCGGGCGGGCGATGGCGCACTTGATCGAAGACCTGTTTCTGGCCGCGTTCGACAACGACTGGCTGCGCGCCCAGGATGACTGCGCCCAATTCGCCGTTCCCGCCGGCCGACTGGTGATGGCCACCGACAGCCACGTGGTCTCGCCGCTGTTCTTTCCCGGCGGCGACATCGGCTGCCTGTCTGTCCACGGCACCATCAACGACGTGGCGATGGCCGGGGCGCGGCCGCTCTACCTCGCCGCGAGCTTCATCCTGGAGGAAGGTTTTCCGCTGGCCGACCTCCAGCGCATCGTCGAATCGATGGCCGAGGCCGCGAGACGCGCCGGCGTGCCTGTCGTCACCGGCGACACCAAGGTGGTCGAACGCGGCAAGGGCGACGGGGTGTTCATCACCACCACCGGCGTCGGCGTCATCCCGGACGGCGTGACCATTTCCGCGCAACGCGCCCGACCGGGCGATGCGATTCTGCTCAGCGGCTCGCTGGGCGATCACGGCATGGCGGTGCTGGCCAAGCGGGAAAACTTGAGTTTCGACGCCCCGATTCAGTCCGACACGGCCGCCCTGCACGACCTGGTCGCGGCGATGGTCGCGGCGGTTCCCGGCATTCACTGCCTGCGCGACCCCACGCGCGGCGGCCTGGCCAGCGCCCTGAACGAAATCGCCCAGCAGGCCGGAGTCGGGATGCGGCTGCGCGAGGCAGCCATCCCGGTGCGCGAGCCGGTGCGCGCCTTGTGCGAACTGCTGGGACTGGACCCGCTCTACGTGGCCAACGAGGGCAAACTCGTGGCGATCTGCCCCGCCGAATCGGCGGAAACGCTGCTCGCGACCCTGCGCGCCCATCCGCTGGGGAGAGAGGCGGCGATCATCGGCGAGGTGGTGGCCGACGCTCACGCCTTCGTCGAACTGGAAACGGCCTTCGGCGGCCGGCGCTTGGTCGATTGGCTGAGCGGGGAGCAGTTGCCGAGAATTTGCTAGGCCTCCAGTCCGCGCCGAAGCTCAATCCTCCCGTTTCACCCGCTCCACCTTGATCATGTTGGTGCCGCCGGAGACCCCGACCGGCACGCCGGCGCTGAACACCACGATTTCGCCCTCGCGCACCATGCCTTTGTTCAGCAGGAACTCGGTTGCGGCGCTCAACAAATCGTCCACCGAGGTGATGGTGGAACCCAATTGCAACGGCGTCACCCCCCAAATCAACGCCAGCTTGCGCAGCGTGCCCAGTCTCGGACTAAACGCGATCAGCGGGGCCACCGGCCGGAATTTGGCCATGCCGAGCACGCTGGACCCGCTGTTGGTAAAGCTGATCAGATAGCTGGCCCGGACCTTTTCGGCCAAATCCACGGTCGCGAAATGGACGGCTTCCTCGATTTTCAGCCCGATTTTCGCCATCAACTCTTCCTGGGTCAGCACGCTCTTGTGCATCAGGCCCTTAAAGATGTCGCTGGCCTCGACGCGCAAGGCGATGTTTTTCATCATCCGCACCGCCGCCACCGGATACTGGCCGACGGCGGTTTCGCCCGAGAGCATCACCGCGTCGGTGCCGTCCAGGATCGCGTTGGCCACGTCGTTGGCTTCGGCGCGGGTGGGCCGGGGATTGCCGATCATCGATTCCAGCATCTGCGTGGCCGTGATCACCGGTTTGCCGGCGATGTTGCAGAAGCGGATGATGGTTTTTTGCATCAGCGGCACTTCCTGGGGCGAGGTCTCCACCCCCAGATCGCCGCGCGCCACCATGATCGCGTCGGCGACGTGGATGATCCCGTCGATGTGCTGGAACGCTTCCGGCTTCTCGATTTTGGCGATGATCGGGATTTTGCGGCCGTGGTGGGTCAGCATGAAGTCGATCAATTCCTTGACGTCTTTATCGTCGCGCACGAACGACAGCGCCACGTAATCCAGGCCGTGGTCGTAGGCGAACTGCAAATCGGCGCGGTCTTTGTCGGTGATCGCCGAAATCTTGAGCTTGATGTTGGGCAGATTGACGCCCTTGCGCGGTTTCAGCCGGCCGCCGTTGACGACGCGCGTCAAAATGTCGCGGCCCTCGATCCGCTCGACCGCGAGCTCGAACAGGCCGTCGTCGATCAAGATGCGGTCGCCGGTTTTGACTTCTTCGTGCAAGCTGCGGTGGTCGATGGCGACGCGGTGAACGCCGTCATGGAAACCGCCCACCACATCCTCGGTGGTCAGCACCAAGGTATCCCCGGTCGCCACCTCCAAAAACTCGCCTTCCAGTTGGCCGAGCCGGATTTTAGGCCCCTGCAAATCCTGAAAAATGGCGATATAGCGGTTCAGTTTCTGAGCCGCTTCCCGGACCAATCTGACCGACAAGGCATGATCTTCGTGCGAGCCGTGCGAAAAGTTGAGCCGGATGACATCGGCCCCTTCCCGCAGCAAGCCCTCGATCACGTCCGGATTCCGGGAATTCGGTCCCAGCGTCGCCACGATCTTGGTGAACTTCATGATTTTCGACATTGCCGCCCCGCTTGAGAGATTTACAAAATTTTAATAATCAATCAGTTATTTTTATAGGGTCGCCATGAAGTTTAGGCGAAGCGACTTTCGCGTTCAAACGGGCCGGGCGCGATGAAGCGCAATTCGCTTCAGTCCGGTTAAACTGAAAGCAATTCGAATCAAAACCTCGCCCGACGATCGGGGCCGAGAGCGCTAGCGAACGATGAGAGGCTGCTCGATGACCGACCCATTCAACCGCATCCTGGAAGTTGTGTTGCCCGACGCGCTGCAATGCGACGATTCCGACCGGAATCCCGCCTTCGCCATCGCCTTTACCGCCGATGGCGTCGTGCCGTTTCCCCAGGTGATCCTGCACGCGCCGGCGGGCCAGCATCTGCTCAAAAGCGACGCCATGACCGTCAGCGACGGCCCCGGCGGCGAGCGCACCTATACCGTCCGGGTTCCCGCCGGCCTGTCCGGCTGCGGCGAGATCAAGGTTCAGGTCGAAGGCTGCCGCAAGGCCGACATCCATCAAGCCGGCGGCGGCGATTGGATCAAGGAGTTTCGCTCCTTGCGGCTCGCGCCGGCCATCAAGCCAAAGCCGGCGATCCAAATGTCCAGCGCGGCGGACCCAGGAGCGGCCAAGCTGTATTTCGGCATCCACAAGCACATGCACCAGCCCTACTACAACGCCACCGACCGCCGTTACTGGGACGGCGAAAAGGATTCGATTTTTGGGGCGCGCGGCGGGCCGTACACCCATTTCATCCCGACCGCCGTCCGCCAATACCTCAACGGCGGCTTGCCTCACGCCGGCCTCTCGACCAGTTGGAGCGGCTCGCTGATCGAACAGCTCGACCGCTGCGCCGCCGAGGGTTTGTGCGGGGGTCGCTTCGGCGGCTGGAATCACGAATTGCGCGCCGTCGCCCAAGAAAAAACCGCCCTCGGCCACCCGCGCGTCGATTTCAGCGCCTTCGGTTTCTTCCACCCGCTGATGGCCTTGATCCCGGAGCGCGACATCGTCAAACAAATCGACTGGCATCGCGGCATCATCCGCGCCGCGTTCGGCATCGACGCCTCCAGCGTCCTGTTCCCGCCCGAAACCGCCTTCCACGTCCGTATGATCCCGGCGCTCAATCGGGCCGGCATCAGGGCGGTGATCTACGATTCGATCCACCGTTTTCGCGCGTGCCGCGATTACCCCTACGCCGGCCCCAACGAAGGCATGTTGCCGCCCAACCTGGCCGAGCAGGTCAACCCGCCGGTCGACGACTGGCTGCAACTGCGCAACATCTGGGCCGGCTCGAAGATTTCGCCCGGCCTGCTCAGGCCGGAATACGTCCGGTACGAAGACCCGGACGGCAAAATTCACCAGATCATCGCGGTGCCGGCCGAGCGCTACATCGGCAACGAGGACGCGCGCGGCGGTTTCGGGGCGCTACAGTATCCCGACGTGCTGGGGCAGGTCTACAACCAGATCGTCGCGACCGGCGCGTTCGATCCCAAACACCCGCCGTTCATGCTGCTGCATTCCGACGGCGACAACCACGGCGGCGGCGCGGACAGCTATTACAACCACAACACCGGGCAGCTGGTGCAGTGGCTGCAAGGCGATCCGCGCTTCGAGCTGACCACGATCCACGACTATTTGGACCGCTTTCCGCCCGATCCGGCGCGCGCCGCCCACATCGAGCCGGGCTCCTGGAGCGGGGCCGACAACGGCGACCCGCAGTTCATGAAGTGGTTCAGCCGCTACGACCAGCCCTACTCGCCCGATTTGAATTCCTGGGCGGTGCTGACCGCCTTTCAAAACGTCGCGCACTCGCTGGAAGACGCGCTTCCCGGCAGCGCGTGGCTGGACGATCTCAACCGCTTGTTGCTGACCGCCGAGACCAGTTGCTACTGGTACTGGACCGGCCAGCACGTTTGGGACCAGCAGGTCACCAACGCCGCCAACGCCGGCTACGGGATGGTCAAAAGCGAAGTGGACGCTCTGTTGGCGTCCGGCAACGACCGCACCGGCCCGACCATCTTCGCGCCCTGGATCACGCCGGAAAATCCGGGCGGCAAGCGCTGGGGTCAGGGCTGTTTGCTCGACGCGCCGCGCGAGGGCACGGTCCATACCTTCGCGCACGACATCAGCGGTTTGAGCCGGGTGACCCTGGTGCTGCGCGCGGCTTCTGCCGAAACCCGCATCAAAATGACCGACCATGGCCCCTATCCCTCGCAAACTGGCGCGGCCGTCACCGCCCGTTACTTCACCGCCGAACTGCCGGCCGGCGCGGGCGACGCGCGCTATTACATCGAGGCGGAAGACGGCAAGGGCAACCTGTCGCGCGGCGCGCTGGAGCGGGTGTATCTGGCTTGACGGGCTTAAACGGGCCGAGATTGGACGGAGCCCGAGCTTCGTCGTTCGGGCGCGTCTCGCCCTGAGCGACCTTCGCGGAAAGTGCTGTCGCGCTCGGCCGGCCCCGCTGGCCGGCAAAAAAATAACGCTGTTATGAGTTGAACCGCTTTCGGGCCATGAGTAGACTGCTTTGCTGTTCTGGCAACTGTTGCTTGCCGCGATGCCCTTGCCAGCCGGTCTCCGATCCCAGCGTGTCCCGTCGGGATCGAGACCTTCGCGACTCTCCAGCCTTGGTAACGCCAACTTGAACGCCGATTTTCAACGCATCAAACGCCTGCCGCCTTACGTCTTCAACATCGTCAACGATCTGAAGGCCAAGGCGCGCGCCCGGGGCGAGGACATCATCGACTTCGGCATGGGCAACCCCGACCAGCCTACGCCCAAGCACATCGTGGACAAGCTGGTGGAAACCGCCCGGCGCGGGGACACCCACCGCTATTCGGTCTCGCGCGGCATCCCGCGCCTGCGCCGCGCCATCTGCAACTGGTATCAGGCCCGCTACGCCGTCGCGCTCGATCCCGAATCCGAAGCCATCGTCACCATCGGCTCCAAAGAGGGTTTGGCCCATCTCGCCTTGGCGACTTTGGGGCCGGGCGACGCCGTGCTGGTGCCCAACCCCGCCTATCCGATCCACCCCTACGGTTTCGTGATCGCCGGGGCCGACATCCGCCACGTGCCGCTGGTGCCAGGGGTGGACTTCTTCGCCGAACTGGAAAAGGCGATCAAGGATTCCTGGCCGCGCCCGAAAATGCTGGTGCTAAATTTCCCGGCCAACCCGACCGCCCAGTGCGTCGAGCTGGATTTTTTCGAGAAAGTCGTCGCCATCGCCCGCGAGCACGAGATTTGGGTGATTCACGATCTGGCTTACGCCGATCTGGTGTTCGACGGTTACGTTGCGCCCTCGATCCTGCAAATTCCGGGAGCCAAGGACATCGCGGTGGAATCGTTCACCTTGTCCAAAAGCTATAACATGCCCGGCTGGCGAGTCGGCTTCATGTGCGGCAATCCGACCCTGGTCGCGGCGCTGGCGCGGATGAAATCTTATCTCGACTACGGCATGTTCACCCCGATTCAGGTCGCCGCCATCGCCGCCTTGGAAGGCCCGCAGGAATGCGTCGGCGCGATTCGGGATCTGTACCACAAACGCCGCGACGTGCTGTGCGATGGCCTGAACGCGCTCGGCTGGCGCGTCGAGAAACCCAAGGCCACCATGTTCGTCTGGGCGGCGATCCCCGAACAGTACCGCGCGCTTGGCTCGCTGGAGTTTTCCAAGAAATTGTTGGCCGAGGCCAAGGTCGCGGTGTCCCCCGGCATCGGCTTCGGCGAGTACGGCGACGACCACGTCCGCTTCGGCCTGATCGAAAACGAGCACCGCACCCGGCAAGCGCTGCGCGGCATCCGCGACATGTTTCGCAAGGACGGCCGCGACCCGCCCGCGCGGGCCTCGGCCCAAACGGCGGGAGCGGCGCTGTGAGCGCCTATCCGCCGGTCAAGATCGGCATATTGGGCCTGGGCACGGTCGGCGGCGGCGTCACCCGCGTGCTGGCCCGCAACGCCGAAGAAATCAGTCGCCGCGCCGGCCGCGAAATCGCCATCACCCACGCCGCCGCCCGCAATCTGGACACCACCACCGCCAACACCGCCGGCATCAAACTGACCGAGGAAGGGCTGGAGGTGGTGAACGATCCCGACGTGTCGATCGTGGTCGAGCTGATGGGCGGCTGCGAACCGGCCCGCACATTTGTGCTGCGCGCCTTGGCCAACGGCAAGCACGTGGTGACCGCCAACAAGGCGCTGATCGCCTTGCACGGCAACGAAATTTTCGCCGCCGCCCGCGCAGCCGGCGTGATGGTGGGCTTCGAGGCGGCGGTGGCCGGCGGCATCCCGATCATCAAGGCGATTCGAGAAGGTCTGGCCGGCAACCGCCTGGAGTGGGTCGCCGGGATCATCAACGGCACCGCCAACTTCATCTTGACCCAGATGCGGAGCAAGGGCCGGGATTTTCCGGAGGCGCTGGCCGAGGCGCAAAAATTGGGCTACGCCGAGGCGAACCCGTCCTTCGACATCGAGGGCATGGACGCCGCCCACAAGCTGACCATCCTCGCCTCCATCACCTTTGGCATCCCCCTGCAATTCGACAAGGTCTACATCGAGGGCATCGGCCGCGTCACCCACGACGACGTGGCCTACGCCACCAAGCTCGGCTACCGGATCAAACACCTCGGCATCGCCCGCCGCGACGAGAACGGCGTGCAGTTGCGCGTCCACCCGACCTTGATCCCGCAGCGGCAGTTGCTGGCCAACGTCAACGGCGTGATGAACGCGGTGCTGGTCAAAGGCGACGCCGTCGGTCAAAGCCTGTTCTACGGGGCCGGGGCCGGGGCCGAACCCACCGCCTCGGCGGTGGTGGCCGACATCATCGACGTGGTCCGCACCCTGACCGCCGACCCGGAAAACCGGGTTCCGCATCTGGCGTTCCAGCCCGACGCGCTGTCGGATTTGCCGGTGCTGCCGATCGACGAGGTGGAAACCGCCTGCTATTTGCGGCTGCTGGCGCAAGATCGCCCCGGCGTGCTGGCCGATGTCACGCGCATCCTGGCCGATTGCGGCATCAGCATCGAAGCCTTTGTCCAGAAGGAAGCGCCGCCCACCGCCAGCGAGGTGCCGGTGGTCATGCTGATCAACCCGGTCAAGGAAAAACGAATGAATCAAGCCATCGCCGCCATCGAAAAGCTGGCCAGCATCCGCGCGCCGGTGATGCGCATTCGCCTGGAGTATCTGGACTCGGATTGAGCCGCATTAACGGCTTTTCATTCCGTGACCTCCCTGCTCCATCTGGTGGTGCCCGGCCTGCTCGGCCCGTGGCCGGGACACCGCGCCGATCCGGCGTTTCCCCGGCCGCGCGCGCCTTCGCTGGAATGGCTGCTGGCCCGCGCCCGCCCCGCCGCCGCGCCGGCTTCGACCGACGCGCTGCTATTTCAACTGTTCGGATTTTCGCCCTCGGACGCCGCCGATGGGCCGGTGGCGGCGGTCACGCGCCTGGCCGACGGCGGCGCGCTGGCCGACGGCTGGTGGCAGCGCGCCGATCCGGTGCACTTGCGGCCCGATCTGCACGGCGTGTTTCTGGCGGATGCTCGCGCGTTGGCCATCGAAGCGGCCGAGGCCCGAGCGCTGGCCGAGGCCTTCAATCAGACCTTCGCCGACGAGGGCTTGCAGTTGGAAGCCTTGCGGCCCGAGCGCTGGTATCTGCGCCTGCCCGCCGATCCCGGCCTGCGCTCGCATCCGCTGGAATCCGCTATCGGCCGCGACATCCGAACCCTGCTTCCTTATGGGCCGGCCAAGGCGCGCTGGCACAAGCTGCTGACCGAAGCGCAGATGCTGTTCCACGCCCATCCGGTCAACCGGGCGCGCGAAGAGCGCAACCAACCCGCGATCAACGGCCTTTGGCTTTGGGGGGGCGGCCACTGCCCGACCGGCCTCCGCCCGCCCGCCGCCGGCGTGTACGCCGACGATCCTCTCGTCCGGGGTTTGGTGCGGCTGGCCGGCGCGGCGGTCGCGCCCGCGCCGGAACGCGCGGACGATTGGCGCGAGAGCGCCGCCGGCGAGGCCGACGGGTTGGTGGTCTTGGACACTCTGCGCCACGTCGCGGCGGACGGCGATATCGGCGCCTGGGTCGAGCGGGTCGAGCGCTTGGAAACGGCGTGGTTTAGCGCTTGCCGGCGCTGGCTTCGTTCCGGCAAGCTAACGGCCTTGCGCCTCTATCCGGGCGACGGCCAAAGCCACACCGTCACCTCGGCCGCCCGCTGGCGGTTTTGGCGACGTCCCCGCTCTTTGGTCCGATTCCTGTAGCGACGCTTTCCACGCACGCCATGCCCGATCTCATCGTCCGCCGCCCGGCGCGCGCCCTCGGCCTCGAACTTTCTCCCTCGCCGTTGCTGAATCGGCTTTACGCCGCGCGCGACATCGGTTCCGCTGTCGAGTTGGCCAAGGAGCTGCGTTATCTGAGCCCGCCCTCGGCGCTCAGCAACATCGGAGCGGCGGTCGATCTGCTGTGCACCGCCTTGCGGGAACAGTGGCGCATCCTGATCGTCGCCGATTTCGACGCCGACGGCGCGACCGGTTGCGCGCTGGCGGTGCGCGGCCTGCGCGCCCTGGGGGCCGCCGAGGTCGGTTACCGGGTGCCCAACCGCTTCGAGCACGGCTACGGCCTGACGCCCGAAATCGTCGCCCTCGCGGCGCAAGCCCGGCCCGATCTGCTGATCACGGTGGACAACGGCATCTCCAGCCACGAGGGCGTGCGCGCCGCCCAAGCGCTCGGCATCAAGGTCTTGATCACCGACCATCACCCGCCGGGTCAAACCCTGCCGACCGCCGAGGCCATCGTCAACCCCAACTTGCCGGATGACGGCTTTCCCAGCAAACACCTGGCCGGCGTGGGCGTGATGTTTTACGTGCTGTCCGCCTTGCGGGCGCGCCTGCGCGAATCGGGCTGGTTCGCCGAACGCGGTTTGAGCGAACCCAATTTGGCCCAATACCTCGATCTGGTGGCTTTCGGCACGGTGGCGGACGTGGTCCGGCTGGACCACCACAACCGGATTCTGGTCGAACAGGGGGTGCGCCGCATCCGTCAAGGGCAGTGCGCGCCGGGCATCCTGGCGTTGTGCGAGGTCGCCGGCCGCGACCCGGGCCGGTTGAACGCCGCCGATATCGGCTTTTATCTCGGCCCCCGCCTCAACGCCGCCGGCCGGCTGGAGGACATGAGCCAAGGCATCGCCTGCCTGCTGAGCGACGATCCGGAAGCGGCGCGGCACATCGCCCGCCGCCTGGATGAAATCAACCGCCAGCGCGGCGAGCTGACCGCCGACATTCACGCGCAGGCGCTGGAGCGGATCGAGGGCATCGCCCGCGCGCCAGCCGATTTGCCGTTCGGCCTGTGCCTGTACGATCCCGACTGGCACCAGGGCGTCATCGGCATCATCGCCGGTCGCCTGAAAGATCGCCTGCACCGGCCGGTGATCGTGTTCGCGCCCGATCGCGAGGGCAGGATCAAGGGGTCGGGCCGCTCGGTGGCGGGAATGCACTTGCGCGACGCGCTGGCGGCGGTCGCCACCGAACAGCCCGACCTGATCCACCAGTTCGGCGGTCACGCCATGGCGGCCGGCATGAGCTTGGCGACCGAGCGTTTCGAGCGCTTCCGCGAGGCTTTCGACGCCGAGATCCGCCGCCGTCTCAGCGCCGACGACCTGCGGGGCCGCCTGCTGAGCGACGGCGAGCTGGCGCCGGACGAGTTTTCGCTGGAAACCGCGAGGCTACTGCGCGAGGCCGGCCCGTGGGGGCAGGGCTTTCCCGAACCGCTGTTCGACGGCGTGTTCGAGGTGCTGTCCCATCAAGTGATGCGAGACGGCAAAACGCTGAAACTGAGGTTGCGGCCGCCGGCCACCGCGCTCGAACTGGAAGCGGTCGCCTTCAGGCGCGCCGCCGAGTTTGAACCGGGGACTCGCCGGGTGCGGATCGCTTACCACCTGGACGTGAACCTGTGGCGCGGCGAGCGCTTGCAATTGCTGGTCGAGCATCTGGAAGCCGCGTGATGCCACCCCCGCGCGGGCGCGGGCCTTTCACCTATTCCAGCCCCAGTTGATCGGCGAAGCGCCAATGGTTTTTGCCGGCCCGCTTGGCGGCGTACATGGCTTCGTCGGCCTGGCGCAGCAGGTTCATCGCCAAATCCAGGTTGGCGGGCAATTCCGGCCGATACAGGGCGATGCCGACGCTGGCCGTGATCGCGGCTTTGCCGGAATGGAGGAAAAAAGGTTCGGCCAAGCGATCGATGACTTTTTGCGCGACCGCCGCCGCCGCCGCCGGCGTTTCCAAATCCTGCAACACGATGGCGAACTCGTCGCCGCCCAGCCGCGCCGCCGTGTCGGTCGAACGCACGCACTGTTGCAGGCGCACGCCGACTTGTTGGAGCAGTTGGTCGCCCGCGTCGTGCCCCGCGCTGTCGTTCACCTGTTTGAAGCCGTCCAGATCCACCAGCAGGATCGCCAGCAGCCGCCATTGCCGCCGGGCCTGCTGCAACCCCTTGCGCATGTGCTCGAACAGCAGGTTGCGGTTGGGCAAGCTGGTCAGTTGGTCGTAGTTGGCCAGCCGCCAGTTGCGCAGGCTGACCTCGGCCAGGATGCGGGTCCGCTCCTCGACCTTGGCCTCGACCTTGGCCTCCAGATTCAGATCGTAATTTTGCAGCAGTTCCTCGGCTTTTTTGTGGAGCGCCTCGGTCTGCTTTTGCGCGGAAATATCCACGGTCGTGCCCCGGTAGCCCACGAACTGGCCTTCCTCGTCGAACAGCGGCAAGCCGCTGGTGCGAGTCCAGGCCAGGCGCTCCCGTCCGGGCAGGCGCACGCACAACACCAGTTGCTGGAACGGTTCCCGGCGCTGGAGCGCCGCCGCCAGCAATTCGGCGTCGGTTTCATCCTGCTGCACGATCAAATCCTCCCAATTCATCCCCAGCCAGACATCGCGAATTTTGAGGGATTCGGCCAGCCGCCCCCGCAGTTCGCGCAGATGGCCAGGGGCGTCGAACTCCCAAAGCAGGTCGTTGGAAAGTTCGGCCAAATCCCGAAACAACGCGGTGCTGGACAATTTTTCGTGCGAAAACGCGCCGATCAGCAAGGCGGAGACGCCGGCCACCATCACGATCTGATATTGCAGCGCCAGCTCGGGAGAGCCGAACAGGCCCACCATGATCGCGAGCCCCAGCTCGTAGAGAAACACGCTCAACACCGCGCCGCGAATGTCGTGCGTCGCCACGATCCAGGCCAGCACCGGAAACACCAGCAGCGCGACGAACGGATCGGGTTGTTCGCGCCACAAATGTTGGGGAATCCAAAACAACACCGCCAATAGCACGATGCACAGCAGACCCTGCGCCAGCACCTCCAGCATCGCGGCAGGATGGGCGGGCTGAACCGGTCGCGGCGGCCGCAGCGCCGCGCGCTTGCGAAAGCGCCGGACCTTGGGAGCCACAAACACCAGCAACAGCGGAGCGAACGCGGCGATACCCAGAAAATCGCTCGCCCACCAACCGACCACCGCCAGGGAGGCGGGCGCTTGCGGCGGCAGGATTCCGGCGGCCTTCAGCAACAGGACGCCAACCAGCGCCCCGAACAAGGCGCTCGCGGCGGCGGCGGCGAGAAACGCCCCCACCTGTCGCGTGTCGTTGAATCGCCATTGTAGCTGGCGATAACGCGGGAGCCGAGACTGTCGCAGGGTCTGGATGGAGACCAAATAACCTAAAGGAGTCAGGATATTAAGGGCCAAATAATAAGGCCAGTGCGCCTGGGGCCAAACCCACGAACCCGCGATAGCGGCCGCGATGATCGGCAATGGCAACGCCCGAGCGCCTTTCTCTAGCAGCACGGCGAACGTCAGTCCGGCCGGCAGCGACCACAGCGAGATGCCGGTCGCTCGATCGAACCGGTAAGCCAGATGCCACAACGCCACCCACGCGACGAGGTAAGCCAGCGCCGCCAGCACGGTGCGGATTCGGGTCTTTCGGGCGAGCGCCATCCCATCAAGGCTGCGTTCAAGCTTGCTATCGCGGCTCGTGTGTGCGCTTTCCATCGTTCAAAAAAGTAGCGAGCTCGCAGCTTGAGTCAATATGCGTCGCGGCAGAGCGTTCAATAATGTCGGACCCGATATAGGGCTTCGTTTCGCAACGCCCCGGCCAGGGCATCGCCCACCACTCGCGCCCACCGCTCGCAACCCGACGCATCGGCGATCAAATCCTGGCGCAGTTCGATTTCGGCGTGCGCCAGACCCGCCGCGCCGCCGTGAGCGTTCATGGTAAAGCCCACCTCGCGCCCGGAATAGGGCTCATTGTCGCCGACGCATAAAGCTTCATCCGCGCGCAACTCGTCCAGCAGCAGCGAGGCCAGACGCGGATCGCGATTCCATAGCACTCCGATCTGCCAGGGCCGCCGAAAGCCGTCCATCACCGGGGTGAAGCTGTGGATGGCGATCAGCGCGGGCGCGCGCCCGTTGCCGTGACGCCAGCGCTGGGCCAGCATCTGGGCGATGGCGCGATGGTACGGCCAAAACAGCGCGTTCAGCCGCGCGTCCGCCGCCGCATCGTCGAGCTCGAGATTTCCGGGAATCAAAATGCCGTCGCTGACTTGCGCGATGGAGGTGGGATCGCCGGGCGGGCGATTGCAATCGATCACCAGGCGCGAGTAACCGGCCAGCACGGCCGGCGCGTCCAGGCGTTCCGCCAAGCGGCGGGTGACGCACGCGGCGCCGATATCCCAGGCGATGTGCCGGGACCGTTCGACCGGCCCCAAACCCAGTTGGCCGAGCGCGGCGGGTATGCGGTTGCTGGCGTGATCGCAGACCAGCACCGCAGCGGCTGTCCCTTGCGGGTTCAACAGCGTGAAAGGAGGGGGCTCTTCATCGTCCAGCACCGGCCGATACTCCGCTGAGCCGGTTCGAGAACCGGCCATGGAGGAGAGGCTGGCCGATGCTGGGGCCGCCGCCGGGTCGCCGGTCACGACAGTCGCTTGAGCACGTTTTGCCGCAACCGTGCGGCTTGGGCGGGATCGGGCAGCTCTCGCCCCAAAGCCTCCAGGATCAGGTCCAAACTGTTGGGCGAGCCCCAGACTTCATCGCACAAAATAGCCCCCATCGGACCGATCAGCTCCACCAGTTCTTGTTCCACGATCAGCCGGGTCGCTTCGTTGATCCGCACGCTTTTGGGATCGCCCCGCTCCGGCGCCCGCGCCGAGTCGCCGTCGAGCTGCTCCAGAATATAATCCGTGGACGGCATGGCTTCTTTGGAGCTTGGCACATGCACGTTGCTGGCGAAGCGCGTGCTGCCGATTCCGACCGCTTGCCTCAGCGCCAAGTCGAACGCCTCCAGGGCTTCCAGGCCCTGTTTGTTCTGAAACGACAGAAAAGTGATGGCGCCGGCGGACAGGCCGAACTGGGCCAGCAGACTGTTGGTGGTGGCGATGTAGAACACGCCGCTGCGCTGCTCCCGGCACAATTCACGCAGCAGGTCGCCCGCGCTTTTAGCGAACTCGGAACGGGGTGACTGGGCCATGTGCGTACCTCTCAAAATCGCCGCCCCGACCGGCGCGGCGCCCGCGCGCTCGGAGCGCATCAGGTTTTCTTGCGCAACCGTTCGAACGCCATCCTGATGCTGACCGCCATGCGTTCGACGGCGCGCGCCAGGGCTCCGATCTCGTCGCGCCGCTCGGTGCCGACAATCTTCATGTCGAAGTTGCCGCGACTGAGCTGATCGGCGACGGCGGTCAATTCCGAGATCGGCCGCGCCAATTGCCGCGACAGCAGATAGGCGACCCCCAACACCAGCGCCAGCGCGAAGGCCATCAGGATCAGCGCGTTGCGCCTGGCTTCCAGCAACGGCGCGAAGGCATCGTCATGATTCTGCTGGATAATCAAGGTCCAGCCCAGGGCGGTTTTGCGGGTGTGTCCGATGACGCGCTCGCCCGCGTCGTCGTAGACTGCGGGCGCTTGCGCCGCCCCTGCGGCGCTCAGCGCCGGATGCGCGCTCAAATCCTGCAAGCTCCGGGTGATCTGTTGGGGCCGGCCGTGCGCGATGACCTTCTTGTTCTCATCGATAAGGATAGCAAACCCGGTCTCGCCAATCTTGGCGCTGGCGACAATTCGCGAGATCTCCGCCACCTCCATGGCCAGGGCCAGCACCCCTTCGAGCGCGCCGCCGGCATCGCGGATCGGGCCGGCCAGGATCAGCGCCGGCTTTTGCGAGGTTTTGCCGATCACCACTTCCTGGCCGACCGGTTTGCCCTCGATCACCTGCCTGAAATAATCCCGGTCGCCATATTGGTAGTTGGCCGGCGGATTATCGTCGCTGCGGCCGATGTTTTGGCCGTCGCGGTTGACGCTGAAGACCAGATACGCCCACTCGTAAGCGCCGCGAATCGCCTTGAGAACGGGCGTTTGCCTTGCGGGGTCCATGGACACCATATCGGCCAGGGCGGCGTTTTCGCGCAGGGCGCGCAGGTTGGTGTCCGCCCAGGCATTGACTCGGCCGTCGATATCGTTCGCGGTCAGCATCAGCTGCGTCTGGACAATTTCCCGCCAATCCCGCTCGAATTTGTAGCCGCCGATGTAAAGCAGGCCCAGCAGCGGCACCAGCGCCACGGCGACCATGGTCAACAAAATTTTATGAAATATTTTTAAGTCGAATGTGGAATTTTTCTGTGTCATGCCGATCCCCCATCAAAATAAAATAAAACATCTGTTCAATTATTTATTAAATCAAGTGTATTCTAATTATGACTATCTTTTCAGGCAAATGAAAATCGTTCAAAAATCATTAAAATCAATACTGACTCGGCGTTCAAATCGGCCCAATAAAGCGTAGGATGACCATTTTGAGAACCCGGATCGAAAAATGCCGCCGCGCGGCGCTCCGATCGCTCGATGCGAACGTTGCCCCCGACGGCGATTCAACTAAGATAAGCCAATCAATGATTATTTGGGTGGGTTGAAATGTCCTCCTCCATTCCAGCCGCCGGCGGCACCGAAATCATCGTCGCGGCGTCCCGCTCGCCGCTGCGGGTCCAGTTCGAGGTGATCGATATCCGGGTGATTTCCGGCCCGGACAGCGGGCAGGAGGCCCGGCTCGGCTTGCCGTCGGTGCGGATCGGCACCGCGCCGGACAACGATCTGGCGCTGAGCGACCGGGCGGTCTCGCGCCGGCACGCCGAAATCCGCATGACCGCCGATGGCCTGCTGCTGCGCGATCTCGGTTCCACCAACGGCACCTTCATCAACGACGTGCGCATCACCGAAGCCTACATTCCGGAGAACGCCGAATGCCGGCTCGGCTATTCGCGGGTGCTGATCCGCCAGCACACCGAAGAGCGGAAAGTGGCGGTGCCGCGCCAGGATCACCTGGGCGAGCTGGTCGGGGCCAGCGAGCGGATGCGGGAGCTGTACGGCCTGATCCGCGCGGTCGCGCCGACGCCGACCACCGTGCACCTGCGCGGCGAATCGGGAGCCGGCAAGGAGCTGGTGGCGCGCACCCTGCACGCGCTGTCCGGCCGCTCGGGTCCGCTGGTGGTGTTCGACGCTTCCGTCACCGATCCGGAAATGGTGCGCAACGATTTGTTCGGGCACATCAAGGGCGCGTTCACCGGCGCGACGGGCGCGCGCGATGGCGCGTTCCGCCAAGCCCACACCGGCACGCTGTTCATCGACGAGATCGGCGAGCTGCCGCTGGATTTGCAACCGCGCCTGCTGCGGGTACTGGAAACGCGCGAAGTCACCCCGATCGGCTCCGACAAGCCGCAGCGGGTGGACGTGCGGGTGATCACGGCGACCCACCGTGACCTGGAAGCCATGGTCAAGGCCGGGACCTTCCGCACCGACCTGTTTTACCGGCTCTCGGTAGTTCCCGTCGAGGTGCCGTCCCTGCGCGAAATCGTCGAGGACATCCCGCTGATCACCCGGCATTTGTGCGAGCGGCTGAACATGAACTGCCGGATTTCCGAGGCGGCCATGGCGGCGTTGCAGAGCTATTCCTGGCCCGGCAACGTGCGGGAGCTGCGCAACGTGCTGGAGCGGGCGGCGGTGATGAGCGGCGAGCGGGAAATTCAGCCCGACGATTTGCGGCTGCCCAAGGAAGGCCGCTCGGCGAACGCTTCCACGCCGTCGCGGGCTCCCGCCGCCAGCGCGCCCGTCGAGCAACCGAGCGGCCCGGCCGATGCGCCGACGGCGGCCCCGAAAACCAGCACCGCCGCCGCGCGGGCCCACCTCAAGGAAGTGGAGCGGCAAATGATCCTCGATTCGATGAAAAGCAATAACAACAACAAAGCCGCCGTCGCCCGCGATTTGGGCATTCCGCTCTCGACGCTGAAGCGCCGCCTCAAGGAATACCGGATCAGCGAGGACGATTGAAACGGCGCTTGTCGGCGCCACCCCCCGCGAGCGGCGTCCCGCAACTTGCGCCGAGCCAAGGCCCCCGGCCCCGTTTTCCGGCTTGTTCGCTCAACGCCCACGCCACATGTTCCGCCACCAGCGCCGAGGGATGCGCCGCCCGCGCTCGCAAAGCGGCGATGGCGCGCTCCGAGGCCGGCGCGTTGCCCAGAGCCACGGCGAGGTTGCGCAACCAGCGCTCGTGGCCGATCCGGCGGATGGCGCTGCCTTCGGTGCGACGCAGAAAATCCGCTTCCTCCCAGGCGAATAGCGCGACGAGATCCGGCGCGTCCAAGCCATGGCGGGCGCGGAAATCCGGTTCCGTCGCCGGTCGGGCGAAGCGGTTCCAGGGGCAGACCAACTGGCAGTCGTCGCAGCCGTAAATCCGGTTGCCCATGGCGCGGCGAAACTCTGGCGGGATCGGGCCGCGCAGCTCGATGGTGTGGTAGGAAATGCAGCGGCGGGCGTCCACCCGGTACGGCGCGACGATGGCGCGCGTCGGGCAAACGTCCAGACAGGCGGTGCAGCGCCCGCAATGCGCCGTCGCGGGCTTATCCGCCGGCAGCGGCACATCCAGATAAATTTCGCCGAGAAAAAACCAGGAACCGGCCCGGCGGTCGAGCAGGTTGCTGTGCTTGCCGATCCAACCCAGTCCCGCCCGTTGCGCCAGCGCCTTTTCCAACACCGGCGCGCTGTCGCTGAACACCCGGTAGCCGAGCGGCCCGACGGCCTCGATGATGCGCTCGGCCAGGCGTTGCAGCCGCCGCCGCACCACCTTGTGATAATCCCGGCCCACGGCGTAACGCGAGACATAAGCCTTGTCGGAATCGCGCAACACCCGCCAGGGCTCCGCGCTTTCCGGCGGCCAGTAATCCATCCGCGCCGAAATGACGCGCACCGTGCCGGGCACCAGCTCGGCGGGCCGGCTGCGCCGGGTCCCATGCCGCCGCATATAATCCATCTCGCCGTGAAAGCGCTCCGCCAGCCAGTCGAGCAGATGCGCCTCATGCTCGCTCAGATTGATGCCGGCAATGCCGAGTTGCCGAAACCCCAATTCCTGCCCCCAGCCCTTGATGGCGGCGGCGAGTTCGGCGAGGCGGCTTTCGGTGAGAAGGGTCACGGCGGCGGCTGAATGTGGGAAAATGACCGGCGTATTGTGCCTCAACCCTCACGTTGAAGGAGCTTTTCCATGGGCGACTTGCCTTTCGCGCTGTACCGCGCCGCGCAGGTTCGGGAGCTGGACCGCATCGCCATCGAGGTTCACGGCGTTTCGGGCTACACCCTGATGTGGCGGGCCGGCGAGGCGGCTTTCGAGCTGTTGCGCCAACGCTGGTCGGCGCGCCGGATCGTGGTGGTTTGCGGCGGCGGCAATAACGGCGGCGACGGCTACGTGGTGGGACGGCTGGCGCACCAGCATGGTTTCGATACCCGGATTCTGACCTTGGCCGATCCCGAGGCGTTGCGCGGCGATGCCCAAACCGCCTGGTGGAACGCCCGATCCACCGGGGTGCCGATCGTGCCCTTTAGCGCCGATGCGCTGAACGGGGCGGACCTGTTGGTGGACGCCATTCTCGGCACCGGCCTGGAACGGGAGGTCAGCGGCGCGTGGCGGGAGGCGATTCTCGCCATGAACGACCATCCCGCCGACATCCTGGCCCTCGACATTCCCTCCGGGCTGCACGCCGACACCGGCGTCATTCTCGGCGCGGCGGTCCGGGCGGCGGCCACCCTCACCTTCATCGGCCTCAAGCAAGGGCTGTTCACCGGTCAAGGCCCGGCCTGTTGCGGCGACATCAGCTTCAACCACCTGGACGCGCCGCCGGAGATTTATTCGGCCATCCATCCGGCGAGCTGGCGCTACGTCGGCGAGGATTTGGCGGCGCTATTGCCCAAGCGTTCGCGCAGCGCCCACAAAGGCCACTTCGGTCACGTGCTGGTGGTCGGCGGCGATCTGGGCATGGCCGGCGCGGCGCGGATGACCGGAGAGGCCGCCGCCCGCTGCGGGGCCGGGCTGGTCAGCATCGCGACCCGCGGCGCTCACGCCGGCTTGCAGGCGGCGGTGCGCCCGGAGCTGATGTTCCACGGCATCGAGAGCGCGGAGGCGCTCGCGCCGTTACTGGATCGCGCCACCGTGGTCGCCGTCGGGCCGGGGCTGGGTCGCGACGATTGGGGCCGAATGCTGCTGCGGGCGGTGCTCGCCAGCGAAAAGCCGCTGGTGGTGGATGCGGACGGCTTGAATCTCCTGGCCATCGAGCCGACGTTTCGGGAAAACTGGATTTTGACGCCGCATCCCGGCGAAGCTGCCCGCCTGTTAAAGATGACGCCCCGCGAGGTCGAAGCCGACCGTTTCGCGGCGGTGGAAGATTTGGCGCTGCGCTTCGGCGGCGTGGCGGTGCTCAAGGGCGCGGGTTCGCTGGTCGCCAGCAAGGCCGAAGGCTCGGTCACGCTGTGCCAAACCGGCAATCCGGGCATGGCCGGCGGCGGCATGGGCGACGTGCTGACCGGCGTCATCGCCGCGCTGCTGGCGCAAGGCTTGCCGTTGCTCGCCGCGGCTCAAACCGGCGTTTACCTGCACGGCCGCGCCGGCGATCTGGCGGCGCGAGAGGGTGGCGAACGGGGCTTGCTGGCGACCGATTTGCTGCCGTTTCTGCGCCGCCTGGTCAATCCCGACTCCGCCGAGCCGATCCGCGACCGAGCCCGCTGAGACAGGAGGCGCCCCGCCATGCCCGACCGGCTTCTCGAATCCGCCCGCGCGACCGAACGTTTGGGCGAGCGGTTGAGCCGAAGCCTCGCCCCCGGTTGCGTGCTTTATCTGCGCGGCGACCTGGGCGCTGGCAAGACCACGCTGGCGCGCGGTTTATTGCGCGGGCTCGGCCATCGCGGCACGGTCAAAAGCCCGACCTTCACGCTGGTAGAGCCCTATTCGCTCGATAGTTGGCGGCTGTTTCATTGGGATTTATACCGGCTGAGCGATCCCGAGGAACTGGAGTATCTCGGCTTGCGCGAGCAACTCGACGGCGAGGCGGTTTTGCTGATCGAGTGGCCGGAACGGGGCCAGGGCGAATTGCCGGCGGCGGACGTCGAGATCGCGCTCGCCTACGCCGATGGCGGCCGTCATTGCCGGCTGGACGCGGGTTCGGCCAAAGGTCATGCCCTGTTGGCCGGATTGCACCTTTCTCCGGACTGATTTGATGTTGCTTTCCCTGACCACCACCCATCGACCTGCCACCGATCTCGGTTTTTTGCTGCACAAACATCCCGCCAAGATCCAAACCTTCGCCTTGAGCTTCGGTCAAGCTTACGTCTTTTACCCGGAAGCCGATCTGGAACGCTGCACGGCGGCGCTGGCGCTCGATATCGATCCGGTGGGTCTGGTGCGCGACCGCCAGGGGCCGTCTGGCGAGAATCGCGCCTTGGAGCAGTACGTCAACGACCGGCCTTATGTGGCTTCATCGTTTTTGAGCGTGGCCATCGCCGAAGTTTACGGTTCAGCCTTGAACGGCCGCTGCGCCGCCCGCCCGGAGTTGGCCGATGCGCGGTTGCCGCTGGACGCCGAGCTGAGCGCGTTGCCTTGTCGCGGCGGCGAAACTGTGTTGCGCCGCTTGTTCGAGCCGCTGGGCTACTCCCTCGAAGCGGAGCGCCTGCCGCTGGACAAACAGTTTCCCGAATGGGGCAATAGTCGCTATTACCGGGTCCGGTTGAGCGCGACGGTCCGGCTTCAGGATTTGCTGGCCCACCTCTATGTCCTGACGCCCGTGCTGGACGACGACAAACATTATTGGGTCGGCGACGCCGAAATCGACAAGCTCTTGCGTCACGGCGACGACTGGTTGGCCGCGCATCCCGAGCGCGACTTGATCGCCCGGCGCTATCTGAAACACCAAAAAAGCCTGGCCCGGCGAGCGCTGGAGCGGCTGCTGGCGGAAGACGGCGACGAGGCCACCGCCGCGATCGGCCCTGATGCTGGCGGGGAACCCGCACTGGAACTGCCGCTGCGCCTGAACGAGCAGCGGCTGGCGACCGTGGCCGGCGTTTTGCGCGAACACGGCGCGCGGCGGGTGGCGGATTTGGGTTGCGGCGAAGGCAAATTGCTGGGGATGCTGCTCAAATATCCGGAATTCGAGCGGTTGCTCGGCGTGGATGTGTCGTTGCGAGCCCTGGAGCGCGCCCGCGACCGCCTGAACCTGGAACGCCTGCCAGAACGCCAGCGCGCCCGGATCGAACTGCTGCACGGCTCGCTGATCTATCGCGACGAACGGTTGACAGGCTGCGACGCGGCGACCGCGATCGAAGTCGTCGAACATCTGGACCCGCCTCGGCTCGCCGCTTTCGAACGGGTGTTGTTCGAGACGTTGCAGCCGCCGCTGGTGGTGCTCACCACCCCGAACGCCGATTACAACGTCCGCTTCCCGCACTTGCCGGCCGACCGGTTCCGCCATCCCGACCACCGTTTCGAATGGACCCGCGCGGAATTCGCCGGCTGGGCGCGAAACATCGCGGACCGTTTCGGCTACGCGGCAGCCTTTCGGTCGGTCGGCGAGGTTGATCCCGAGCATGGCCCACCGACCCAGATGGCGGTTTTCACCCGTCCGCTACCGATAGAACTTGCCGCCGAGCCAAGCGAGCCAGCGCCATGAATCTCTCCATTCCCGAACTGTCGCTGGTCGTTTTGATCGGGGTGTCGGGGGCCGGGAAATCGACCTTCGCCCGCCGCTGCTTTCTGCCGACCGAAATCTTGTCCTCGGATCGCTGCCGGGGTTTGGTGTCGGACGACGAGAACGATCAAGCCGCCACCGGCGACGCTTTCGACGTGTTGCATTTCATCGCCGCCAAGCGGCTGGCCGCCGGCCATTTGACCGTCATCGACGCCACCAACGTCCAGCCGGAAGCGCGCAAGCCCTTGGTGGCGCTGGCCCGCCAATACCATTGCCTTCCGGTCGCCCTGGTGCTCGACCCGCCGGAATCGCTTTGCCACGAACGCAATCGGGCGCGGGCGGATCGCGATTTCGGACCCCACGTCATCCGCAACCAGCACAACCAATTGAAACGCTCGCTGCGCCATCTGGAGCGGGAAGGTTTCCGCCACGTCCACATCATCGGCGATCCGGCGGACATCGCCGCCGCGACCGTGATCCGCCAGCCGCTGTGGTGCAACCGCAAGCAGGAACGCGGGCCATTCGACCTGATCGGCGACCTTCACGGCTGTTACGATGAATTGCGCGAGCTGCTCTCGCGGTTGGGCTACGAACGCCGGCCGGACGACGCGGACGGGGCGGAGCCGACCTACCGCCATCCCGAAGGGCGCAAGGCGGTATTTCTGGGCGATCTGGTGGATCGTGGCCCGAACATTTCAGCGGTGCTGCGGCTGGTCATGGCGATGGTCGCATCCGGGAACGCACTGTGCGTGGCGGGCAACCACGATGTGAAGCTGGCGCGAGCGCTGCGAGGCCGACAGGTCAAGATTTCGCACGGCTTGGCGGAATCGTTGCAGCAGTTGGAGCGCGAGCCGGACGATTTCCGCCGTCAGGCGGCGGAATTTCTGGACAAACTGGTGAGCCATTACGTGCTGGACGACGGGCGGCTGGTGGCGGCGCACGCCGGTTTGCGCGAGGATTTGCAAGGGCGCGGCTCCGGCCGGGTGCGGGAATTCGCGCTTTACGGCGACACCACCGGCGAGACCGACGAGTACGGTTTGCCGGTGCGGCACGACTGGGCGGCGGAGTATCGCGGCCGGGCGTGGGTGGTTTACGGCCACACCCCGACCCCGGTCGCGGAATGGCTCAACCGCACGATCTGCATCGATACCGGTTGCGTGTTCGGCGGCGCCTTGACCGCCTTGCGCTATCCGGAAAAAACGCTGGTTGCGGTGCCGGCGCGGCGGGAGTACTACCCGCCCGTCCGGCCGTTGCGCCCGCCGGAACAATCGCCCACCCTCAGCGCCCAACAACACGCTGACGATCTGTTGGATTTATCGGACGTGACCGGCAAGCGCATCCTGCACACGACCTTGCAGCCGGCCATCACCCTGCGCGAGGAAAACGCCGCCGCCGCGCTGGAAGCGATGAGCCGGTTCGCGGTCGATCCGAAATGGTTGATCTATCTGCCGCCGACCATGTCGCCACCGGAAACCAGCGGCCGAGACGGCTGGCTGGAGTTTCCCGCCGAGGCGCTGGACTACTACCGCCGTCTGGGACTAACCGAGCTGGTTTGCGAAGAAAAACACATGGGGTCGCGGGCCGTGATCATCCTGTGCCGCGATCGCGACGCCACCCGGCGGCGTTTTGGGATTCAGGATGAAAGTCTCGGAGTGGTGTATACCCGCACCGGTCGGCCTTTCTTCAACGATGCGACGCTGGAACGCGATTTTTTGGCGCGCTTGCATCAAGCCGCCGAGGCTTGCGACTTTTGGGAGCGGCTGGCGACGGATTGGTGCTGTCTGGATACCGAGATCATGCCCTGGTCAGCCAAAGCTCAAGAGTTAGTGGCCCACCAGTACGCGGCGGTCGGCGCGGTGGCGCGCGCCACTCTCGGCGAGATCGAAAACGCGCTGCAACGCGCGCGCGCGAGAACCGATCTCGATCCCGCCGCCACCGCCACGCTGGCACGGCTGACGGCGGATTACGCTCAACGCCTGGAGGCCACCCACCGCTACATTGCCGCCTACCGGCATTACTGCTGGCCAGTGCGCGGATTGGACGATCTGAAACTCGCGCCGTTTCACCTGCTCGCCAGCGGCGACCGCACGCATTTCGACCAGGATCATCGCTGGCATTTGGCGCAATTGGCGCGGCTGGCGGCGGCCGACCCGCAATGGATCGTCGCCACCCCGCATCGGACCGTGGCCTTGGACGATCCGGCCAGCGTCGGCGCGGCCATCGACTGGTGGCTGGCGCTAACCGAAGGCGGCGGCGAAGGCATGGTGATTAAACCCTTGGCCTACATCGCACGCGGCCGGCGAGGTTTGGCGCAACCGGCGGTCAAATGTCGCGGACGGGACTATTTGCGCATCATTTACGGGCCGGAATACACCCGGCCGGAACATTTAGCCAGGCTGCGAAAACGCGGGCTGGGCGCCAAGCGCGGGCTGGCGCTGCGCGAATTCGCCTTGGGAATCGAGGCGCTGGAGCGCTTCTCGCGCCGCGAGCCGCTGCGCCGCGTCCACGAATGCGTGTTCGGTATTTTGGCCTTGGAAAGCGAGCCGGTCGATCCCCGGCTGTAATCATTCCTCGGCCGGATCTTCCTGAGTCTCCGCCCACAAACCGACCAGTTCCAAGGCGATTTCCGCGAACGGCTCTACCGTCACGACATCTTGGTCCTGAAACGACCCGATCACGGTCCAACGGCCGTCGCGCAATGCGAACGCTTCCAAAATATGGGCCAACGGGTCCACCAGCCAGAGATAGGGCACGCCATATCGTGCGTAGAGAGGCATCTTGACCACGCGGTCGATTCGGGCGGTGGAAGGCGAGAGGATTTCGCACACCCAATCCGGTACAACTTCAATCCGATGATCGCGAGGCAAACGCGGCATTCGCCGCCTCCGCCAGCCCGCCAGATCGGGAACAAGCACCTCGGTATCCCGGATGAAATGCACTTCAGGCTCAAGCAAGATCCACCATCCGCCCGGTCCGCCGCGACCTCGATGGTAAGGACCTCCAATATCCACGCTCAAGCCCGCCCCCGCCAAAGCATGGAGCGTGGTCGGACGCGGCTGAGCGTACAAGCGCCCGCCGATGATTTCGCCGGTCAGATGATCCGGCAGGGCTTCGAGTTGGGCGTAAAGATCGACCGACGACTTTGAGTGATTCCGAGCGGCGGACATGGCAACCCCCTTCATTCACCCGGCAGCGTTTTCAAGTTGAATCCCGACAGCCCGAGGGCAAACGATCAAGCCGCTTGGCTTTTTTCCTTCTCCTCCTCCAAATGTTTGCAGTCGATGCACAATTCCGCCGTGGGCCGGGCTTCCAGCCGGCGCAACCCGATTTCCACGCCGCAGGCTTCGCAATAGCCGTACTCGTCGAGATTCAGCCGGTTCAACGCCTTGTCGATCTTGTGCAACAGCTTGCGCTCCCGATCCCGCGCCCGCAAATTGATCGAAAATTCCTCTTCCTGGCTGGCGCGATCATTGGGGTCGGGCAAGTTCAGCGGCTCGTCTTGCATGGTGTGGACGGTGCGCCGGCTTTCCTCCATAAGATCTCGTTTCCAGGCCAGGAGGATGGTGCGGAAATGGGCCTTTTGCTGATCGTTCATATAATCCTCGCCCTCCTCCGCGCTATAGGGCGCCGATCCCGTAAAGGTTTCACTCATCGTCATTCGCCTTCAATCGATTCGATGCTCGTGGTCGCTAATGAAATGACTTCAATCGATAAAATAGTGCCGGAGCGGCATCCGGCTTGGCGGATGCCCAACCGTCGCGCATAACACCATAGACCATTCCGCCGCAGATTTCCGTCAAGTGCCTCTCCGCCGCCCTCAAGAGGCAGCTCGCTCTTTGCCCAGACAATCCCGCAGGGAGGCCGACAATCCGCGCAAAAGCTGAAAATAAGCCTCCGGGCCCGCCGGCAATTCCGCGCCCAGCGGATCGAGAACGCCCCGGTGGGCGGCGCTGCCCGCCAGCAGGGTCTCCACCAAGGCCGGCTGAAATTGCGGCTCGCTGAACACGCAACGCACCTTGAGACCGCGAATTCGCGACCGAATTTCCGTTATCCTCCGGGCTCCCGGCCGCTGCTCCGGGCTCAAGACGACCGAGCCGGCCGCACCGAGGCCGTAGCGCCGTTCAAAGTACTGATAGGCGTCGTGAAATACGATATACGGCCGCTCCCGCACCGGGGCCAGCTCCGCCGCGATCTGCCGGTCCAACTGCTCCAGGCGCTCGATGAGCAGCGCGCCGTTGCGCTCGTAATCGGCCCGATGAGCCGGATCGACCTCGCCGAGCGCCGAGACGATATGGCGGACCATGGCGACCGCGTTGCGCGGGTCCAGCCAGACATGCGCGTCGCGCCCAAATTTCTCATCGCCGTGGGCGGCGTTTGCGTGCCGGTGCTCTCCCGGCGTGGCAGGGTCATGCGCATGCGTCTCCCAAGCCCCGCCCGAGCGCAGCGGCAACACCGCCAAGCCCGGCGCGTCCGACAACCGGATCGACCGCACCCGCTCCTTGGCGTTATCCAGCGGCTTGACCAGAAAGGTTTCCAGCTCCGGGCCGATCCAAAACACTGCATCCGCCTCGGAGAGCGCGCGCGCGTCCGACGGCCGCAGGCTGTAGTCGTGCGGCGACGCGCCGCCCTGAACCAGCAGCGCCGGTTCGGCCACGCCGTGCATGACGCCCGCCACCAGCGAATGCAACGGTTTGATGCTGGCCGCGACCCGCGCCTCGGCCCATGCCGGCGACGGCGGCAACAACGCCCAACACCCTAGCCAAAGCAGCCACCTTAACCGCAGCCTGTTACATTTTGTCATGCGCTTTTTCCGTTATGTTATAAAGTAACAATTGCTATAAGATCATATTTGTCAAACCCGATTCAAGTCAGAGTCCGTGGACGAACTCGCACAATCCGACCCTTCTCCCGCCGCCGAGACGCGGTGGGCGTTGGCGCGCGCGGCGACGCTATGCGAACAGCGGGGCACGCGCTTGACCGACTTGCGCAAGCGGGTGCTGGAAATCATTTGGAGCAGCCCCGTTCCCTTGGGCGCTTACGCGATTTTGGACGTGTTGCGCGACGACGGCCGCCAAGGCGCTCCGCCCACCGTCTACCGGGCGCTGGATTTTCTGCTGGAACAGGGCTTGATTCACCGCTTGGCCACCCTGAACGTCTTCACCGGCTGCCGTCGTCCGGACAGCTTTCACGGCGGGCAATTTCTGATCTGCCGGGACTGCGGCCAGGTGGACGAATTGAACAACCCGACGGTCGAGGCGCTGCTGCGCGCCGAAGCGGCTTCCCGGCGGTTCGATGCGCTTTCCCAGATGATCGAAGTGTTGGGTCGCTGCCCGGAATGCCGGCGCGAAGCGGAATCCCATGCTCGCTGAAACCTTGTTGACCGTCGAAAAGCTGAGTCTGGCCATCCGGGGCAACCCGATCCTGCACGCGGTCGATCTTCGGGTCCGGGCGGGCGAGATCGTGGCCTTGATCGGCCCTAACGGCGCGGGCAAATCCACCCTGGTGCGCTGCGTCCTGGGCCTGATCCGTCCGGACAGCGGCCGGGTCGCGCTCAAACCGGGCCTGCGGATCGGTTACATGCCCCAACGCTTGACCGTGGACAGCACTTTGCCGTTGACCGTGCGCCGCTTCATCACGCTCGGCACGCCGGCGTCGCGGGGACAGACGCTCGAAATTTTGACCGAAGTCGGTGCCGAGGAAATCATGGAGACTCCGGTGCAAGCGATCTCCGGAGGCGAGCTGCAACGGGTGCTGCTGGCGCGGGCGCTGCTGCGCCGGCCCGATCTGCTGGTGTTGGACGAGCCGGTCCAAGGCGTGGATTTGAACGGCCAATACGAGCTGTACGACCTGATCGGCGCGGTCAGGAAACGGCGGGGTTGCGGCATCCTGATGGTGTCGCACGAGTTGCATTTGGTCATGGCCAGCACCGACCAGGTCATTTGCCTCAACCGCCACATCTGCTGCTCCGGCCATCCCGACCACGTGGCCCGCGATCCCGCTTTTCTCGAACTGTTCGGCATCGAAGGCGCGCGCTCCATGGCGATCTATCACCACCATCACAACCACCGTCACGATCTGCATGGAACCGTGGTGGAACCGGCGGAGGATGGCGCGCATGGATGATTTCGTGGCGCGCGCCTTGTTGGGCGGCGCGGGCGTGGCGCTGGCCGCCGGGCCGCTCGGAACCTTCATCGTCTGGCGGCGGATGGCCTATTTCGGCGATACCCTGGCGCACTCGGGTTTGCTGGGCGTGGTGCTCGGCGCGGTGCTCGGCATCAACCCCGAATTGGGCGTGGTGCTGACCTGCCTGTCCGTCGCTTTGATCCTGGTCCTGCTACAGCGACAACGTGCGCTGGCCACCGACACCCTGCTCGGTATCCTCGCCCACACCGCGCTGTCGCTGGGGCTGGTCGCGCTCGCCTTTCTGGAAACGGTGAGGGTCGATCTGGTCAGCTATCTTTTTGGCGACATCCTGTCGATCAACGCCACCGACCTTTACTGGATTTGGGGCGGCAACCTCGCGGCGCTGGCGGCGCTGGCCGGATTGTGGCGGCCGCTGCTGGCGGCCACCGTTCACGAAGAGCTGGCGCGGGTCGAAGGCGTGCCGGTTTTTCAGATACGCCTGACCTTCATGCTGTTGATCGCCGTCGTGATCGCGGTGGCGATGAAAGTGGTCGGCATCCTGCTCATCACCTCGCTCCTCATTATTCCGGCGGCGGCGGCGCGCCGTTTCGCCCGCACGCCGGAAGGCATGGCGGTGTTGGCGAGCGCGTTTGGCTGCGCGGCGATCGGCGCGGGCTTGTGGGCGTCGTTGCGTTGGGACACGCCGGCAGGCCCCTCGGTCGTGGTGGCGGCGACCGCGCTGTTCGCGCTGGGTTCGGCCGCCCCAAAACGCTTGCGCGGGCGCTAGCGGTTGGCCGGAAGCGACGGCGGCAGCGGTTGCGACGCCGCCGCAATTACCCTAGTCTAAACAGACGCTTTGACTCATTGCGGTTTGCGAGCGCAGAAAAACCGGCATGAAACCTTCGCTGTCGCCTTCACTCGCCCCCTACCCCTCACGGCCGCGGCCAAGCTTGGCCGAGCGGCCGCTCTACCCTGTTTACAAGAGATGGTCGTGAACACTGCAAACAACACTGCCCCCCGGCGTCCCTTGTCCGCGTTGGACAACAGCCCGGAATTCATCGCCCGCCACATCGGACCGAGCGCCGCCGAGCAAACCCGGATGTTGTCCGCGCTCGGTTTTGACTCGATGGAGGCTTTCATCGCCCAGGTCGTGCCCGCCGGCATTCGCGCCGACCGACCGCTGGCCCTCGACCCGGCCCGCAGCGAGGCGCAAGTCCTGGCGGCGCTGCGGCGCGTGGCCGCGAAGAATCAAACGTTTCGCTCTTTGTTGGGGATGGGCTATGCGGATACCTACACTCCCTCGGTCATTCTGCGCAACGTGCTGGAAAATCCGGCCTGGTACACGTCCTACACCCCGTACCAGCCGGAAATCTCGCAAGGGCGGCTGGAGGCTTTGCTGAATTTCCAGACCATGATCGCGGATCTCACCGGCATGGAGATCGCCAACGCCTCGCTGCTGGATGAAGCGACGGCGGCGGCCGAGGCGATGACCTTCTGCCGGCGGCTATCGAAGTCCAAGAGTGACACTTTCTTTGTCTCCGAAGGCTGCCACCCGCAAACCGTCGAGGTCGTGCGCACGCGCGCCGAGCCGCTCGGCCTGGCGGTGGTCACGGGCGATCACCGCCGCGATCTCGACGCCTTCGACGGGTTCGGAATCCTGGTGCAATACCCCGCCACCTCCGGCGAAATCCACGACTACGCCGACACCATCGCCAACGCCCAGGCCAAAGGCGCGCTGGCGGTGGTCGCCGCCGATTTGCTGGCCCTGACTCTGCTCAAGCCACCGGGCGAATTCGGGGCCGACGTGGTGGTCGGTTCGGCCCAGCGCTTCGGCGTGCCGCTCGGTTACGGCGGCCCGCACGCGGCGTTCTTCGCCACCCGCGAGCGTTTCAAGCGCGACATGCCCGGCCGGCTGGTCGGCGTTTCCATCGACGGCAAGGGCAACAAAGCCCTGCGGCTGGCGATGCAGGTGCGCGAGCAGCACATCCGCCGGGAAAAGGCCACCAGCAACATCTGCACGGCGCAAGCGCTGCTGGCGATCATGGCCGGGCTGTACGCGGCCTATCACGGCCCCGAAGGCTTGAAGGCCATCGCCGAACGGGTGCACGGCCTGGCCGCGACCCTGGCGGAAGGGATCGGCCAATTGGGCCACGAGGTCACGACAGCCGCCTTTTTCGATACGCTCACCGTCAAGACCGGACAGAGGACCGAGGCGATTCGCGCGGCGGCGCGCGAGCGTGGCATCAACCTGCGCGCGCTCGGCGGCGACGCTATCGGCATCGCGCTGGATGAAAAAAGCACCGTCGAGGAGGTGAAAACGCTGTGGGCCGCGTTCGCCGAGGCGGCTTCGGCCGCGCCGGACTTCGCCGCCGTCGAAGCCAAAGCCGCCGGCCGCATCCCGGCCGCTCTCGGCCGGACTTCCGAGTTTTTGACCCATCCGGCGTTCAACACCTATCACTCGGAAACCGAGATGCTGCGCTATCTGCGGTTTCTGGCCGACCGCGACTTGGCGCTGGACCGCTGCATGATCCCGCTCGGCTCCTGCACCATGAAACTCAACGCCGCCACCGAAATGATCCCGGTGACTTGGCCCGAATTCGGCGGCCTGCACCCGATGGCCCCGCCCGATCAAGCCCAGGGCTACGCGGAGCTGTTCGCGGATTTGGAACGGATGCTGGTAGCGTGCACCGGCTACGACGCGGTGTCGCTCCAGCCCAACGCCGGCTCGCAGGGCGAATACGCCGGGATGCTGGCGATCCGCGCCTATCACGCCAGCCGGGGCGAAGGCGGACGCAACATCTGCCTGATCCCGTCCTCGGCCCACGGCACCAATCCCGCCACCGCGCACATGGTCGGCATGCAGGTGGTGGTGGTGGCCTGCGACCCGCGCGGCAACGTCGATTTGAACGACCTCAAGGCCAAGGCCGAGAAACACGCGGCCCACCTGGCGGCGATCATGATCACCTATCCGTCCACCCACGGCGTGTTCGAAGAAGCGATCCGCGAGATTTGCGCCATCGTCCATTCCTGCGGCGGTCAGGTCTACATCGACGGCGCCAACCTCAACGCGATGGTGGGCCTGTGCCAGCCCGGCCAGATCGGCGGCGACGTGTCGCATTTCAACCTGCATAAAACCTTTTGCATCCCCCACGGCGGCGGCGGCCCCGGCGTCGGACCGGTCGGCGTCAAAGCGCATCTCGCGCCGTTCCTGCCGGGCCATTGCCTGTGGCCGGAGCGCGCGTCCGGCGCGGTTTCGGCGGCGGCCTGGGGCAGCGCCAGCATCCTGCCGATCAGTTGGACTTACATCAGCCTGATGGGGCGCGAGGGGCTCAAGCGGGCCAGCGAGGTCGCCATCCTCAACGCCAACTACATCGCCCACCGCCTCGCGCCGCACTATCCGGTCTTGTATACCGGTGCCGGCGGCCGGGTGGCGCACGAGTGCATCATCGATCTGCGCCGGCTGAAAGACCGCGCCGGCGTGACCGTCGATGACGTGGCCAAACGGCTGATCGACTTCGGTTTTCACGCGCCGACCATGTCCTTTCCGGTCGCCGGCACCCTGATGATCGAGCCGACCGAAAGCGAGCCCAAATCGGAGCTTGACCGGTTCTGCGATGCCATGATCCGCATCCGCGAGGAAATCCGCGCCATCGAAACCGGCGCGATGCCCGCCGCCGACAACCCGCTGAAGAACGCGCCGCATACGGCGCTGGATTTGGCGGGCGAGTGGAGCCATCCGTACAGCCGCGAACAGGCGGCGTTTCCGGTCGCCGGCTTGCGCGCCGCCAAATATTTCCCGCCGGTGGGCCGGGTGGATAACGTTTACGGGGACCGCAATCTGGTTTGCGCGTGCCCGCCGCTCTCCGCTTACGGCGAACAAAGCGTTTATGCCGGCGCTCGACCCGCCTCAGCAGAGAATTAAACCATGATGACATCCATCGTTCTGACCGTGATCGGTCAAGACAAGCCGGGGTTGGTCAAGGCGGTCTCGCAAAAGATCGTCTCCGGCGGCGGCAACTGGCTGGACTCGCGCATGGCGAGCCTGGCCGGCCAGTTTGCCGGTTTGCTTCTGGTCAGCGTGCCCCGAACAAAAGCCGACGCCCTGATCGCCTCGTTGCAGTCGTTGGAACGAGACGGTTTGCGGCTGATGATCGAGCGCGGCGCCGAGACCGCGCCGGCGGCGGGCCGCACGCTCAAGCTCGATCTGACCGGCCACGACCGGCCCGGCATCGTGCGCGATATTTCCGACGTTCTGGCGCGGCGGCAGGTCAATATCGAAGAAATGGAAACCGCTTTCTTCAGCGGTTCGTTCTCCGGCGAAGACCTGTTCGAGATGCGCGCCACCCTGCGCGCGCCGGCGGAGTTGACCGACTTCGCGTTGCGCGAGGCTTTCGAGAGTTTGGCGAGCGATTTGATGGTGGATATCACCCTCGCCTAGCGCCCGGCCCGCGCTCGTTTCCAGCGACCTGCCGGGAGGGCTGGCGCCGCGCGCGCCGCCCTCGCCCGGTTTCACCCCACTTTGGACGCATGACATGAGCCATACAGAAGCGCTCGCCCGCACGCCGCTTTACAAGCTGCATCTCGAACTCGGCGCGCGGATCGTTCCCTTCGCCGGCTACGAGATGCCGGTGCAATATCCCTCGGGCATCATCAAGGAGCACCTGCACACTCGCGGCCAAGCCGGCCTGTTCGACGTTTCGCACATGGGGCAGGCGCGGCTCTCCGGCCCCCAGGCGGCGGCGGCTTTGGAAACGCTGGTCCCCGTCGACCTCATCGACCTCCCGGCGGGCGGGCAGCGTTACGCTCTGTTCACCGACGAGCGCGGCGGCATCCTGGACGATCTCATGGTCGCCAACAGCGGCGATTCGCTGTTCGTCGTGGTCAACGCCGCCTGCAAGCGGCAGGACATCGCGCACCTGCGCGCGCACCTGTCCGACCGGTGCCGGATCGAGGAGCTGGCCGACCGCGCGCTGCTGGCCCTGCAAGGTCCGGCGGCGGCGGCGGTGATGGCGCGGCTGGCCCCGGAAACCGCCAAGATGGTGTTCATGACTCACGCCCGGGCGACCCTGCTCGGCGCGCCTTGCTTTATCAGCCGCTCCGGCTACACCGGCGAGGACGGTTTCGAGATTTCCGTGCCCGCCGAAAAGGCCGAGGCACTGGCGCGCTGGTTGCTCGCGCAACCGGAGGTCGCGCCCATCGGCCTGGGCGCGCGCGACTCGCTCCGGCTGGAAGCGGGCTTGTGCCTGTACGGCCACGATATCGACGCGACCACCACGCCGGTCGAGGCCGGCCTGGTTTGGGCGCTGTCCAAGGCACGACGGCGCGACGGCGCTCGACCGGGCGGCTATCCCGGCGCGGACATAATCTTCCGGCAACTGGCCGACGGCGTCGCCCGCAAGCGCGTCGGCCTGTTGCCGGCCGGCAAGATGCCGGTGCGTGACGGGGCCGAACTGGTGGACGCCGGCGACCGCGCGGTCGGTCGAGTGACCAGCGGCGGTTTCGGCCCGACCTTGGGCGGCCCCGTGGCGATGGCTTATGTCGAGAGCGCGTCGAGCGCGCCGGGAACTCCGCTCAACGCCATCGTGCGCGGCAAGCCGGTTCCCGTCGAGGTGGCGAAAACGCCGTTCGTGGCGCAGCGCTATTACCGGGGTTGACCGCTGAAAACCGCCGCCTCGGACGGGCGCGCCCCCCGGCTCCCTCCTCGGGCTGAACCCCCGCCCGTAGCGGCTCGACCGCCCGGATCGGGAGCGCTGATGCCGGCCTGTCCGGCGTCGGGTTTGGCGGCTGCCGGCCGGGTTGCCGACAGCGCCTCCCGAACCGGCCCGGTATAGCGCGACACCCCAAAGAGGTCGGCATGCGGCTCAATACTCGGTTTTTTGACCGGATCGGCATCTTCCAGGAGATGCTGTCGGTCTTCGCCGCGCGGCGGCCGAACGTGACGGCGGCCATTTGCGGACATCGCACAGGCGCTTCCCAAAAGGACGGCGGCAAAACGCTCAGGCTGGGCATCTGGAGAATGCTCGAATCCGCCGCCGCGTTTTGTCCCGCAGCCGACCCGATCACCGACACTCCATAACACCAAAAGTGAGGACACGATTTCGATGAGCCTTCTACGCTCGTATCTGCGCATTTCCCTGGTCACCCGAATCGCTGTCGGCTTCCTGCTCGGCGCGGCCATCGGCGGCATCCTGTGGTACGCCTCGGTCGCTTTCGGCGCGAAAGAAGCCGTGCAGCAAGCCATGCGTTACGCTTCGCCGTTCGGCACCGTGTTCATCGGCATGCTGAAAATGATCGTGGTGCCCATCGTTTTCCTTTCGCTGGTGGGCGGCGCGGCTTCGCTGCCGCTGCAAAAACTGGGCAAAGTCGGCGGCAAGGTGATCGGCTGGTATTTCGCGACCATGGCCTTTGCCGCCGTGCTGGGCATCGCCTTGGCGCGCTGGGTCAATCCGGGCGCCGGCGCTTCGCTGGAAGGCTGGAAGGAGCTGGCGCAGCAGTTCGGCTCGCAGGCGCAAAGCGTGGCGACCGCAGCGGCGCCCAAGTCGCTGGTCGATATTTTGGAAAAGCTGTTGCTCGATTTCTTCCAAAATCCCTTCAACGCGCTGGCCAACGGCAATTTTCTGGCCATCATCGCCTTCGCGATCCTGTTTGGGATCAGCGTTCGACTGGTGCTCGAATCGACCAGGGACCCGGCGGTTCAAGCCAAAATGACGACGGTGATCGACCTGTTCGACGCCGCCATGCTGGCGATGAACAAAATCATCGACTTCGTGATGAATTATTCGCCCATCGGCGTGTTTTTCCTGTCGATGGTGATTTTCTCGGTTTATGGTCCGGCCATCATCGGCCCTTATGTGACCGTGCTGTTCGGCGTGGCGGCGGGTATTTTGTTTATGATTTTTGTCGCCTATCCGATCCTGATCAGCCTGATCGTGCGCAAGAACCCCTACCGGATTCTGGGCAAGATGCGCGAGGCCATGATCATGGCCTTTGTCACCCGCTCCAGCGCGGCCACCTTACCGGTGTCCATGAAAGTCTCGGAGCAAAATCTCGGCATCAACCGCGAGCTAGCCAGCTTTTCGCTGCCGCTGGGCGCGACGATCAACATGGACGGCGTGTGCATCCACTTGCCGATGTTCGCGATCTTGGCCGCCAACATGTTCGGCATTCATCTCGGCTTCGGCGATCTCGCGCTCATGACCGTGACCACGGTGCTGGCGGCGGTGGGGACCGGCGGCGTCCCCGGCGGCAGTCTGATGCTGCTGTTCATCATCCTGGGCGCGATCGGGCTGGACGCCTCCCAGATCGCGGTGATCGTCGCCCTGGCCATCGGCATCAACCCGATTCTCGATATGTTCGAGACGATGGCCAACGTGACCGGCGACATTCTCTGCACCTACTCGGTCGCGTCGCTGGAGGGTCTGGTCAGCGAACCGCAGCCTGAGGAAAGCGCCGTCGGTCCGGCCGTCAGCCGAGCCACTACCGCCTGACCGGGCGTTGCCGCCATGGCCATCAGCGTCTTCGATCTGTTCAAGATCGGCATCGGCCCGTCCAGCTCGCACACGGTCGGGCCGATGCGAGCCGCCCTGCAATTTGCCGCCCGCCTGCGCGAGGCCGGGTTGATCGAGCGCGCGTGCGCGGTCAAAGCCGAACTCTACGGTTCGCTCGGGGCGACCGGCAAAGGCCATGGCAGCGACAAGGCGGTCATGCTCGGCCTTGAAGGCGAAGCGCCCGACGAGATCGACCCGGACACCATCGACGGGCGCTTGGCCCGCATTCGCGGCAGCGGGCGTTTGCGGTTGCTGGGACAGCGGGAAATCGCTTTCAGCGAGAAGGAGCACTTGATCTTCTTTCGCCGGCACGCCTTGCCGTTTCATCCCAACGGGTTGCGCCTGATCGGTTTGGACGCTCGGGGCGATATTTTGCTGGACAAGGTGTTCTATTCGGTCGGCGGCGGGTTCGTGGTGGATGAAACCGCCGCCGGCGCCGACCGCATCGTCGAGGATCGGACGCCGTTGCCTTATCCGTTCAAAAGCGGCCAGGACCTGCTGGGACTGTGCCGCGAGCACCGCCTGCCCGTCAGCCAGATCATGCTGGAAAACGAAAAGGCGTGGCGCAGCGAAGCGGAAACCCGCTCCGGGCTGGCGAGGATTTGGTCGGTCATGCAGGAATGCGTCCGCCGGGGTTGCGCGACCAGGGGGACTTTGCCGGGCGGCATGAAGGTCAGACGCCGCGCCGCAGAACTGCACCGGGCCTTGTCGGCAGGCGCGGAGGCGGCGTTGCGCGATCCGCTGACCATGCTCGATTGGGTCAATCTCTACGCGCTGGCGGTGAACGAGGAAAACGCCGCCGGCGGGCGGGTGGTGACCGCGCCGACCAACGGCGCGGCCGGAATTGTTCCCGCCGTCCTGCATTACTACGCGCGCTTCGTGCCCGGCGCGACCGAGGACGGCGTGGCGCGCTTTCTGCTCACGGCGGCGGCCATCGGCATTCTGTACAAGGAAAACGCCTCCATTTCCGGCGCGGAGGTCGGCTGCCAGGGCGAGGTCGGCGTGGCGTCATCGATGGCGGCCGCCGCGCTGACCGAAGTGATGGGCGGGACGCCGGCCCAGGTGGAAAACGCCGCCGAAATCGGCATGGAACACAATCTGGGTCTCACCTGCGACCCGGTCGGCGGGTTAGTGCAAGTGCCCTGCATCGAGCGCAACGCCATGGGCTCGATCAAGGCGATCAACGCCGCCCGGATGGCGTTGCGCGGCGACGGCAACCATTTCGTGTCACTCGATCGGGTGATCAAGACCATGCGCGAGACCGGCGCGGACATGAAAACCAAGTACAAGGAAACCTCGCGCGGCGGCTTGGCCGTAAACGTGATCGCCTGCTGAGGCGAGCGTTATCGCTTCACCTTCGCGGCTTGAGCCGGGAAGGTTTTTTAGCCCGGATAGCCGCTACCGCCCACTCCCTGCGGCCTTGCGCGAGCGACGCGCCGGTATCGCGGTGCCGGGCAACATCGCGGCCGTCTCGGCAAGCCCCGTTTTGCGCGGTCGCAGCCCCCGAAAACGCTTTTCGCGAACAAACGCGCCAAGCGCGGTCGCGCCGTGAACCTTCAAGGCTTGCCGTCTCTCTAAAAGTGGCCAGCTTGAACGGAAAGCGGAGGGTGCGCGTTTCGCGTCCGCCGCCCGTCCCGAGACAGCCTGGGTTACCGCCACCGGTGGCACCACCGATCCAACGCTTATGGAGATCGAACATGGCCAAGCAATCGGACACATCCAAGCCCATCCCGCCGCAAAGCCCCAAACCCGCCAAAGGTTCCAGCGCAGCGGACGGCGCGAAGGGCTCCGGCAAGAAATCCACCGCCAATCCTTCCGCCGGCGCCGAAAAGGCGCTGCGCGCCAATCCGGCCAAGGACACCCGGCCGCCGGCAAGTTCAAAATCCTCCCACAAAGCCTAGACTTCCCCCGTTCGCCAACTTGTTCATCCGGTATCCCCCCAAACTTCCACAGCAACCTGCCGGAGCGTTTTGGGGGCCGCCCGATTGAGGATCGAGCGGAGAAAGCGCGTATAAAGACGCTTTGACCAAGCGTTTTGCGGGGCTTCTGCACCTGGGGTTGAGCCAGATTTCGAGATCGCTCGGGTTTGGCTTAATTTTTTTCATTATTTTTGAAAGCAGACATCAGCATGACAACGTCCCCGACGGTGTTTGAACTTTGGTGCCTCATTGTCGGCGCGCTGCTGATCGCCATGGCGTTGTCGGGCACGTTGCTCAAGCGTCTGCCGATCAGCAGCGCGCTGCTGTATTTGGGCGTGGGCTATGGCCTTGGCCCCGGCGGCCTCGCGTTTCTGTCGCCCGACCCCTTCGCGCACACGGTTTTGCTGGAAAGGATGGCGGAAATCGCGGTGCTCATTTCGCTGTTCGCGGTCGGCCTGAAACTGGAGTTGCCGCTGGCGAGCAAACGCTGGCGGTTGCCGGTGCGGCTGGCTTCCGTGTCGATGGTGTTGACCGTGGCGCTCATCGCGCTGATCGGGGTCGAAGGTTTAGGGCTTTCGCCGGGCGCGGCGATTTTGCTGGGGGCGATCCTCGCGCCCACCGATCCGGTGCTCGCCTCCGATGTGCAAGTGACGGAAGCCAGCGCGCGCGACCGCTTGCGCCTGAGCTTGACCGGAGAAGGCGCTCTGAACGACGGGGCCGCCTTTCCGTTCGTCATGTTGGGCTTGGGGTTGCTGGGTCTGCACGAATTGGGCGAATCCGGCTGGCGATGGGTCGCGGTGGATGTGGTGTGGTCGATCGCGGCCGGATTGGCGATCGGCGGCGGCCTGGGCTGGCTGATCGGCAAGCTGGTCGTTTATTTGCGCAAGCGCCATCGGGAATCGGTCGGCCTCGAGGAGTTTTTGGCTCTCGGGCTGATCGCCTTGAGCTACGGCCTGGCGCTGGTCTGCCACAGCTACGGCTTTTTGGCGGTTTTCGCCGCCGGCATCGCGCTGGGGCGCGTGAAGGAACCGGCCGGGCACCGCGAGTTGCCGGCCGTCGCCAATGGGCTCAGCCCGCAGGACGCCAAAGAAAAATTGGCGACCCACCCGGAGTTGGCCGGCGTTTATCTCACGCGCGAGGTTCTGAATTTCAACGAGCAACTGGAACGGATCGCGGAGGTCGCGCTGGTGCTGGTGGTCGGGGCCATGCTGTCTTACGTGACGCTCCCGGCCAACATCGTGGGGTTTTGTTTGCTGCTGTTTCTCGTCGTTCGCCCGCTATCGGTCTACATCGGCTTGATCGGCGCGCCGGTCGGGGACAACCAGCGCGCCTTGATCGCGTGGTTCGGCATTCGGGGCATCGGTTCGATTTACTACTTGATGTATGCCATCAACCACGAGCTGCCGCGCGACATCGCCGAGCAATTGCTCGCGTTCACCCTCCCCGCGGTGGCCGCGTCCATCGTCTTGCACGGCATTTCGGTCACCCCGCTGATGGCGCGCTACACCAGGAAGGGGGCGGAAGCGGGCGGTTGACGCCGCTCGCCAAGCCCCCGGCGCGCCCGCGCTCGCAACGTCAAACGGCCCGAAGTTGCAAAGGCGCGACACCGAGTTGCGGAGAATCGCGCTACAGTTCCCGCAGGCTGCGCCAAGGCGGTTGACCGAGCGCCGAGCGCGCCCCGATCAAGCCGGCCAAACCCACGCCCACCACGCCCGCGATGGCGCCCAACAGCCAGACCCAGGCGTTCCAGCGATACGGAAAGTCGAACACCTGCACCGCGAGCACGTAGCTCAACACGGTCGCGGCGGCGGCGGCCAGCACCCCGGCCAGCAACCCCAGAGTGGCGAACTCCGCCAGCAGGCTTTCCCGCACCACCGCCCGGCGCGCGCCCAAGGTGCGCAACACCGCGCTTTCGAACCGCCGCTCGTCCTGGGTGGCCTGAATCGCGGCGTACAACACCACCAGCCCGGCCGCCAGCGTGAACAGAAACACGTATTCGACCGCCGCGACCACCCGGTCCATGATCTCGCGGACTTTGCCCATCAGCGCGTCCACGTCCAGCACCGTCACCGAGGGATGTTGCCGGACCAATTCCGCCAGCAGCGGTTTCCGGTCCAAGGGCAAATGAAAGCTGGTGATCCAGGTCGCCGGATAAGCGTCCAGCACGCCGGGCGGAAACATCACGAAAAAATTGACCCGAAACGAATCCCATTCCACGGTGCGCAGGCTGGTGGTTTTAGCCTCCAAAGTCTGGCCGGCGATCTGAAATCGCAGGGTATCGCCCAGGCCGATGCCGAGCAGTTCGGCCAAACCCTTCTCCACCGAAGCGACTCCCTGGCCTCGCTCCGCCGCGCCCCACCAGCGACCGGCAATGATGTGGTTGTCATCTTGCAAGCGCTCGGCCCACGAGAGGTTGTATTCCCGTTCGACCAAACGCTTGGCGCGCGGGTTGTCGAAGTCCTCCGGCGCGATGGCCCGACCGTTGATCGCCGTCATCCGCCCCCGCACCATCGGAAACAGCTCGACGCCGGTCAGGCCGCGCTCGCGCAAAAACGCTTGCACGCGATCCACCTCGCCGGGCTGGATGTTGATCAGGAAATGGTTGGGCGCATCGGCCGGCAAACTGGCGCGCCAACTGGTCAGCAAATCGGCGCGCACCAGCGTCAGCACCAGCAAAGCCATCAACCCCAAACCCAGCGCCACCACTTGCGCCGCGCTGCCGGGACCGCGCCGGGCGATGTTGGCCAAGCCGAACCGCCAGGCCACCCCGACCCGGCCGCGCAGCAGGTTCAAGGCCTTGACCAAGCCCCAGGCCGCCAGCGACAGCGCGATCACCGTTCCCGCCACGCCGGCGCACACGTAGAGCGCCAAGCGCCATTCGCCCGCCTGCCAGACCAGCAGCGCGGCGGTCGCCAGCACGGCGGGGCCGTACAGCGCCAACAGGCGCGAATCGACCGGCCCGAGATCGCGCCGCAACACCCGCAGCGGCGGCACTTCCCGCAGCCGCAATAGCGGCGGCAAGGCAAAACCCAGCAACGTGACGAAGCCGGTCAGCAGCGCCGGCACCACTGGCCGCCAGGACGGCGGCGGCAATTCGGCGCGGCTGACCAATTGCCCGAGCACGCCGCTCAAGCCGTACTGGGTCAGATAACCGACCGCCAGACCCGCCGCGCCGGCCAGCGCCGCCAGCAGCAGCAGTTCGAGCGCGAACAGCCGGGTCACCAAGGCTTGCGTGGCCCCGACGCAGCGCAGGATCGCCACGCTGTCCCAGTGGCGGGCGGCGAAGCGGCGGGCGGCGATGGCGATGCCCACGCCCGCCAGAATCACGCTGACCAGCGCCGCCAAATTCAAAAACCGCTCGGCCCGCTCCAGCGCCACCCGCAACTCGACCCGCGCGTCGCGCACGCTTTGCAATTTCTCGCCGGCCTTCAACAGCGGTCCCGCCGCATCTTTAAACGCTTGCAGCGCGGCGGGTTCTCCGGCGACCAACAGCCGGTATTCGGCCCGGCTGCCGGGCTGGATCAACTGGGTCGAGGGGATGTCGGCCACATTCAACAGCGCGCGCGGGGCGAGACTGAACAGGTCACCCGCCCGATCCGGCTCGTACGCCAGCACCTGAGCGATTTGAAAAGCGCGCGCGCCGAGGTTGACGCTATCGCCGACTTTGAGCCCCAGCGCTTGCAGCAAGCGCTCGTCCAGCCAGACCTGACCGGGTTCGGGAATCGCCGTCGCCACGCGGGCGGGCGCGAACGGCTGGTCGCTGATTTGCAGCGCGCCGCGCAGCGGATAGCCGGGCCCGGCCGCCTTAACCTCGGCCAACTGGGTCAGATCGCCGGACACCACCACGCTGCGAAAATTGAGCAGTTCGGCGGTCGAAAGACCTTGCCGGCGGGCCGCGTCCGCCAGCGCCGGTTGCAGGGGGTTCGGCGCGCTGACCGCCAGATCGGCCCCCAACAATTCGCTGGCCTTGCGCTCCATCGCCTGCTGGATGCGGTCGGTGAAAAAGCCGACGGCGGCGACGCTGGCGACCGCGATCAACAAAGCGGCCGCCAGCACTCGCAACTCGCCCGCCCGCCAGTCGCGGCGCAGCGCCCGCCACGCCATCCGCGCCAGCGCCGACCACGGCTGGAGCGGGGTTTTATCCTCAGGGCTCACGCTATCGGCTGACATGGCGCTAGCGGGCCTCCGCGTTGTGTTTTTCGCCGCGCAAGCGCCCGTCGTCCAATTCCAAAATCCGGTCGCAGTAAGCCGCCAATTCCGGGTCGTGCGTCACCAGCACCAAGGTCGTCCCGTGTTCGCGATTGAGCGCGAACAGCAACTCGATGATGCGATGCCCGGTCTTTTGGTCGAGATTGCCGGTCGGCTCGTCGGCGAACAGCACGTCGGGATTGCCGGCGAAGGCGCGGGCGATGGCCACCCGCTGTTGCTCGCCGCCCGACAGTTGGCTGGGATAGTGGCGGGCGCGGGCCTTCAAGCCGACCCGGTCCAAAAGCTCCAGCGCCAGCCGGCCGGCCTCGGCCTGACCCGCCAATTCCAGCGGCAGCATCACGTTTTCCAGCGCGGTCAGACCGAGCAGCAACTGGAAGGATTGAAACACGAAGCCGACCCGTTGCGCCCGCAGCAGCGCCCGGCCATCCTCGTCCAAACCGCCGAGGTCCACCCCGGCCAGCCACACGCGGCCCTGGCTTGGCGTATCCAAACCCGCCAGCAAGCTCAGCAACGTGGACTTGCCGGACCCGGACGCGCCGACCACGGCCACGCGCTCGCCCCGGCCGATCTGAAAATGGATCGCGTCCAGAATGACCAGCGGGCCTTCCGGGCTGATGACCTGCTTGCGCAGGTTTTCCGCCCGCACGATGGTCTCGCTCCGATTGTCTGATCGTGGCGCGCCGGTTACGCTAACGCCGCTGCCCGCTTCCTGGTCAACATCCACCCGCATGACGCCATTCTCCCATGATGAAAACGAAGGCCTTGAAACCATTATCGATCCTGCTTTGGCTGAGCGCGCTGCTCTGGATGGTACCCGCCCGCGCCGACGCTCCGGTCATTTTGATTTTGGGCGACAGCTTGAGCGCCGGTTACGGCATTCCCATCGAGCGCGGCTGGGTCAACTTGTTGCAAGCCCGGCTCGTGGAGCGCGGCTTTCCGCATCGCGTGGTCAACGCCAGCATCAGCGGCGACACCACCAGCGGCGGCTTAAGCCGGTTGCCGGCGGCGCTGGCGCGCGAGCGGCCCGCTATCGTGGTGCTGGAACTGGGCGCTAACGATGGCTTGCGCGGCCAATCGCCCCCGACCATCCGCGACAATCTGGCGCGGCTGATCGAGCTTTCCCAACAAGCCGGGGCGCGGGTGCTGCTGGCCGAAATGCGGGTTCCGCCGAATTATGGCCCTTCCTACACGCAAAAGTTTCAGGCGATGTTCACCGAGCTGGCCCAGCGTTACGCGATCCCGCTGATCCCCTTCCTGCTCGCCGGCGTGGCGGGCGATCCGGCCTTGACTCTGGACGATGGCTTGCACCCGCGCGCCGAAGGCCAGCAGCGGATTTTAGACAACGTTTGGCCGACGCTGGAGCCGGTTTTGCGCTAAACCCGCAACTCAAACGCCGGCGAGACGCCCGCGATCGCCGCCCAAAATGGAGGCGAGATTTTTTCGTGCGCTGGCATTCGCTCGCGCTCAACACTGAACCCGCATGGCCGCATGGCCGGACATCGGCGGGCGACCCCAGAGCTTGACTGGCCGCTTATCGAGCGCTAACGCCTTCAAAAACAGGCCGTTACTTTCGGGTGCGGCAATTTGTCACATTCAAATGGACGCGACCTTGTCCCTAAAATGAGCGGATGCTCTGAAGGGAACACTTTGAATGCCAATAACAATAAATCGCTGGGTCTTGACCCTCATCTGTCTTCCTCTGGTTGGCCAGGCGCAAGATAAAACAGAAGAAACGCGCCTCGACGAAATATCTGTCACCGCCACGCGCGAGGAACGCGCCAGCGGCGACGTGCCGCAAGCCATCGCCGTGGTCGGCAAAGCCGAGTTGCGCGAAAAAAAGCTGTTCAACGTCAAGGAAGCGCTACAGGAGATTCCCGGCGTTTTCGTGGACAGCAAAAACGGCGGTTTTGACGCCCGCCTGATCATTCGCGGCGCGGGCTTGAAAGCGAATTACGGCATCCGCGAGATCATGGTGTTGCGCGATGGCGTGCCGCTGACCGACCCCGACAGTTTCAGCCGCCTGGATTTTGTGGACACTCAGGACATCGAGCGCATCGAGGTGGCCAAGGGACCGGGCAACCTGTTCGCCGCCGGCAGCAGCGGCGGCGCGATCCAGATTTTCTCGAAATCGGTGTTCGACGAGAGCGCCAACAACCTCAAGCTGGGTTTGGGCGCGGAAGGCACCCAGAACTATCACCTGCGCTACGGCAAGACCTTTGAAAATCAGGCGGTGGCGCTGACGGCCACCCATCGCCGGATGGACAACGACTGGCGCATCTGGAACCAGTTCGACACTACCCAAATCTCTCTGAAACATGGCCTGCTGTTCGGCGACGGCAGTTTGGAAAGCGAAATTTCCTACGCCGAAGCCAACATGCAGCTCCCCGGCGCGCTGGATAAAACGCTTTATGATCGGTTCGTCGCCAGCGGCGAGCAGACCGCCACGTCCGAGGCGTGGAAGCATTCCGGTCGTTATTCCAAGGTGTTGTTCCTGAATAGCAAATACGAAATCGAGCGCGGCGATTTCGCCTTTAAGCCCCGGATTTACTACAACACCTGGTATCACGACCACCCGGTGACCGGCCTGATTAACGAGAGCGAGGACTGGGTCTGGAATCTGGGAGCCGACCTGGAAGGCCACTGGCAACATCCCGGCGGCAGCTTGGTGGGCGGTGTCACCGTCCGCCAGGAAAGAACGCCCGACGCCCGCAAATACCAGTATGGTCAGGTCAAAACCACGACCAGCGGCGGAGCGTGCGTCGATTCGGCCACGGCCACCGGCCGCATTCTGGCCACCTGTTCCGACAGCAAGGGCCGGCTGGCGGAAATCGACGACGCCACCAATCTGCTCACCGGCGTTTATTTGCAAGAATCGTGGCGACCGCTGGAGCGCTGGATCGTCGATATCGGAATGCGCTATGACGTGATCGACTTCACGGACGATAACCGGCAGTTGTGGAAATACGACTACGCCGCCGGCAAATACATCCCCGGCGAAGGCGTGACCCATTCGGAAAAAACCTACCGCCTGCCCGCGCCCAAGCTGGCGGTGCTTTACCAGTTGACCGACACGCTCAATCTGTTCGGCATGATCGCCCAGGCCGGACAGGTTCCTTCGCAAAGCGAATTTTCCAACAACCCGGAGCTGGAAGCGCCGGTTTCCCGCAACCACGAAATCGGCCTGAAGGGACGCGGCAAGGATTGGCGGCTGGATGCCAGCCTCTATCTGAACAACGTCAAGAAAGAAATCGTCACCGTCAACACCGGCGGCATCAACGACTTCGTCAATGCCGGGGAAACCGAGCGCAAGGGCCTGGAACTATCCGGCAGCGTCAATCTCCCCGAAGGCTTCGAGGTCGGCGGCTACTACGGCTACGCCGATTACACCTACAAGAGTTTCAGCGAACCGGTCGCAGGGGCGAATGTGGACCGGGCGGGCAACGCGGTGCCGTTCGTGCCGAAGAACCAGTACGGCCTATTCCTCGGGTGGTCGTCGCCCGCCGGCTGGAAGGCGCGCCTGTCCTCCAACACCTGGGGAGAATATTGGCTGGATAACGCCAACACCGAAAAATACGAAGGCTGGGACTGGGTGACCAATTTCTCTCTGAGCTACGCCCGCCACGGACACTCAATCACCTTCAACGCCGACAATATGTTCGACAAGCACTATGCGATGGAGGTCAAGAAAGACACCGCCGGCAAGGTCACGTACGCCGCCGCCGCGCCGCGCACCGTGATGTTGACCTACCGCTACGATTTCAAGTGAGATCGGCCATGCGCGCGCTCGCCTTGGCCTTATGGTGTGTATGGGTTTCGGCTGCTCTCGCGGCCGACGGCGGCCATGCCGGACACGGGCAGGCCGGATCGGGACACGAGGGGCACGGGCCAGGGCTATCTGCCGCTTGGACCGACCTGCCCCTGATCGAAGCGGTTCCGGGCCGCGACCGCTCCTCCGCGACGTTTCACCTGAGTCAGCTCTCGGCGGGCGAGGTTAAAGCATACGCTCCGGGCGACCAAGCGCCACTGCCGGAAGGGGTGCGCTTCAAGGCCGACCGCCTGGAATGGGAGATTCCGGTGCGGAACGGTCGCTTTCGTCTGGAATCGACCGGCGTCGGCAACTACCACTGGCTGCAAGCCCGCGAGGAAACGCCGGAAAGCGTCAAGGTCGCCAGCACGGCGCATTTCTTTTCCAACCCCGGCCCGGCACCGACCGCGATGCTGGCGCGCCCCAAAACCGAACTGGAGATCGTGCCAACGCCGCTACCGCGCGAGCACAACCGGTATCGCGCTGGCGAGGAATGGGATTTTGCCTTGCGCTTTCGCGGCCAACCGCTCGCCGGCGCGACCTTGCAGTGGATCAGCGATGCCGGGACGCGAGCAAGCTTCACCAGCGACGCGGCCGGCCAGGCCAGAGTCCGCTTTCCCGCCGATGTGCGGCCCGCCGCCGGCCAGCGCGCGCAACACGGCCGGGGCGCGGCCAACCGCTTTGTGCTGGCGGTGGAACACACCGTCGATGGCCGCCGCTACCTCACCGCGTTCAACGGGAGCTATGCCGAAAACGCCTTTGCCCGGAGAAGTTTGCTCTGGGGAAGCGGCTTTCTGGTGGTGGGCGGCCTGCTCGGACTGCCGCTGATCGTGCGCCGCAAGGAAACCCGTCATGCCTGAAACCGCTCCGCCACCCGTGTTGACCGTAAGCCGCCTGCGCCTGAGCGTGCAACTGCTGATGCTGGTTTTGACCGTCTGGGGCGGCGCGCTGGTCGGCCACTACGCCGCCGAAAAAATCTCCCAAGCGTTGCCGGCCCTCTCGTGCGCTTACGACCGCGCCAACGGCGCGTATTGCGTGCTGATCCCGCTGCAACATCAGATGCACCACCGGATCGGTGAAATGATCCAGCAGACCGGTCATTTCGCGTTGAGTTTCTTGTTGCCGGTGGTCTTTACGCTGCTCGCCTTTTATGCGTTTTATTTCTTTATCGGCAAGGCGTTCTGCGGCTGGGTGTGCCCGCTGGGCACGGTGCAGGAATGGCTTTACCGCCTGGGCCGCGTGTTGCGCCGCCCCTTTCATCTCTTATCCGAGCGAGCGGCAAAACGGTTGCGTCCGCTGAAATGGCTGCTGTTGCTGGCGCTGGTCCTGGGTCTGCCGCTGGCGGCCGGCCTGGGCTTGACACCGCACGCCACCGGCGATGTGTTTTGCCAGGTGTGCCCATCCCGTCTGGCGACCACGCTGCTGACCGGCGACACCGAACAGGCCGCGATCCGCACCGGCGGCGTTCTGGATTTTGCCTTCGGCGCGCTGGCCAACACCATGTTCGGCTTTGTGCTGATCGCCGGCTTGGCCGTGCGCCAGCCCTTCTGTCGCATCTGCCCGCTGCTGGCGCTGAACGCCGCGTTCCAGCGCCTGTCGCCTTTGCGCCTCGTCAAGCAACCGCACGAGCAATGCGCCAAGTGCGGCATCTGCACCAAGGCTTGCCCGATGGATATTCCCGAAATCTGGCATGAGTCGGGGCAAAAAGCGTTTGCCGAGGACTGCACCCTGTGTGGCCGCTGCGCCGAATATTGCCCGGACGATGCGGTGATCCAAATCAAATTCGGCCCGGTGCGGCTGTTCGGCTCGTCGCGCGCGTACTACAAGGCGCGGATCAAAGGCGAAAGCCCGCAAGGCGAACTCAAAACGGTGCGCTGGTTCCCCCGCCGGATTCCCCATGCTTGAATCGGCTCACTTGCTTTCGGCCTGGTTGCTCGGTTTGTCGTTGGGGCTGACCGCCTGCACGGCCACCTGCCTGCCGTTCATGGGAACCTGGGTGCTGGCGCGCGAGCGCGGCGCGGTGCTGGCCGATACCGGCCTGTTTCTGGTCGGTCGGGTCAGCGCCTACACGCTGCTCGGCTTGATCGCCGCCTTGAGCAGCGCGCGGTTGATCGCCGTTTTGCAAAATGGCGTCGGTCATCTGGCCATCGGCGCGGCGGCGATTGGGGCCGGCTCGTGGCTGTTGCTGGCGGAACAGCGACCGCGCGCCTGCGCCACGTCGCACAGTGCGGGAGCGCCGCCGTTCGCTTTGGGCTTCGCGCTGAGCCTGACGCCCTGCGCGCCCCTGGCGTCTCTGCTGGCTTTCGCGGCCCAATCCGATTCCGGCTGGTTCGGCGCGTTGCAGGGTCTGGCGTTTGGTCTGGGCGCGGCGGTCACGCCTTTACTGCTGTTGCTGCCGCTGCTGTCCGCGTTGGGCGCGCGGCTGCGGGCGGAACAGCGCTGGCTGGGTTTGTGGTTGCGGCGCGGCGTGGCGCTGAGCCTGTTCGTGCTGGGCATGTATCGGTTCTGGCTGGGAACGATATGAACAATTTAAAAGAGCTGGTCGAATACGGCGTGCTGGGTTTGCTGCTGGCGCTGTCGGTGTGGGCGGTCGCCATTGGCGTTGCCCGGTTCTGGCACTACCGGCGGATCGACGTTTCAGCCTGGGGCAAGCGAGCGGAATTGGAAGCCGATCTCACCGCCGGATTGACCACCGTGGCCACCGTGGCGGCCAACGCGCCTTACATTGGCCTGCTGGGCACCGTGCTAGGGATCATGCTGACCTTTCAAACCCTGGGCCTGACCGGCGACATCGACGTGAAAACCATCATGACCGGACTGGCGCTGGCGCTGAAAGCCACCGCCGCCGGTCTGCTGGTGGCGATTCCCTGCGTGGCGCTGAACAATGCGCTGCGCCGCCGGGTCAAGCTGTTGCTGGCGCGCTGGGACGCTCACCATGGATGAGGAAATCGCCTCCATCAACGTGATTCCGCTGGTGGACATCATGCTGGTGCTGCTCACCATCGTCTTGACCACCGCCACCTTCATCGTCACCGGCCATATTCCGGTCGATCTGGCGCGAGCGCAACACGCCGCGCCGAGCCAGCCCAGCCCAACGGTGCTGACGCTCACTTTGCAACGCGCGGTTTATCTCGACGACCGGCCGGTCGCCGATCTGCCGGCCGCTCTAGCCGACCTTTCGCGCGCGACCCCGGTGGTGGTGCGCGCCGATGGTGGACTGGCTTTGCGCGATTTCATCGATCTGGTGGAACGGATCAAGGCGTTGGGCTTCGCCCAGGTGAGCCTGGAAGTCAAACGGACATGAACTGGCGGGCCTGGGCGGCTTCCCTGGTCCTGCATTCCGCGGTCGTGGCTCTGCTGGTCGGTTTTGCCGGCGCCGATCCATCCCTTCGTCGGCCCGAACGCTGGCAAGTGCAACTGGCGTTCGCCGCGCCGCCGGAACCTCCGCCGGCACCGCCGTCACCGTCGGTTCCCGCGCCGCACCCCCCCGTGCACTCCCCGGTTCCGACGCCCCTGGCGAGCGCAGTGACGCCAAGCCCGACCGTTGCCACCCAGCGCCCCAAGCTGTCGCCGGCTCCCACCGTCCAGCCACTGCCCCGAACGAAGCGCGATTCGCTGTCGCAACCCCGACAACCGCCGCGACCAGCGGTTGAAAAACCGGTATCGGCCCCGCGCAAACCGTCCCCGTTGCCGCCCACTGTCGCCCTCAAAGCAGCGCCCCGACCATCGAAACAACCGGCGACGTCTTCTGCCGCGTTGTCGCGACCGATAGGGCAGGAAGTGCTTGATTCTTCCCGGCCTGGGCTTAGAGAAACAAGGCAGTCTCCACCAGAACACCGGACGGCGGTCGGCCACCCCGCAGCGCGACCCACCACCCGCGATCACCCGCCGCCCGCCAGGTCCAGCCCGGAATCTGGGGCGGCGAACTGGAACGCCGCCCTGCGCGCCAAGCTGCGGGAAATGCGGGTTTACCCGCCCATCGCGCGCCGTTTGGGCCAGGAAGGCATCGTGACGCTGCTGCTGGAGATCGGCGCAAACGGCGATTTGCGCGGGTTGGCGGTCCGGCAAAGTTCCGGGCATGCGGTACTGGATCAGGCCGCCCAGCAACTGGCCCGCAACGCGGTTTCCGCGCTGCGCGGCCAACTGTCGCCACCCGGCGAGAGCAGGCTGGAAATCCCCGTCGCGTATCGGCTGGATCGCTGATTGGAATATGCGGTGCAGGTTTCCAGCTACTCCGGCTTAGCCGTTCACCTTGGCGCTGGATCGTAATGGAAGCGAAACGACCGGACGCGAGCGCCTGTTTTGGACACTCCCGCCGTGGCCGCTTGCGCAAACCCTTGATGGACCGTCACCAGCTCATCGTCTTGGTGTCATCCTTGAACAAAGCCCCTCCGGTCAATTCCGGTTTGCCGACCAGAATGCCGGGCAGCAGGTCGGCCGTTTCGATGCCATAGTGTTTCATGCACATCAGACAGGCGATGACGGTGGCGCCTTTCCCCATCAGCTCGCCCAAAACCTTCTGGTGTTGGCCATATTTCGCCGCATGGGCCTTCGCGCCCACGAAAACCCCTTTGTCGTTGAGGAAGATCGTCAGCGGATGGCCTCGCTCCATCTGGGCTTTTCCAAAACTGATGGCCATGTTGGCGCGGTGGGCTTCGTCGGTGGTCATGTTCACAAACAGCGGATCGCGCTCTCCGGCGAACACGTGCTCGGACGCCACACCAGCCCACAGCACCAGAGCAGCCAGCAATGTTGTTAAGGCTTTCATGGGTTTCTCCTAAGTCAAATCGACAACAACGCAAGGTATCTGGAGCACCTGCAACCGGGCCGAAAAACGATCAGGGGCAGTTTTTATGTTCTCGAATCAGTCGGTCGCTTGATCCGCTTTCAGCCGCGAGGCCATGAAACCCATGCCACCCGCGCCGCCATGCCTCGAATCCGCCGCCGGCATGGCCCAAGGACAGATGATTTCAATGTCCTGCAACCGGTAGCCACGACCGCTGGCGAGCAGCGAAAAATCCGTCGATAGCGATGCGGTGAACCCGCAGGAAAACCGCTGCAAACGCACCACCAAACTTCTGGGACCACGCGGTAGGCTCAATGCTTGCTCATGCTAAATCACGGAGATTAGAGCGAGAATGCGACAAATTGTCGCACTCCCGAAACCCCGAAAGTCGCTACAATCTAACGAGAATCGCCGAATGGAGGCTTCAAAGAGCGCAACCCGCTCGCGCCAGTTCGGCATAGGTGACCGGCTGTCGCGACGGATCGATGTTTAAGCCTAGCCGCAAGCCGATGTGCGATAACGAGAAAATACCGCGCACCGCGCGCTCTTCCGGCTCCGCACCGCCATCGAGCACCAGCGCGTGCTGGCGGTCGACTTGCCGCAACGTCGCGATGATATCGCCCACTCGCGCCCGCGAGATGTCCTCCATCAGCAGCACATCCAGTTTCGGCCTGAGCGTCATGACATCGGCAGCCACCAAATCTTCCCAAGCGCCGCCGGATTTGGTCAGAATCCGTTCGGGTTTGCCGTCGCAAAGATCGCGGCTGGTCAGCAGACCAACAATTTTACCGTCGGGTTCGCAAACCAACAGGAGACGTACCTTTTGCTCGATCATGAGAGCCAGAACGCCATTTAATGGAGTCGACCGCCCGACGGTGCAAGCGGGGACCCGGTTCAAATCGGTCATGACGGTCACGGCGGGATCGTCGAGGGTAACGCGTCGGGACGATAGGCGCTGGAGACAAAAAAATCGGATATCTCTTTCCAACGGATGCAACGGCAGCGGTCGGTAAGCGCGCTTCATCGGAAATCTCCAGGAACAGAACCCTATTGTGGCCAGCCGTTCGGCGGGTGATCTCACGAATCTTACGGGATGGCCACCTGGCCCGGAATGCGGCATATCGCCGCGCCTGCGAGCCGGACAAACCCTATACTTGGCCGTTTAAAACCCCCTCCATCAATCAGAAATTGAATCGGAAACCCCTGTCGATGGACGATTTGCGACGCTTGCTGTTGCTGCGCCTGTTGGTGGTTTTGGGACCGGCCATCATGCTGCTTTGGTTGCGTTTCGGCTTGACGCCGCCGCAACCGCTCCCCTTGTGGGCGATTGCATTGTTTCTGGCGCTGATCGCCTCAGGCTCTATCGGGTTGTACTGGCGGGTTCGATCACCGGTTTCGATCACCCCCTGGGAACTGTTTGGCTACTTGCAGCTCGATGTGCTGGCGCTGGCCGGGCTGTTGTATTTCGGAGGCGGGGCCAGCAACCCGTTCGTTTCTTTGCTGTTGCTGCCGCTGCTGATCGCCGCCGCTTTGTTGCCGGCCGTTTGCGTCTGGATAATGGCGGGCATGACGGTCGCGGTTTACACGGGCTTGATGTTCTATTACCTGCCGCTGCCGGGGATGCTGAGCGGGCACGGCCCCGGCTTTCACGCCCACTTGTGGGGCATGTGGCTGGTGTTCGTGATCAGCGCCTTACTGGTGGCGGGCTTCGTGGCCCGGCTGGCGGCGGCGCTGCGCCGGCGGGACCGCGAGGTGGCCCGGCTGCGCGAGAAAGCCTTGCGCGACGAACAAATTTTAACCTTGGGGATGTTCGCGGCCGGCGCGGCGCACGAGTTGGGCACGCCCTTGTCCACCATCGCGGTGCTGGCCAAAGAGCTGGAACACGAATACGGTGCGGAGGCTTCGCTGCGCGCCGACTTGCGGACGCTGCGCGGGCAAGTGGATGCGTGCAAGGCCATCCTCGGCGACCTGCTGCGCGCCGCCGACTTGAGCGCCGACCGCGAGTCGATGCAACCGCTGGATCAGTTGTTGGAGCGCACCCGCAACCGCTGGCAACTGCTTCGCCCGCAGGTGCCGCTGCGGGTCCATTGCGCCGGATCTCCGCCGCCGCCGACCGTTCCTTCGCCGCAGACCGTCGGCCAAACCTTGATCAGCCTGCTCAACAACGCCGCCGACGCTTGCCCGCAGGGCGTCGATCTGGCGGGGCGCTGGGACGCGCGGCGGGTGATTATCGAAATCCGCGACCGGGGTCCTGGGCTGTCGCCGGAACTGGCCCAACAGGCGGGAAAGGGATTTTTCACCACCAAAGAAGGCGGCTCCGGCATCGGCTTGCTGCTGGCCAACGCCACGCTGGAGCGGCTGGGCGGGCAAGTCACCCTGTCGCGCGACCCGCGAGGAGGAACCTGCACCCGCATCGATTTGCCCGCCCGGCTCCAAGCCGCATGACAGCCGTTGCCGATCAGCCCAGTTTGCTGTTGGTGGACGACGACCCCGTTTTTTGCCGGGTGTTGAGTCTCGCCTTGGGGCGGCGCGGCTTTGCCGTCGCCGTCGCGCGCGACGGCGAGAGAGCCTTGTATCAGGCGCGGGCCGAACCGCCCGATTGCGCCGTGGTGGATCTCAATCTGGACGGCGATTCCGGCTTGCGGTTGATCCCGTCTTTGCTCGCGCTCAATCCCGCCATCCGCATCGTGGTGCTGACCGGCTACGCCAGCCTGGCGACGGCGGTGGACGCCATCAAACTCGGCGCGATCAACTATTTGGCCAAACCGGCTGACGCCGATGAGGTGGTCGCCGCCTTGGCCGCCACCCCAGGCGAGGCGTCCGCGCCGATCAGCCGCCGCCCGCTGAGCGTCAACCGCCTGGAGTGGGAACATATCCAGCGGGTGCTGCGCGACAACGGCGGCAACATCTCCGCCACCGCGCGCCAGTTGGGAATGCACCGCCGCACCTTGCAGCGCAAACTGGCCAAGCGGCCGGTGAAATTTTCAATCGAATCCTGACGCCCGCGCGGGCGTCACACCAGCCGGATCGAGCGTTCCGCGCCAACGCTTCAAAGCTTGCCAAAATCGAATCGAACCCCGCGAACCGCGCGCTCGACGAAGCGATCTTCTCGCGGCGCTCGGTCAAACCACCACCGGTTCCGGCTCCAGCACCACGCCAAATTCATCCAGCACCGATTCCTGGATCGACCGCGCCAGCCGCAACACATCCTGCCCGCGCGCCCCGCCGCGATTGACCAGCACCAGCGCCTGCTTATCGTAAACGCCGACCGCGCCAAACCACTTGCCTTTCCAGCCGCAGCGCTCGATCAGCCAACCCGCCGCCAGCTTGACCGCGCCGTCCGGCTGCGGGTAATGCGGCGCGCCGGGATAGCGGGCGATAAACTCGGCGAACGCGGCGGCGTCCACCACCGGATTTTTGAAGAAGCTGCCGGCGTTGCCGATCTGCGCCGGGTCCGGCAGCTTGCGGGAGCGCACCGCGACGACCGCATCGGCGATCTGCCGCGCGGTCGGCTTTTCGATCTTGGCGGCTTCCAGCTCGCGCGCCAGTTCGGCGTAACCCGTGACGGGCGTCCAGCGTTTCGGCAGGCGAAACGTCACGCTGGCAATCAAAAAGCGGTTGGCCGCCTCGCGCTTGAAAACGCTGTCCCGATAACCGAACCCGCAAGCGTCGCGATCGAACGCCCGCAGCTCACCCGTCGCCAGATCAACCGCCTCCAGACCCTGAAACCGCTGCGCCAACTCCAAACCGTAAGCGCCGATATTCTGAATCGGGGACGCCCCGACCGTGCCGGGGATCAGCGCCAGATTCTCCAAACCCGGCCAACCTTGCTCCAGCGTCCAACAGACAAACTCGTGCCACGGCTCGCCCGCGCCGGCCCGCACCAGCCACGCCTCTTGATCCTCGCCCACCAGCGCCCGGCCCGGAATCCGCGCGTGCAACACCAGCCCGTCAAAATCGCCGGTCAAAATCACGTTGCTGCCGCCGCCCAGCACCAAGCGCTGCAAATAGCGCCATTCCGGCGTCGCGATCAGCGCGGCGAGCCGCTCCAGGCTATCGACGGCGGCAAACCACGCGGCGCGGGCCGGCAGGCCGAAGGTGTTCAGCCGGTGCAGCCGGATGTCGCGCTGAAACAAAACGGAGGACACGGGCGTCTCCCTCAATTCAGCGAGTGTTCCAGATCGTCGATGAATTGATCGACCGCCTCGCGGGGGGTATTCCAAGAGCACATCAAGCGGGCTCCGCCGACGCCGATGAAGGTGTAGAACTGCCAGCCCTTGGCCCGCAGCGCCTCGATCGCCGGCGGCGGCAATTCCAGAAACACCGAATTGGCTTGACGCGGAAACATCAGGCGCGGACCCACCATGGCGCTCAAACGCCGTTCGAGATAAGCGGCCATCTCGTTGGCTTGGCGGGCGTTGCGCAGCCACGCGCCGGTTTCCAGCAACCCGAGCCAGGGCGCGGCGATGAAGCGCATCTTGGAGGCCAGTTGCCCGGCCTGCTTGCAGCGATAGGCGAAATCGGCCGCCAGTTCCCGGTCGAAAAACAAGATCGCCTCGCCCACCGCCATGCCGTTCTTGGTCCCGCCCAAACACAAGACGTCGATGCCGGCTTGCCAGGTCGCCTGGGCCGGCGTCCGCTCCAACGTGACCAGCGCGTTGGCGAAACGCGCGCCGTCCATGTGCATTTTCAGGCGGTGGCGGTCGGCCAATTCGCGCAGGGCGTGCAACTCCTCCACGCCGTACACCGTCCCCAATTCGGTCGCCTGGGTGACGCTGACCACCTTGGGCTTGGGGTAGTGAATGTCGGAGCGCCGCACGATCAGCCGCTCCACGTCTTCCGGATCGAGCTTGCCGCGCTCGCCCTTGGCCAGCAGCAGCTTGGAGCCGTTGGAGGCGAATTCCGGCCCGCCGCATTCGTCGGTTTCGATGTGGGCGGTTTCGTGGCAGATCACGCTGTGATAGGACTGGCACAGCGCGGCCAGCGACAGCGAATTGGCCGCCGTGCCGTTGAAGACGAAAAACACTTCGCAATCGGTTTCGAACAGCTCGCGGAAGCGGTCGGCGGCGCGCTGGGTCCAACTGTCGTTGCCGTAAGCGGGCGCGTCGCCCCGATTGGCCGCCAGCAGATACTCCAGGGCTTCAGGGCAAACGCCGGAATAGTTATCGCTGGCGAACTGGCGGATCGGCTCGGACATGGCGGATCTCGGGGCGGCGGGAGTGGACTGAAAGTAACTCGACTCCGCAAAAGGGCGCAAGGCGTCAGGAGACTTGCGCCCATAAAAAAACCCGCCGCGAGGGCGGGGTGTCAAACGCTCGTGCTCAGGCGGCGGGCAGGCTCGCCCGCAATTTTTTCATGGCGTTGTTTTCCAGTTGCCGGATCCGTTCGGCAGACACGTTATATTCGGCGGCCAGCTCGTGCAGGGTCGGCTTGTCGTCGTCCAGCCAGCGGCGCTGCACGATGGCGCGGCTGCGCGGGTCCAGGCGCTCCAGCGCCTCGCTCAGCCGGGCGGTGGTCTGATCTTCCCAGTCGTCCTGTTCCAGCGCGTCGGCCGGGTCGGCCTGTTCGTCTCGCAGGTAGGCCGACGGCGTGTAGCTTTCGTGCTCGTCCTCGCTGTCGCTTTCCGGCGCCGGATCGAACGACACGTCATAACCGCTCAGCCGCGATTCCATTTCCAAAACCGCCTCGGAGCTCACGCCCAGCTCGCGGGCGACGGTGTCGACTTCCTCGCCGTTCAACCAGCCCAAGCGCTTCTTGGCGCCGCGCAGCTTGAAAAACAGCTTGCGCTGGGCCTTGGTGGTGGCGACCTTCACGATCCGCCAGTTGCGCAGGATGAACTCGTGAATCTCCGCCCGAATCCAGTGGACCGCGAACGACACCAAGCGCACCCCGTGCGCGGGATCGAAACGTTTGACCGCCTTCATCAGGCCGACGTTCCCTTCCTGCACCAGATCGCCCAAAGGCAAACCGTAACCGGTGTAACCGCGCGCGATGTGCACCACGAAACGCAAGTGCGCCACGATCAGCCGTTGCGCCGCCGCCAAGTCGTTCTGCAACCGCAACCGCCGGGCGAGTTCTTGCTCGTCCTCGACGCTTAAAACCGGCACTTGGTTGACCGCCTGAATATAGCTGTCCAGGCTGTCGACCGGAGCCGGCAAATGTTGCAAGTGGGGAACCAGCGCGGTGGTCATCGTCTTCGTCATGCATCCCTCCCAACCGTCAAAACATTACAGTATTCATTTTAGCACTCTAGAACTCAGAGTGCCAAATCCGCCAAAAGTTTCGCTCAGGCGTCGGCTTCATCGTCCAGCAAGGCGACCACAAATTCGTCCGCGTCAAACGGGCGCAAGTCCTCGATCCCCTCGCCGACGCCGATAAAGCGGATCGGCAACTCCAGCCGCCGGGCGATGGCGAAGACGATGCCACCCTTGGCGGTCCCATCGAGCTTGGTCAGGATCAAGCCGGTCACCCCGACCGCCTCGTGGAATTGCACGGCCTGATTCAAGGCGTTCTGGCCGGTGCTGGCGTCCACCACCAGCAGCACTTCGTGCGGGGCTTCGGCGTCGACTTTGGCCGCGACCCGCTTGATCTTCTTCAATTCTTCCATCAGGTTCGACTGGGTGTGCAGGCGGCCGGCGGTATCGGCGATCACCACGTCCACCTGCCGGGCCTTGGCGGCCTGGATCGCGTCATAAATCACCGAGGCGGAATCCGCCCCGCTTTGCTGGGCGATCACCGGGATGCGGTTGCGCTCGCCCCACACCTGCAACTGTTCGACGGCGGCGGCGCGAAAGGTGTCGCCGGCCGCCAGCACCACCGACAGCCCGTCGCGTTGCAGTTTCTTGGCCAGCTTGCCGATGGTGGTGGTCTTGCCGACGCCGTTGACCCCGACCGTCAAGATGACATAAGGCCGGGAGTCGCTGGGCCGCCACGGCTGTTGACACGGCGCGAGAATCCCCAACAATTCCTCGCGCAGCGCCTCGATCAAGGCCGGTATGTCGTTGAGCTGGCGGCGCGAGACCCGCTCGGTCAGGCGTTTCATCAAGTGCTGGGTGACCTCGACCCCGACATCGGCCAGCAGCAAGCGGCTTTCCAGCTCTTCCAGGGTCTCGTCGTCCAGCTTGCGGCCGGCGAACAAGCCGGCCAAGCCGCCGACCAGCCCCTGACGGGTGCGCCGCAACCGCTCGCGCAGGTTGGAAAACGGCATGATCGGCTCGGCCGGGGCTTCCGTCGCGCGCTCCCGGCGAAACGGCAGATGAAGCGGCCGGTTCAAGACCTCGAACAGGCTGGCTTTTTTGCGCGCTGGCGCGTCGTACGCGCCGGACGGCGAGCGGGAATCAGGTTTGGGTTCGGACATAAAGCGGCAAATTGACCGATATACTGATAAGTGTTGGAACTTATCGTACCATTTTAGTCTGTTTTAAGCAGGCCTTCAGTCAACGATCGAGATCATGCCCACTTATCGCAAATCGTTCTTAGCCGTTTTGTTGTTCGCGCCCGCCGCCTTCGCGGCCGCGCCCGTCCACGAGTTCAATCTCGCCAACGGCCTGAAAGTGCTGGTGCGCGAGGACCGGCGCGCGCCGGTGGTCGTCTCGCAAATCTGGTACAAGGTCGGTTCCAGCTACGAGCCGAGCGGGCTGACCGGCATCTCTCACCTTTTGGAACACCTGATGTTCAAGGGCACGACCGAGGTGCCGGGCGGCGAATTTTCCCGCTTGATCGCGGCCAACGGCGGCGACGAAAACGCGTTTACCAGCCGCGACTACACCGCCTATTTTCAGACTCTGGAAAAAGAGCGGCTGGAGCTGAGCTTCCGGCTGGAAGCCGACCGGATGCGCCATCTCGTATTGAAGCCGGACGATGTGAGCAAGGAAGCGCAAGTGGTGGCCGAGGAGCGCCGGCTGCGCACCGAGGACCAGCCCGAAGCGCTGACGCAGGAACAATTCCTGGCCGCAGCCTACGTCACCAGCTCCTATCGCCAGCCGATCATCGGCTGGATGCAAGACCTGCAAGCCATCAAGCCGGACGATCTGCGCCGCTGGTACCAGCAATGGTATGCCCCCAACAACGCCACGCTGGTCGTCGTGGGCGATGTCGATCCGGGCAAGGTGCGCGAGCTGGCGGAGAAGCATTTTGGCCCGCTGCAAGCGAGCGAGCTCGCGCCGCCCAAGGCGTCGGCGGAAATCCCGCAACAGGGCGAACGGCGGATCGTGGTCAAAACCCCGGCCGAGGTGCCCTACGTCACCTTGGGCTACAAAACGCCGACCTTCAAAACCGCCGCCGAGGCGTGGGAACCCTATGCGCTGGACGTGCTGGGCGGCATTCTCGACGCCGGTTCCAGCGCCCGGCTCAGCCGGAACCTGATTCGCGGCAGCCAAGTCGCCGCCGCCGCCGGGGCCGGCTACAGCCCCACCGCCCGGCTCGACGAGCTGTTCGTGCTGGCCGGCAACCCCGCGCCCGGCCGCACTAACGCGGACTTGGAGCAAGCCCTGCGCGCCGAGGTGGCGCGGCTGCGCGAGGAACTGGTCAGCGCCGAGGAACTGGCGCGAGTGGTCGCGCAAGTGGTGGCCGCCGAGGTTTACCAGCAGGATTCGCTGTTCTATCAGGCGATGCGCCTGGGCACCTTGGAAACGGTCGGCTTGGGTTGGAACAAGCTCGACGACTACGTGCAACGCATTCAGGCGGTCACGCCCGAACAGGTCCGCGACGTCGCCCGCAAATACCTGATCGACGACCGACTGACCGTGGCGACGCTGGAACCGCTACCGCTGGATGGCCGCCGCCCGAAAGCGCCCGCCGCCGCGCTGGACCACGCGATCCGTTGAGCCTTGACCCCATGCGCCGTCGCCGTCAGCGGACGGAAGACGGCCGAGGATGCCCTTTATCATGCTTTATCCGAAATCTCTGTTAACCGGCGTTCTAGCCGCCGTCGCGCTGCTGGCTTCCAGCTTGGCCGCCGCCGTGCCCGCCATCCAAAACTGGCGCACCGGCAACGGCGTGCCGGTTTATTTCATTCCCGCGCGCGAATTGCCGATGGTGGACGCGCAAATTCTGTTCAACGCCGGCTCGATCCGCGACGGCGAGCGACCCGGTCTGGCGAAACTGACCAACGCCTTGCTGGAAGAAGGCGCGGGCGACTGGTCGGCCGACGCCATCGCCGACCGCTTGGACCAAGTCGGCGCGCGCTTGAGCATCGGCTCGCGCCGGGATTCCGCCTCGGTCGCCTTGCGCAGTCTGGTCGATCCGCGCTACCTGCAACCCGCCGTCGAAACCGTCACCCGGCTGCTGAAGGAGCCGAGCTTCGCGCCGGACGCCGTGGAGCGAGTCCGCCAGCAGATGCTGACGGCGCTGCGCGAGCGCGCCCAATCGCCCGGCCTGATCGCTCAGGACACGTTCTTTATGGCGCTCTACGGCGCTCACCCTTACGGTTCGCCGCCCGAGGGCACGCCGGCCAGCCTCAGCGCCCTCGACCGCGCTGCCGTTCAAGATTTTCATCGGCGCTACTACACCGCCGCCAACGCGGTGGTCGCCATCGTCGGCGATCTGGACCGGCCGGCCGCCGAGCGTTTGGCCGAAAATTTGGTCGGCGGGCTAGCCAAAGGCGAGGCCGCGCCGCCGGTTCCCGCGCCGCCGGCCCCGAGCCCTCAAACCATCCGCGTTCCCCATCCCTCCAGCCAAAGCCACCTCCTGATCGGCCAGCTCGGCGTCAAGCGCGCCGATCCCGATTACTACGCGCTGTTTCTCGGCAACCACGTCTTGGGCGGCAACGGCTTGGTCTCCCAACTGTCGCAGGAAATCCGCGAGAAACGCGGCTTGGCCTACGGGGCCTATAGCGCCTTTTCGCCGATGCAGCAGGCCGGACCTTTTTTGATCAATCTGCAAACCCGCAACGATCAGGTGGATACCGCCTTGCAAGTGGCGCAAACCACTTTGCGGGAATTCACCGCCAACGGCCCGGACCCCAAAGCCTTGGAAGAGGCCCGCCAAAACATCACCGGCGGCTTCGCCCTCGATTTGGCTGGCAACGGCAAGCTGACCGGCGCGCTGGGCGCCATCGCCTTCCACGGGTTGCCGCTGGATTATTTGCAAAACTACATCGCCATGATGAACGGCATCACCCTGGACCAAGTGAAATCCGCCTGGCAGCGGCGCGTGCAACCGGACCAGCTCATCACGGTGATCGTCGGCGGCGCGCCGCCCGCGCCTCCGGGCGAGCCGAAGCGGCCCGCCGGCTCATGAGCCGAGGCGGCCGCCCCAGCCAACTGCGCGTCATCGGCGGCCGGTGGCGGGGCCGCCGCCTCCCGTTCCCCGATCTGCCCGGCCTGCGCCCGACGCCGGACCGGGTGCGCGAAACGCTGTTTAACTGGCTCGCTCCGGTGCTGCCCGGCGCCCGCTGCCTGGATTTGTTCGCCGGCAGCGGCGCGCTCGGCATCGAGGCGCTGTCGCGCGGCGCGGCGGAAGCGGTGTTCGTCGAGCGCCATCCGGCGGCGGTTGAAGCCCTGCGCGATAACCTGGCGCGCTTGCAAGCCCAAAACGCCCGCGTGGAACGGGCTGAAGCGTTGAACTGGTTGTGTCAAGCCGCGACGCCCTTCGAGATCGTGTTGCTCGATCCGCCGTTCGAACAGGCGCTGCTCGAACCGGTTTGCCAGGGGCTCGAACGCGGCGGCTGGCTGGCTCCGAGCGCTTGGGTTTACCTGGAGGCGGAAACGGCGCTGGCGCTGGCGCCGCCAGCCCACTGGTCGATCTTAAAAGACAAGACCGCCGGGGCAGTCCGCTATCGGCTGGCGCGGCGCGACATCGACCGCGACGGCGAGGCCGGAGCGGTCGCGCCCGAGACCGCTTGCTGAACGCCGGCTGAACGGTTAGCCTTGCCGTGTGCCATTTCCGATAATCCCCGCACCACCACCGGCCGCCAGGAATCTCCATGCCCGTCTCCGCCATTTACCCCGGCACTTTCGACCCGATCACGCGCGGCCACATCGACTTGGTGGAACGCGGCGCCCGCATGTTCGACCGCTTGACCGTCAGCGTCGCCGCCAATCCCAACAAGCAACCGCTGTTTTCGCTGGAAGAGCGGGTCGAGCTGGCGCGCGAGGCGCTGGGCCACCTGCCCAATGTCGACATTCGCGGGTTCGACATCCTGTTGGTCAATCACGCCAAAGCGCTCGGCGCGCACGTGATCTTGCGCGGGTTGCGGGCCGTGTCGGATTTCGAGTTCGAGTTCCAGTTGGCCAACATGAACCGCCGGCTCTATCCTGAAATCGAGTCGGTTTTTCTCACGCCGGCAGAGCAATATTCCTTCATCTCCTCCAGCCTGGTGCGCGAGGTGGCCAAGCTGGGCGGCGACATCGCGCCGTTCGTGCACCCCAAGGTCGAGGCGGCGCTGGCGGCAAAATTCGCGTCCCGCCGATAATGGATTAAAATAGTGGGACTTCCCCGATGGTCCGGCACGGTCGAACCCGACCGGCACCCGGATCGGCGCTTCCGCTCAACGGCTATCGTTCGAAACCCAAGAGGAGCCAGCCATGGCACTGATGATCACCGACGAATGCATCAATTGCGACGTGTGCGAACCCGAGTGTCCGAACGAGGCGATTTATCAGGGCGAGGAAATTTACGAGATCGACCCGAACCGCTGCACCCAGTGCGTCGGCCACTACGATACGCCGCAATGCATCGAAGTCTGCCCGGTGGATTGCATCCTGCCCGACCCCAAGCATTCCGAGTCGGAAGAGCAGTTGCAGGCCAAGTACGAGAAGCTGACCAGCGCCGCTTGAGCGAGGGCGGTCGCCCCGTCGCCGCATCGGGGCCAGAGGGGTCCGGTGCGCTCATCGTCTGCCCGCCCGGCCGGGTTTTCGAGGGCGCGAGTTCCAGGCCCGAAAGCGTTCCGGCCAGAGCGTTGCGAGACGGGCCGCGCGATTCCGCGCAGCGGCGCGGGATAGCTCGCCACGGCGGGCAACGGCCCGTTGCCGAGCGCGGGCGTCCCTGAAAGGCGGCGGGCGGGGCGTCTCGTTCGAGCCTCCAGAATCCAGCAGAGAGCATCGTCGATGGACGTTCAACGACAATCGGGAACCCGCGTGTTGCTGGCCGGCGCGACCGGGCTGGTGGGCGGTCATTGCTTGCGCCAATTGCTGGCCGATGCGGACATCGGTCACGTCGCCGCGCTTTCGCGCCGGCCGCTCGAATCGACTCACCCGAAGCTCAACGTTCAGGTCGTGGACTTCGAGCGCCTGCGCGAACAAGCCGGCGCCATCGAAGCGGACGCCGCGCTCTGCTGTCTGGGCACCACCTACCGGGCGAGCGGTTCGCCGGAAGCCTTCGCCAAGGTCGATCACATCTATGTCGTCGAGCTGGCCAAACTGGCCGCCGCGCGCGGCGTTTCTCGCTTCGTGCTGGTGTCGGCGGTCGGCGCGGACGCCAGTTCGCCGATGTTTTACAACCGGCTTAAGGGACGCGCCGAAGCCGAGATCAGCGATCTGCCGTTTGCGGCCGTCCACCTGTTGCGGCCTTCGCTGCTGCTGGGCGAACGGGCCGAACCCCGGCCGATCGAGGATTGGAGCAAACAGATGGCTCCTTTCTGGTCGCTGTTCGCCTGGGGGCCTTTCAGCGCCTATCGGCCGGTGCAGGCCGAAGCTGTCGCGGCCAAGATGGTGGAACTGGCGAAAAGCCGTTCGGAAGGCATCCACGTCCACTATTTCAAAAGCTGAGCCGAATGGCGCCCATCGACCAGCATCCCCGATCCCCGTGGCGACGGGCGACGCGAGCGCTGCTCGCGGTGGCGGTTTTGGGGCTAGCGGCGGTCTCTGCTGCAACCGCCAAAAAACTCTACAAATACCAGGACGCTTCCGGGGCCTGGATTTACACCGACAAACCGCCCGCCGCCGATGTCAAGGCCGAGGTGCGCCCGTTGCCGGTCAGCGAACTGCCGGCCCGGATCAGCATTCGCAACCGCGGCGCGCCCGACGCGCCGATCCTGGCGGTGGTCAACGACTATTACGGCCCGGTCGAGGTCGAAATCAGCGGCGAGGGGCTGGAAAACATGCGCGCCGAACCGCCCTTGCCGGTGCGGGTCGTGGCTGCGGCCCGCGCGGAAACGCCGGCGGTGACCCTGAAACCGACCGGCGCGCGCTGGCGCTACGGTTATCGGGTTCGGGCGGTCCTGGGGGATCCGGCCGCCAACCATCAGCCGGAACAACCTTACGCGCCGCCGTTCGCTTCCGGGCAACGCTTCGTCATCGGCCAAGCCTTCGATGGCGCGTTCAGTCACCGGCACCCGCAAAGCCGTCACGCGGTCGATCTTTCCCTGCCGCTGGGCACGCCGGTTCGCGCCGCCCGAGCGGGCGTCATCATGGATGTGGCGGGGGATTTCTTCGACGGCGGGACCGATCCCAAATACCAGACCCGCGCCAACGCGGTGAGAGTCCTGCACGCGGACGGCACCATGGCGATATACGGGCATCTGCACCCCGATTCGATCCGGGTGGCCTCCGGCCAGCGCGTGGAGCGCGGGACCTGGCTGGCCAATTCCGGCAACACCGGTTTTTCCACCGGCCCGCACCTGCACTTCGCGATCCAGCGCAACGCCGGCATGGAACTGGTGTCGGTTCCCTTCGAGTTTAGCGGCGCTGATGGGCGCGGCGTCATCCCGGTCGCGGGCTCGCTGCTGGCCGCGCCGTGAGTCCGCCCGCAGTCTTGCTCGGCTGGCGCAATGGGCGCCGCAATTCCCTTAATGCTCGCCCGGCAAGGCGTCGACTTCCGCCGGGCGGGTGTGGGTCAAAAATGCCTTGCGCAACACCTCGCGCAGCAACGAACCCGACAAGGGCTTGCGCAAAAACTTGTAGATCGCGCCGTCGTTGATCAGCTCGATCATTTGCTCGACCCCGCAGTCATCACCCATCACGATCCGCAACGTTTTCGGGTGCAGCTCGCGAAAACAGCGAAACACCTGATCGCCGTGCGTTCCGGAGAGCTGGAAATCCGCTAACACCACCCCGACATCGTGGCTCGTCAGCAGATCGAGGGCGGTTTGGGCGTTACCGGCCGTCAGCAGATGATAGCCCTCCGGGCGCAGCGTCTCCGCCAGCGTCGCCAAGCTCGCGGGATCGGGATCGGCGATGAGCAGCACGCGGGTGTCGCCGGCGAACGCCGATGGCTCGGTCATGTTTTTTTGATGGCGCTGGAACATTTTGGTCAGTTCGTCGACCGGCAGCGGCCGGCTCAGAAAATAACCTTGAACCTCATCGCAGTTCTTGGATTTGAGGAAACGCAGTTGGGCTTCGTTTTCCACGCCCTCGGCGATGACCCGCAACCCCATGCTTTCCGCCATGGCGATCACCGCCGTGGCGATGGCGGCATCGTCGGGTTGCAGGTTGACCTCGCGCACGAAAGCTTTGTCGATCTTGAGCCGGTCCAGCGGCAATTGCTTGAGCCGGCTCAAGCTCGAATAGCCGGTGCCGAAATCGTCGATGGCCAGTTGCACGCCGAGTTCCTTGAGGGCTTGCAGGATGCTGGTGGCGCCCTCGGGGTCCTTCATCAACAAGCTTTCGGTGATCTCCAGCTCCAGAGCTTCGGGCGCGAGGCCGGTTTCCTCCAGAATCCGCGCCACCAGTCCCGGAAAGCTCGGCTGCACGAATTGCAGCACCGAGATGTTGACCGCCATCCGCTGCAGCCCGACCCCTTGCTCCTGCCAGCGTTTGGCCTGCTGGCAGGCGGTGCGCAAAACCCATTCGCCGATGGGGATAATCAGGCCGGTTTCCTCGGCGAGCGGGATAAAATCGACCGGCGACACCGAACCCAGCACCGGGCTTTGCCAGCGCAACAGCGCTTCGACGCCGCTGATCTGCCCGCTCGGCAAATCCAGTTGCGGCTGGTAATGCAGCGACAGATCGTTCTGGTCGATGGCTTTGCGCAACTGGTTTTCCATGGTCAGACGCTTGAGCGCCGCCTCGTTCAAGGTGGCGTCGAAAAACCGGTAGAGATTGCGGCCCTGGCGCTTGGCCAAATACATGGCCATGTCGGCGTTTTTCAACAAAGTTTCGGAATTGTCGCCGTCCTCCGGGAAAATGGCGATGCCGATGCTGGGGGTGATGAAGACTTCGTGACCGCCGAGCACCAGCGGCTGCGACAGCGCGGTCTGGATCCGTTCGGCCACGTTGGCGACATCCTCGCTGCGCCGGACCTCGGGCAGCAACACCGTAAATTCGTCGCCGCCGAGCCGCGCGATGGTTTCGTTCTGGTCTTCGGGGCTTTCGAGTCGGGAGACCGTATCGCTCTGGCGCACGCTGAGCTTGAGGCGCTCCGCCGTCGCCTGGAGCAGCATGTCGCCCACGCTGTGGCCGAGCGTGTCGTTGATCCGCTTGAAATTGTCCAGATCCAAAAACAGCAGGGCCGCGCGCCGGCCGTGGCGCTTGGCCAGGCTCAGCGCGGCGCTGAGCCGGTCCTTGAGCAGCTCGCGGTTGGGCAAGCGGGTCAGGCTGTCGATAAACGCTAGCTGGCGGATGCGCTCCTCGGCCCGTTGCAGTTCGGTGATATCCTGCAAGGTGCCATACAACTGGACCAGCCGACCCGATCCGTCGCGAATCGCCTCGACTTGCTGGCGGACGTAGCGGAGTTCGGGGCCTTTTGGGTTCAAAATCCAGTGGTTGAGCCCGGCGAGATCGCCCGGCTCTTGCAGGCTGGCAAACCACTGTCGAACCCGGGAGCGCTCTTTTTCCGGCACGCAGTCGAACACCGCCTCGAAGGGGACCTCCGGCGCATTCGGGTCCAGGCCGATGATGCGGCAAACCTCCTCGGACAGATGAAAAGTGGTGCTGTCCGCGCGCCAATCCCAGTGGCCCAAGCGTGCGATGCGCTGGGCGACGGCCAAGCGACGCTCGCTTTCGCGCAGGCTATTCATCGCCGCGCTCGCCCGCAACAGATAGCGCACCCGGTGCCCCAGTAGCGGGTAGTTGATCGGCTTGGTGATAAAATCGGTCGCGCCGGCGTCGAACGCCTGATCGATCGACCCGTGATCGTCCAGTCCCGTCATCATCAAAATCGGGACTTGCGCCCCGCCGGGCCGGCGACGCAATTCGGCGCTGGCGGCGAAACCGTCCATCTCGGGCATCATCACGTCCATCAACACCACATCGGGATGGACCTGCTCGAACTTCTCCACCCCCCAGCGACCGTTCTCGGCCTGTTCGACCTGAAAGCCCGCCTGCTCCAGCGACACGCTCACCAGCAGCCGAATCGATAAATCATCGTCGATCAGCAGCACCAGCGGCCGATGGGGCGTACTTGCGGATAGCATGGCTTTCAATTCCTTGAGCTGCGTTAACGGGTCTTTTTATCGTCCGTCGCCCCGGCCCCGCGCCGATCAAACCGAAACCGGTTTGCGCCGCGCTTCCATCAGCCGGGCAAGGGCTGAGGGACAGGTTCGCTGGTCGGGTCCTGATGGATCAGCACATCGGCGTTCGGAAACGCCGCCTTGATCGCCGCTTCAACCTCATCGCCCACCCGATGCGCTTCCACCAAGGGCAATCTGTCGTCCAGCATCAGGTGCAACTGGATAAAATAAGTCTGGCCGGAGCGGCGGGTCCGCACGTCGTGCACCCCGCGCACTTGCGGGTTGGCCCGGACGATCTCCTTGATGCGGGCATGGACCTCCGCCGGCAATTCACGGTCTAAAAGCAATTGTATCGATTCATGACCGATGTGTCCCGCACTATACAAAATATACAGCGCGATCCCAATAGCAAAGATCGAATCCATACTCGGCCAGCCCAACACCGACAAGCCGATCGCTACAATGATGGCCGCATTGCTGAGCAAATCCGTCGCATAATGCAAGGCGTCGGCGCTGATGGCCGTGGATTGAGTCTGGCGGATCACCTGGCGCTGGAACAGCAGCAAGCCCCCGGTCAAGACGATGGCGACCAGTTGAACGCCGATACCCACCGCGGCGTCGACCACGGGTTGTGGATGCAGCAGCCGGTCGATCGCGTGCAGGATCAGAAACACCGCCGAGCCGGCGATGAAAGCCGCCTGCGCCAAACCCGCGAGCGGCTCGGCCTTGCCGTGACCGAAGCGGTGGTCGCGGTCGGGAGGCTGCAAGGAATAATGCACGGCCAGCAAATTGATGATGGAAGCCGCCACATCCATCATCGAATCCACCAGCGAAGCCAGCACGCTGACCGATTGCGTCAGCAGCGCGGCGGCCAGCTTGGCGGCGATCAAAATCGTGGCGACCGCCACGGAGGCATAGGTGGCCCGCCGCAGCAAGCGCGCGGCTCGCGCCGGATCGATGGCCGGTTGCATGATCTCGCTCATGAGTTGATTTCTTCTATCGTTAAGGGCAAGCAGTATATTCTATTTAGTTTTCGGTTACGGCGGCTGGTTCAGCGGGCTAAGCGCCGGCGGCGTACGATTTTTTTGCTTCTCATTCAACGATCTCGAACCAATGCTCGAAACCTTGCGCGGCAACGCTCACGACGGTGGCGCCCGGCCTCCGCCAAACCCCGACGCCGGCGTCCAGGCGCTGCAGGGCCTGCCCGGCGCGGACGGCCTGGCGATCGGCGTCGTCGCCATCCCGCAATTGTTGATCGATCTCGACGATGTGCCCGCGCGCGCCGCTCTCGATCCGGTCTTCGAGGAGGCCGCGCTGCGGGCCGCCATCACCGCCGTCGACGAAGAGCTGCGCTTCGCCGGCGAGCGCTTGGCCCCGCTGTTGCCCGCCAACGAGCAGACGCTGTTCGAGACGCACCGGATGCTGTTGAACAGCGCCAGCCTGACCGCTGAGGCGCGCGCTCGAATCCAGCAGGGCTGCTGGGCGCAAGGCGCTTGGTGCGAGGCCGTGCTGGCGCGCGCGCGTTTGCTGGAACAGGCCGATGATCCCTATCTCGCCAGCCGCGCCACCGATATCCGCGATCTGGGCCGGCGGGTGCTGCACCATTTGCGCGCTGGCTCGAATCGGCCGGTCGCGCTGGCGTCCGAGCGCCGCGTGCTGCTCGCCGAGGAAATGAGCGTCGCCCATCTGGCGGCGGCCGGCCCGGACCAGTTGGCGGCCGTGGTCTGCCTGCGCGGTTCGGCGCTATCGCACGTTTCGATTTTGGCGCAAGCGATGGGCATTCCGGCGGTCATGGCGCTGGGCGACCGCCCCATCGGCGGTTTCGAGGGCTGCGAAATCATCGTCGACGGCTATCAGGGCCGGGTCTTCGTCAATCCCGATCCGGCGCTGCGCGCGGATTACGAGCAACGGATCGCGGCCGACGCCGAGCTTTCCGCCGGATTGGGCGACTTGCGCGACTTGCCGGCCGAAACTCGAGACGGCTATCGGTTGCCGCTGTACGCCAAGGCCGGCCTGCTCGCCGATATCGCCGCCGCCCGCGAGTGCGGGGCCGACGGCATCGGCCTATACCGCACCGAATTCGCCTTCATGTTGCGCGATGCCTTTCCCGGCGCCGAAGAACAACGGGCGCTGTATCGCCAGATTTTAGAGGCGTTCGCGCCACGCCCGGTGGTGATCCGCACCCTGGATATCGGCGGCGACAAGTGTCTGCCTTATTTCACCATCAACGAGAAAAATCCTTTTCTCGGCTGGCGCGGCATGCGCTTTACCCTGGATCGCCCCGATATTTTTCTGACCCAGTTGCGCGCTTTGATCCAGGCCAACGCCGGCTTGCACAACTTGCGGGTCCTGTTTCCGATGATCACCACCGTCGAGGAAGTCGATGAGGCGCTGCGCTTGCTGGATCAAGCCCAAGCGGGTTTGGAGCGGGAAGGGCTCGCGCGCGCGCGGCCCGAAGTGGGGGTGATGATCGAAGTGCCTTCCGCCGCCTTGCAAGCCGCTCAACTGGCCGGCCGGGTCGATTTTCTCTCGGTCGGCACCAACGATCTGACCCAATATCTGCTGGCGGTGGACCGGGATAACGGTCGGGTCGCCAAACTGTACGACAGCCTCCACCCGGCCATGCTCAAAACCATCGCCCACATCCTTGAGGGGGGCCGCCAGGCCGGCCGGCCGGTGCATCTGTGCGGCGAGCTGTCAGCCGATCCCGGCGCGGCCGTTTTGCTGATGGGCATGGGCGCGGCCAGCTTGAGCGCCAACGCGATCAGCGTGCCGCGCGTCAAATGGGCTATCCGCAGTTTCAGTCGAGCCCGAGCCCAGGAACTGGCCCGGCAGGCTTTGACGCTGGACACCGCCTTGCAAGTTCATCGCTTGCTGGACGGCGCGCTTCGCGAGGCCGGCTTGGGCGAACTGGTGCATCGATCCGCTTGAGCCGGCGGACCCGCGAACGCGGCAAAAAAAACAAGGCGCGGATTTGACTCGCGCCTTGCGCTCGAGAGGCGGCCTCGACTGTTGGCGAGCCGAAACCGCCCGTCGCGACCGCCGGTTGCAGCGATCAGGTTTCAATCGCGATCTTGCGCGGCTGCGCCGCTTCGCGCTTGGGCACGACCACTTCCAAGACGCCGTCCCGGCACTTCGCGCTCACCTTCTCGGCGTCCGCCACATCCGGCAACGAGAACCGGCGCAAGAAGGTGCCGCGCACCCGCTCGACCCGGCGGTACTGCTCGGCGGTTTCGTCCGTTGCGCTCGCCCGCTGACCCTTGAGGCTCAGCACGCCGTTTTCGAGGGTGACCTCGATATCCTGAAGGTTCACGCCTGGAAGGTCGGCGTGAATGATAAACTGGTTCGACTCCTCCTTGATGTCGACCGCCGGAGTCCAGTCCGCCAGAATATGCCCGCCTTCCTCGTCGCCGAAGCGGCTGGTGTCGAATAGCCGATTGACTTCGCGCTGCAATTGATTCAACAAATTCAACGGTTCATAACGTATCAGAGCCATGATCGATCTCCTCCAATTTCACGGTCGGCGCTGTGCCGAACTTCGGATGGCCTTGCTGACCAGATAGGGCCTGACCGGTGGATTTCAAGGTCCTCTTTGTATTTTTTTACGTTAAGCTATATATGCTTACGCCGTTCATGATCCTCCTCTGGAACCCTGCGCGATGGCTGACGCCTCCATCTTCATCTGCCATGCCGGACCCGACGCCGCTTTCGCCCGCGATCTGGCGCTGGCGCTGGAAACCTGCCGCTTGAGCGTCTGGCGCGATATCCGCGATGTGCGCGGGGTCGACCGGCTGCTGCCGGAAGCGCGCTGGGCCATCGAGCAGGCGCGTCAAACCATCGTGGTGCTCGGATTGAACACCGGCCATCCCACTTGGCTGCGCCGGGAGATCGAGCTTGCCCAGGAGATGGAAAGGCGTCGATCCGGCGATTATCGGCTGGTCCCGCTATTGTTGCCCGGCACGGACAATGCGGTGCTGGGCCAATGGTTTGCCCCTCTGCCGCGCTGCGCGCCCATTCACCTGCCCGCCGAGGGCCTGAGCGCAATCTTGCCCGAGTTGCTCGCCGCCCTGGGGGAGACGTTCGCCAGCCACGTGCCGGGCGAGCGCTCCTCGGCGGCCTTGACCGAACTGGAGCTGGACTTCTCGCCGCAGCCGGCTGACGCCAAACCCGACGGTTGGCGGTGGCAAGCCCGCTTGCGGCGCGAATCGAAACATCCTCCGCTCCTGTCCGATCATCTCGGCGAGATCGCGCTGCCCAAGCCATTGCCGCGACGGCTGCTGGATTGGTACCTGCAAAGCCATCCGTGCTGGCCGACCGACACCCTGCGCCATCTCGCCCGCCGCGTCGAAACCGCGCTGGCGAAATGGGGGCGCTCGCTCCATGCGGCCACGCTCGAAGCGGCGGGCGCGAGCGCGCTGGCGGCGGCTTGGCGCGAGGCGTCGCCGCACGACGAGCGGCGCCTGGCGATCCGCGCGGACGCCGGCCAGCCAGGCGCCGCATCCTTGCTCGAATTGCCTTGGGAACTGTTGTGCGGCCCTGCGGGTTTTCTGGTTCAGGGCAAGCGGCCGGTGCAATTCGTCCGCCGATTGCCCGGCGGCGGCGCGGCTTTCGCCGCCGTTCCGCCGCCGCTGCGCCTTCTGGCCATCAGCCCTCGGCCGGACACCGAACCGACCGGACATCCCGACTATCGGCGCAGCGCGTTGCCGTTGCTGGACGCCCTGGACGGCTTGGGCGCTTTGACCGAAACGCGGCTGCTGGTCCCGCCCACGCTGGGCGCCCTGGAAAAGCGGTTGAACGATGCTTGGGCGGCCGGGCGGCCCTTCACCGTCTTGCATCTGGACGCTTACCTCCGAGACGATCTGGACAGTCAAACGATCCTGGTCGGATTCGAGGCGAGCTACGAGCTTCACACCCCCATCTGCCGCGAGGCCCATTTCATCGCGGCCAAGACGCTGGCGTCTTTGTTGACCACCTATTGCATTCGGCTGGTGGTGCTGTGCCCGTCATCCGCCCATGCCTTCGGCGACACCGCGACCGTCGGCTTCGTCGCCACGTTGCTACAGGCCGGGATCGCGGCGGTGGTCACCGTACAGGCTGAAACCCCCCAAAAAACCCAACAGCGCTTTTGGGCCGGGTTTTATGAAGAGCTGTTGGGCGGCGCGACGGTCAGCCATGCGCTGGCCGCCGGACAACGTCGCCTGGCGCAAGACAGCTACCGCGCATCCGGCCTCGGCGGCGGCGGTGTCCACTTGCAAGATTGGTTTTGCTTCAGGCTTTATCTGGCCGATAGCGATCCTCGCTGCTGTCTGCGGCCGCCCTTGGAACTCTGGCGGCGGCTGGCGGAAACCAGAGCCGAGCGGACGCTGGCGCTCAACCCACCGCCGACCGGCTTTATCGGCCGAGCGCGTGACCTGTTGCGGCTGGAACGGCTTCTGGAAGAGCGCGCTGCGGTTTTTCTTCGCGGCCCCGGCGGTGTCGGCAAAACCGCCGCCGCCGTCACTCTGGCGGCCTGGCTGAACCGTTGCGGCCGCTATGACGCCCTCGCTTACGCTAGCGCCGGCGACGCCAGCGATCCGCGCACCTTGCTGGAGACGCTCGGCCGGCAGCTATGGCCCGAGGGCGATCATTGGTCGGTCAGCCGGTATCCGAGCCTGTGGCGGGCGCTGGATGATCTCCGGAAAAATCTGCAAGCCCGGCCTACCCTGATCGTGCTCGATCAACTGGATTATTGGCCGTCCGAAAACGAAGCGGCTTTCGATTTGTTTTGGAAGGATTTCAGCCTCGAATGGCCGGCGCTGCGGGCATTGGGGCTGGGCCGGCTGGGCCCGCCGTCGTTCGCCTCGCCCTGGGCAGAAGCGAAACTGAGCGCCATGGACGACCGGGACGCCATCGCTTTGATGGCTCAGACCTTGATCGCTGCGGGGGAAATGCCACCTCCCGGCGACAGCGGCAACGGGTTTCAGCCGTTGCGCGAGATGGCCAGACTCGCCGCCGGTTATCCGGCGGCCCTGCAACGCTTGGCTCGGGAAATCGGCGCACAAGGGGTCAATGCGACCCTCGGTATCCTGCAAGGGCCACTGCGCTCGGAGTTGTTGCGCCGTCACGGCGACGACCCGCAATGGCCGTTGTTCTTGAACCTGGAACTCGCGCTGCGCCATCTCCCGGCCGACGAACGCGAGCGGTTAAACATCCTGGCTTTTTTCAAGGATGGCGCCAACCGCATCGCGCTGGGCAAAGCGCTGGAACTCGATACCCAACCGCTCGAAACCTTTTGCGAGCGGCTGCTGGCGCTCGGTCTGGTCGACGAACAGGGTCAGGGCTACCTGCGGTTCGACGCGCCTTTATCTTATTATCTGAGCGGTCAGCTCTCCTCCGAAGAACGGGCGCTATGGCGACAGCGCTGGCGCGCTGGCATGGATCAGTGGCTGGAAATCCTTTATCAGCAGTTCTTTAAGGATAACGCCCGGACCACCCGCTTATTGCGCCTGGAAATTCCCAATCTATTAAACTTGTTGCGCGACCAACAACAACAGTCCGACCCGGAACAAACCGCTTTTTTGGCGATTCGGCTCGAACAGTTACTCGCCAACCTCGGGATGCCAGCCGCCCTGGCCGAGATCGTGTCCGCGCGCGAGCGGGCGGGCCAGGCCCTGTCGGGCTGGAGCCGGATCCGCTTCGAAACCGAACGTTTGGGGATCGAGCGACTGCGCGATGAGGGTTCGCTCGAACTGGCCCTTCAAGCCGCCCGCAAACTGTTGCGTTTATGCGAGTCGGCCGGAGACGAACCCTATCCCGGCGCACGCTACGATCGGGCTCGCACCCATTTTCAGTTGGGAAAATTGCTCAAGCTGACGGGCGCCGCCGAACCGGCCGTGCGCGAGTTGAGCGAGGCCCGCCAACAGTTCCAACGCTTGGCCGGCGCCGGCAACGCCAACGCCGGCCGCATGGCGGCGGTCGCCGAAGCGGAAATCGGCGACTGCCTCATCTTTTTGCAGCGATTGCAGGAGGCCGCCGCCGCCTATGAAGCGGCCATCGCCCAGGCCGGTGCGGGCAACGTCGATCTGACGTTGGCCGCCAACCAAATGCAGTTGGGTCTGGTGCGGCAGCGCCAGGGTTTGTGTTCCGAAGCCGTCGCCTTATACGACAGCGCGCGGCGTCTGTTCGAAACGCTGGGCGAGATCGAAGGCGTTGCTCGCGCCTGGCGTCAGCTAGCCTTGGCCTACAAGCTCAACGGCGATTTGGCGGTCGCACTTCAAGCTTGTCAGCAGGCCCTTTATCTGCACGAACAACAGCACAATCGAAACGAAACGGCCGAAGTGCTGGGCGAACTCGGCCATCTGCATCTGGCGTTGAGCCAGTTGGAAGAAGCGGCCTCGGCTTACCGGCGCATGGCCGATCTCTGCGCGCAACTCGGAGACGGTCACGGCGAGGAGCTGGCCCGCAACAATCTGGCCAACGCGCTGATTCAACTGCGCCGGCACGATGAAGCCCGCCAGGAATTGTATCGGGCCAGCGAGTGCAATTTGCCGGAAAGTTACACCGCCCGGCATTGGGCGATCCGGCGCGGTTTGCACGATGTCGGCCAGGAGAGCAAGAACGTGGAGGTCGCCGACCAAGCGCGGCAGCAGGCCATGCGGAAATATTTGGCCTACCGCCGGGCCGGCGGCAAAAACACCAATCCCGGCGCGCGGCTTTGCGAACAAATCGGCCAGGGCATCCGCGCGGGACACACGGCCGAGCTCTCGGCCATATTGGGAAAAATGGCGGCCAGCTCCACGATACCCGCCGCCGGCCAAGCCTTGATTTCCAAGCTGCAAGCCATTCTCGACGGCTCGCGCGATCCGGCCTTGGCCGACGATCCTGATCTGCACTATCAATATGCCGTGGAACTGCAACTGTTATTTGAGCAAATCGGCCAACAGTAAACCTCTCGATCAACGATATAGCCTTTATGAGCGCCCGCCGCATCGTCTTGCAAGCGCTTGGCGCGGCCCGCTAACTCGCGTCGGCGAAAGCGCAAAAATGGCCCAAAGTTGCGCTTGTCACTCGATACTCGCTTCAGGCAGCGCGAGCAATGCCTCACGAACCGCACTAAACTCTTGTTCCAACAATGAAAAATCTTCAACCGCCCCCACCGCCCGCCCCTCCTTGCCCCTGCTTTCCATCTGCTGGCACAAGTGCGAGAATCTGACCGCCCCCAGATTGGCGCTGGCGGATTTTAGCGAATGGGCGATCGCATGCATCTTCGAACCATCGCCTTGCTGGACCGCTGTCTGCAGGGCTTTGATCTGATCGGGTGCGCTGTCGAGAAATAGCCCGATGATCCGCTTCAAGACGTTTGAAGTCGCGCCGCGCTCCAAGCTGCGAATTTGGGCGAGTTGAGCCGGGTCTAAAACGGTTTTTTGCGAGCTTTCTCCCCGATCTGATGACCCCGAAGGCTGCTCGGAACTTTCCCCTGCCGGTTCGCGCTGGGGCAGCCACCGTTCGAGCACCGATCCGAGCTGGGCCGAGGTAAACGGTTTGCTGAGATAATCATCCATGCCGGCCGCCATGCAGGACTCGCGATCTCCCAGCAGCGCATTGGCGGTGAGCGCGATCACGGGCAAGCGAACCCCGTCGCCCCCGGCTCGTTCAATACGTCGCAGACGGCGGGTCGCCTCCAATCCGTCCAGAACCGGCATCTGACAATCCATCAGCACCAGCGCGTAGCTTTGTCGCGCAATTGCGGCCAATGCCGCCTCGCCGTTTTCGGCCACTTCGACGTTCACTCCCAACGCCCTCAGCATTTCGACGCCCAATTCCTGATTGACCGGATTATCCTCGACCAGCAAAATTCGCTGTCCGCGCCGCTCGAACTGCGCGGCGCGCGTTCCCGGGGAAGTCTTTTCGGTTCTTGTCGCCGGCCCGGCCGCTTGGCCGGGTGTCTCGTCGCCCTCAAGCCGCTGAAGACACTGGCAAAGCCGCGATCGAGACAGCGGTTTATTCAGGCAGTCCCCAATGCCCAAAGCTTGCAGTTGCGCGCTTTCCAACGGGGTCCAGAGCGAAGCGAGCATCACCACCGAAAGTTGGCCGATCGCGGGTTCCATGCGCACTCTTCGAGTCAGTTCAACACCATCTATCGACGGCATCTGCTGATCGAACAAACCCACGTCAAAGGGCGCGCCGGCAGCGGCCGCTTGCCGCAGCAAATCCAACGCTTGCGATGCTCCGCTGGCCGAAGCATTGGCAAATTTCCAAGCGGAGATCAGTTCTTCGAGCGACGCCCGGCTCGAAGCATTGTCATCGACGATCAGGATCTTGAGCGATTTTGCGGCGTTAAAGAAACCCGCGCACTCATCCGAAGTCATGGGTTCCTTGGTCAAGCGTGCGGTAAACCAAAAGCGCGAGCCGTGACCTGGGGCGCTCTCTACGCCGACCGCCCCGCCCATCAGTTCCGCCAGCCGCTTGCAAATCGCCAAACCCAAACCGGTGCCGCCGTACTTGCGCGTCGTCGAGCTGTCAGCCTGGGTAAAGGCGTTGAACAAACGCCGCCGAGCGTCTTCGGCGATGCCGATCCCGGTATCCCGAACCTCGAAATGCAGCAGGAGCTCGGCTTCTTCCTCCCACGCGCACGAGACTCGCAAGACCACCTCGCCCGCTTGCGTAAATTTGAAGGCATTCGCCAAAAGGTTGATCAACACCTGTCGGATCCGTCCGGCGTCGCCCCGCAAGGCGGGGTACAAACCGGGCGTTACCGAACAAAGCAATTCGAGACCTTTACGATGCGCCCGCTCGGAAAATAATTCGCCGATCTCATCGATCAGTTCCTCCACGTTGAAGGGCGACGGATCGAGTTCCAACTTGCCGGCTTCGATTTTCGAGAAATCCAGAATATCGTTGATAATCGCGAGCAACGCTTCGGCGGAGCCCCGAATATTGCCTACAAAACGCTGCTGGCGTTCGGAGAGCTGCGAGTCGGCCAACAGCTCCGCCATCCCCATGATGCCGTTCATGGGGGTGCGAATCTCGTGGCTCATCCTCGCGAGAAAATCGCTTTTGGCCCGATTGGCTTCTTCCGCGTCCTCCTTGGCTACGTGCAGTTCGGCGTCCTGATGTTCGATCTGTTCGAGCATGGTGTTGAAACCATCCATCAGCGCGCCGATTTCATCGTTAGATCGAGCACCAGATCCATGCTGCCCAATACCCTTCTGTCGACCACAATGGCTTGATGCACAACCAAATAACGACCGCGCACCACGGAGGAAGTCGAATCGGCCTGCGCCCGGTTTAATCCCTGGGGAGCGCGTTGGAGGGCTTGCTCGCCATCCAGCAAATCGGACAGACGGACATGGTTCGAATTCGGGTTTTGATAATGCGCGAACTCAATACCGTCAGCGGTTCGAACGCGCGAGCCCGCCACTTCGGGAACGCTGCTGAACGCGGCCAGAATCTCCCTGGCGGTATCCGGGTCCCGAAACGCCAGCGCCGCCGCGCTGTTGACCGCCACGACCCGAGCCAGCGAAGAAGCGAAATCTCGGGCGTTGCGCCTCAAGGTGTAGATATCGCTGACAACCAAAATGGTGAGCGCCATGGCCAGACCCATCACCGTGCTGACCAACGCGATGGCGATCACTTTTTGCTTGATGGAGCGGTCGCGAAACGCGAGCGTCATCGCTTCATATCCGCGCCATCATCGCGGACGACCGTGGCGAGATTGAGCAATTTGGCGCTGACTCGCAATCCGGCCTTTTCCACCGCATCGATGTTGATGCGGGGGCGGATGCGCCGATCCTGCCTTACCAGCGCGATCATTCCACCTTTAACTTCAAAGTTTTCCAAATCGCTTACCGTCAACACTTGGGCGGAGAGCGCCGCGCGCACCAGCTTCCAGCCATCCGGACCGTCAAAACGGTCTTTGCTCAAATACAAAACGTGACAGTCCGCGAGATTGGCGTCGTTGATTTCTGGCCGCACACTCAACGGCTGTCCCCGGACGGTTTCGCCTTTCAAAACCTTTTGCAGCACCGGCATGATAGCTTCGTCAAGCACGCAATAGTGAAACTCCTTCGCGGCATCGTGTTTGGAATCTTTTGGCCAGATGACAAAATTGGCAAAATTGTAAAGAAATACCGCCTTTATCTCGTTTTCACTAAACGCATCACCGGCATTTGCAAGACCCGCCGCCAGTCCGAGCAAAGCCAACGCAACCGCGAACCCATATTTTCTTCTTTCGAAATTATTGGATTCGCGATGCGTTGCAGCGTCTGTAACAGGCGGCGCTTTCGACCTGATCCACCAGCGACACTGGAGCGCGATGGTTAATCCATTCACCGACATCATGCTGTGTGTCCGTTTAAAAACGCCACTCCGCCATCAAATAAACTTCCCGCTCGACTTCAGCCGTTCGCGATTGCGGGTTCACACCGGCAAATTCTTTATATTCCACCCGCGAAGCATCCAACAGGTTGCGACCGATCAAGGACAGATCGATCTGCTTGTTGAGCTTCCAGCCCAATCGCGCATCGAGGTTGACATAAGAATCGATGGCCAGGGTCGGAATAGCGCCGACATCGCGCAGCCACAGATCGAATTCCAGGTCGTTTCTCAGATTCATCGACGAGCGCAGCGTCCACTGATGTTTGGGCGAGCCTTTATCGGTTTGTGCGCTGGATCGATCGGTGCTGCCCGCATCCAGCTTCAGATTGATATCGGTAAAGGAATAAGCCGCCTGAAGTCGCCACCACGGGTAAGGTCGAAAATCGATCACCCATTCCGAGCCATAAGTTCGTCCGTACATTTTATTGCCGGTCGTGGCCTGTTGTACCAGCGCGGGCGTGGGAAACAAGTTCAGATTGGGCGAGCCGACCCATTCAAAAGTGCGCAATTGGTCGTAATCGTTTAGAAAGATCGCTGTATCCAAGGTCAGGCGCGGCGAGACTTGCCAACGGTAACCCGCTTCGTAAGCGATGAGTTCTTCCGAAGCCATAGCGCGATTTCCCAGCAAGCGAACGGTCAAAGGCACATTGCCCAAGCCCGGCACGTTCATGTCGCCGGCAGCTTGATCGAGCGTCATGTCCTGTTCGGCTCGCGAGGGCGTGCGCACGGCGCGCGACACGGCGGTCCACAGCGTTTGCCCGTTATCTGGAGACCAGCGCAGACGAGCGCTCGGCTGAACCTCGAAACCGGTGTAATCGTTGTGCTCCAGCTTGGCGCCGAACGTCAAATAAAGCCGATCGGCCACCAAACGGATATCATCCTGGATAAAAGCGCTGAATAATTGGTCATCCCGAACCGGTTCGCGCAGCCGGTTGCGATAAAGTTCAATATCGCTGCGAATCCAGCGGTAGCCGACGCCGCCTGTCAGCGCGTGACGGTCGATCGGAGCAAAACGCCAGCGATATTCAAGGTCAAACGTATCTTCGAGCACCTTTTCTACCAAAGCCTGAGTGCCAAGCCGATAGTAATAGCCTTGCAAGCTGCTCACTAAACCATTGGCGGCCCGGTTTTCCCAGCGCCCGAGCAAATAGTGACCGACAGGGTTGAAATAGTGATTGGTTTCCCGAAAAAACTCACCTTCCAACATCAAATTACCGTTTTCGACGACCTTATCGGCGCGAAAACCCACCCGGCCGCCCTTCCACGCCGGCAAATCGTCATCCGATACTCCAGCGGTCGGCAACGGGTCGTTTTGATGCAGTTTCGCGTAGATTCGATAAGCTCCCTTCTCCCCCATCCGTCCTCCCTGACGCGCCACCGCCTGCCGTTCCTTGTTGCCCGCGACTACGCCGATGTAAGTTCCTTGCGTATCTTCGGCTCGCCTGCTGATGATATTGATCACGCCGTTGACCGCATTCGCTCCCCAGGTCGTCGCGCCAGGACCGCGCACTACCTCGATCCTCTCGACATCCTGGAGCAGAATGTCCTGAGCATCCCAATACACGCCTGAAAAAAGCGAGTTATAGACGCTGCGACCATCCACCATCACCAAAAGTTTGTTAGCGCCTTGGCTTTGAAATCCCCGCGCCGAAATAGCCCATGCTGAAGTGTTAATCCGACCCACTGACAGTCCTGGCACCATTCGCAGCGCTTCCGCTAACGTTGTTGCGCCCGAACGCCGGATATCATCAGTAGTGATTACAAAAACTGCTGCGGCCGTGTCGCCAAACCGTTCCGGCTGTCCTGAAACAATGGAAATCTCCAGATTGGCCAAATCATCGATGCTCATCTGCTTCAGGACATCTAACTTCCGGCTATCCGCCAACGCCAGACCGATAAACACTATTGCGCTTATACAGCAGGTAACGGCCTTGCCCAAGTGCCCGAACCTCCCTGTATTTTGCGGTTGCTTCATTAAAATTCTATTATAAAACAGTGATATGATTTCTTTTAAACCCATGACTTTATAGCTGCGCTCGTCGTCCGCTGCAGACATAATCGGCGATGCGATCACGGCTTGAAGGCCCAAATCCAGCGCCACGTATAGACTTATTTCTTGGCGGTCAAAGTCAATCCAGCAGGATTTGTTCCAAACTGAAGGGATTTCAACGCATAAAATCATTTCTGCCGAACCGTATTGAACTGAGACGCTTAAGGCATGATTTTTATCGCATAAATGTTGGATGTAACGAAATATTTATAGGTTGTATCGACCAAAATCGCGCATCCTGGAAAAGCGGGCATAAAAAAACCCGGCCTTCGTTGGAAGGCCGGGTTCTGAAATAGGAGCCTGGCGATGACCGACTTTAGCGCGAGTGGATCTCGCACGATCATGGGCGCGGAGCGGTTTCACGGTCGAGTTCGGGATGGGATCGGGTGGTTCCCGCACGCTGTGGTCGCCAGGCGAAAGGGGTGTGGCGGT
>JAEUPW010000164.1 GCA_016790045.1 Candidatus Competibacteraceae bacterium
GCGATCGACACTTCGACGGCTTGGGGGTGTCGGGCCAGAAGCGCCTGGGCGGCGGCCGGCGCGAGCGATTGGGGAAAGTACACCAGCTTTTCGCCGAGCGCCGATAGCGCCATCAAAACGCCTCCACCGATCAGGGCGACCGCGCTCGTGAAGACCAGAACGCGGCGCGCGGCGCGGCCTCGCGCGCCGGGATTCATCCGGTTTCAGCCTCAACCGCGCCGGGCGGCTTTTTCCGCGACCTTCGCGTTGAACTTGGCGGCGTCGATCACGAAGCGTTCGTGCGTCCCGCGCGTGATCGGTTCGATCCCATCGTGCGCCTCAACGGCGAATTTCAGCTTTTTCCCTTCCCGTTCGACCAGCTTCACCTTCACGCTGACCGTGAAGCCGGGCGGCGTGGCCGCCGTGTGACTGAGATCGACATGGGTTCCCACCGACTGCTCGCGCGGCCAATCCAAATACGGTTTCAGGGCTTGAATGCAGGCCCATTCGATCAGCCCGACCATGAAGCCCGTCGCGAAAACGTGCGGCATCGCCTGAAACTCGGGCGCTTCGGGATAGAGGTGGGGAACGGTTTTAGTGGCGGGCACCACAAAATCGAATTCGCCGGTCAAGCCGGGTTGCAAATCGTCTCGCATCAGTCACGCTCCTCGCTGGATGTCACAAATCCCGGCGCGGTCGCCGGAGGCGGCGGCAGGCCAAAGCGCGGCGGGTAACGCACCGCCAGCAAATACAAGCCCTCGGCCGGGGCTGTCACGCCGGCTTGCGCGCGGTCGCGCCGCTCCAGCACCTCCCGCGCCCATTCGACCGGCCGCTCGCCCGCGCCGATGGCCATCAGCACGCCGGCGATATTGCGCACCATGTGCTGCAAAAAAGCGTTGGCTTCCACTTCCAGCATCACGCCGTCGCCCTGACGAGAGACGGTCAATTCGCGGATTTCGCGCACGGGATGACGGGCTTGACACTCGGCGGCGCGGAACGAGCTGAAATCGTGCTCGCCGAGCAAACACTGACCGGCGGCGTGCATCCGACCGGCGTCGAGCGGCCGGTAACACCAGGTCGCCCGCCGCCGCCACAGCGCGGAGCGGTGCGCCCGGTTGAAAATCAAATAACGGTAGCGCCGGGCCAGCGCCGAAAACCGGGCGTGAAAGTCCTGCGTTACGATGTGCGCCCAACTCAGGCTAATATCCGGCGGCAGATTGGCGTTACCGCCCAACACCCAGGCGCGAGTCGAGCGCACCGCCGCAGCGTCGAAATGGACGACTTGGCCGAGGCCGTGCACGCCGGCGTCGGTGCGCCCGGCGCAGATCAGGCTCACCGGATGGTCCGCGACCTTGGCCAGCGCCTGCTGCAAGCAACCTTGCAGAGTGCGCACCTGCGGCCGTTGCGCCTGCCAGCCCCGAAATTCCGAGCCGTCGTATTGCACCCCTAACGCCACGCGCATCCGCCGCCCCGCCGAAACAAAAATCCCCCGAGCGGTGTATTCGGGGGATTGGATTGGGTCCGTCGGCCGTCACGCGCCCTTGCTGCGGGGCGCTGCGCTGTCTTGATACAAGGCCCGCACCATCGACTTGTCGCGGTTGTAGATATCGCCCCGGAAATTCGCCTGACCGCTCTCGTCCACCCAAGCCGTCCAGTACAGCAAGTACACCGGCACCTGCTGCGGCAAGTTCACGACCCGTTGCTTGCCGCTGGTCGCGGCGGCCTTGATCGTTTGCCGGTTCCACTTCGGGTCGTGCTTGAGCAGGTATTCGGCCAATTCCACCGGGTTGGACAGCCGGATGCAGCCGGAGCTGAAGGTCCGCTGGTTTTGGCTGAACAAACCGCGCGTGGGCGTGTCGTGCAGGTAGACGTTGTAGGGGTTCGGGAACATGAACTTGATACCGCCCAAAGCGTTGCGGGGGCCGGCGTCCTGGCGCAGTTGGTAGTTGAAATTGTCTTTGCCGACCGCCTTCCAGTTCACCGAGGAGGGATTGATTTGCTGTCCCGCGCTGTTGTAGATGCGGATGTTTTGACGCGCCAGGGCTTGCGGGTTGCGCTTGAGCTGCGGCAGCTTGTCCTTCACGGCAATCGAGCGCGGCACGTACCATTTCGGGCTCATCACCAGATAGGCCATGTTGGCGGTAAACGTCGGCGTCTGGCGCTCTTCCCGGCCGACCACCACCTTGGCTTCCATCACCGGCTTGCCGTCCTCGATCACGTTCATCTTGAAATTGGGGATGTTGACCAGGATGTAGCGCGACCCGAACTCGTCCGGCAGCCAGCGCCAGCGTTCCAGATTCAGCTCGACTTGGCGGATCCTTTGGGCGAGGGGCACATTCAAAGCGGTCAAGGTCGCGCCGTTGACCGTGCCGGTTTCCCCCAACCCATGCCGTTTCTGAAAGCGGCGCACCGCATCGCTGACCGCCTTGTCGTAAACCGGATTTTTGCTGGCGTCGGCTTCGGTCAAATCGCCGCTGGCCTGCAAGCGCGCGCGCAAGTTTCGCACTTGCGGGCCTTGAGCGCCGGCTCCCAGCATCGCGCCCACCGTCGGCCAGCCACCCGCTTGCTCGACTTTGCGATAGCGCTGCAGCACTTCGCGCAACTGGGTATAGCCCTTGGATTTCGGCGCGAGATCGCGCAGCGATTCAGCGATTTTGCCATCGCCGCCCGACAGCGCGTCGCTCAACGCCCGCGCGAGATCGCGGGAGCGCGGCTTGATCGCCCATTCGGGATCGAGTTTGCGCGGCTCAAACCGCCCGGAGAGCAGATGGGAACCGTAGCTCAGATAGGCGTCGGTGAACAGCAAATCGAATTCCGCCAGAGTCCTGGCGTCGGTCGCGCCGCCTTGCTGGAGCGCGGTTTCCAGCTTTTTCAAGCCATCGCGGCCGTAATCCGACGCGCGCAAACCGTCTTGGCCGGCCTCGTCCAGGGCGCCGAGCAACTCCGCGGCCGCCGCGGTCGGCCGGCCCCGCCGATCCAGCCAAGCGGCCTGATAGTTGCGCTGCCCGTAGAAAGGGATCAGCGCGTCCAGTTTGCGCAACTCGCGGTTTTGCACCGCGATCCGGGTCGGCGGCGGTTCGGCGCGCACCTGCTGGCAAATTTGCGCGGCCACCCGGCTTTGCATCCCGCCGTCATCGGCCGGACAAGGCGGTAGCGGCGGCGGGGCGGCCACGACCTCCTCCGAAAGCCCCGGGTCGGGCTTGACGGCCGACTCCGGCTCCAGCTCATCCTGGGCGGCCGCGCTATCCGATCCCGGTTGCAGGCTCGCCACGGCGGGAACGGGCTCAGGGCGCGATGGAGAGATCGAGCCGGCCGGCGGGGTTGCGGCAGACGGCGAACCGCCGTTGACCTGCTGCGCCGCCACCAGCATGGAATCGAGCGCGCAAGCGCCCAGCAGCGTGGAAACCAGTATCGAGAAAACGATCCGCTTTGACATAAACGCGAACACCCTGAAACGCTGAGAGGACTTATAGCGACGTATCAGCATACCAACAGAGTATCAAAAAAGCCACTGATTTGGGCGTTAAAAAACAACAAGCCTTCGGAACTCATTATACTTAGATGTGTTCGATCGCGGATAATTCAAGAGCTACCAATGCGATACTTCGCGCAATTCCAGCAAAATTTCGTTCAGCGGCGCGCCGGTGCTGTCCACGACGCATACCAGATTAGCAACACCGCACAGCGATTGTGTCACGCCACGGATAATCCAGCCGTGGGGCGGAGTCCACCCCCGCATCCCGCTGAACATGGCGAGCTGGTCGGCGTTGCCTTGCGCGATCCGGCGATAATCGCGCGCGAACTGCGCCAGGCGGCCCATGTCGTTGTGGCTCATCAGGCCGTAGCCCTCGATCAGATAACCGTCATCGCGAAAATGGCAGATCACGTTGACGCCGTCCAAAGCCAGCAAGCGCCGGATCATGCTCATGGAACCGGCTCCTTCCTTTCCAGAATCCCGAACGCGGCCTCGTAATCGGCCGATTCGTTGGCCAGGACCACGCCCATGAACGGCGGCAGGCTGAATTTGCCGGCTTGCTTGTAGTGTTCGCGCTGCAGGCCGCTGACCACCACCGACCAATCGAAACCGATCAGGGTGAACTCCTGGATCGGATAAAAACCCTCCATGCCGGTCACCTTCTCCCAGCCGCGCGCCTGCATGGTGGCGATGCTGAGATTGGCCGCGCACATGTGCGCCAACAAATCGAGGGTGGATTCGTTGATCCGGTCGGGATAGGCGATGCGCTGCTCCAACACTTCCCCGCTGCCCCGAAATTCGAAGGCGGCCATCGCGCCGGGCAATTTCATCAAATCGTCGAGTGTGGTCATGCTGGTTTCTCCTTGGCCCTTTGTCCGGTCTGGCATCGGGGCGGATTCAGATCATGTCGGCGGGAACGGCGGGCAGCGCCTGGCGCATGAACCCGACGAGATCGTTGATCGAGCCTTTGCTGTTGTCGAGCAGGCAAAAGACGTTGGCGACCACGCAGACGGTATAGCCGGGGCCGTGCACCAGCCAGCCGCGCGGCGGCAGCAGGCCGCTGAGCGGCTGCAAGGCTTCCAGCATGCTGGCTTCCATGTTGACGCTCATGGTGGTGGCGCGGCACATGATGGAGGCCACGCGGGCATGATCTTCGCTCAAAGCCCCGCGATGGGAAAAACGGTCGCCCCGATAGGCGTATTCGCCGGCGGCGATGACGCCGGGTTTGGCCAGCAGGTCGGTCACGATGCTCATCCGCTGATGTCCTCAAGTAATGGCTGGCGTATCATGGATCGGCGCGCGAGCCCCGAAAAACTGGCTCAAGTCGCGCGCTCTACATTCAATAACATAGTCAAAGCGGCGGCGAAATGCATCCCGCGGCGCCAGGTAACGGAGCCCGGTTCCAGCGCTCGCCCGCTTTGGTCGAACCCCGATGCGAGCCAAACCGTTGTCGCCGTCGCCCGAAACCTCCGCGCTGCCGATCGATCCTTTGCTGCCGGCGATTCTGTCCTCGCTGCATCGCGCGACCGCTCTGGTGCTGCAAGCGCCGCCCGGCGCGGGTAAAACCACTCGCGTGCCGCCGGCGTTGCTGGATGCGCCGTGGCTGGCGGGCCGAAAGATTTTGTTGTTGGAACCGCGCCGGCTGGCGGCGCGCGCGGCGGCGCGGCGGATGGCGCAAGGGCTAAACGAACCGCTTGGCGACACCGTGGGCTATTGCACCCGCTTCGAGCGTCGGGTTTCCGCGCAAACGCGCATCGAAATCTTGACCGAAGGGATCCTGACTCGCCGCCTGCAACGCGATCCCGGCCTGGAAGACGTCGGGGCGGTGATCTTCGACGAGTTCCACGAGCGCAGCCTGCACGCCGATCTGGCGCTGGCGCTTTGCCTGGATAGCCGGCGGAGCTTGCGCGAGGATTTGCGCCTGCTAGTGATGTCGGCGACGCTGGAGATCGAGCCGCTGGCGCGGCTGCTGGGCGATGCGCCCGTCATCCGCGGCGAGGGCCGCGCTTATCCGGTCGCGCTGCGGTATTGGCCGCGCGACCCCGAAGGGCTCGACCTCAACGCCGTGGTCCGCGCCGTGCTGCACGCGCTGGCGCACGAGCGCGGCGATCTGCTGGCGTTTCTGCCGGGCGGCGGCGAAATCCGCCAGACCCTGCGCCGCTTGGAAGCGGAACCGGCTTGCGCCGGCCTGGCGCTGCGCCCGCTCTACGGCGACCTGCCGGACGCCGACCAGCAACACGCCATTCAACCGGACCCCGCCGGCCGGCGCAAAATCGTGCTCGCCACCCCCATCGCCGAAACCAGCCTGACCATCGAAGGCATCGGCGTGGTGATCGATTCCGGTTGGACTCGCCTGCCGCGCTTCGATCCGCGCAGCGGCCTGACCCGGCTGGACACCGCGCGCGTTTCCGCCGACGCCGCCGAACAGCGCGCCGGCCGGGCGGGACGCTCGGGGCCGGGCGTCGCTTATCGGCTGTGGAGCGAAACCGCGCAACGGCGGTTGCGCCCGCGCCGGATCCCGGAAATTCTCGAAGCCGATCTGGCGGCGCCGATATTGGAATTGGCGCGGTGGGGGGTGACCGACAGCGGGGCGCTGGCATGGCTCGATCCGCCGCCCGCCGGCGCGCTGGCGCAGGCGCGGGATTTGCTGATCGACCTGGAAGCGCTGGACCCGCGAGGCCGGATCACGGCGACCGGTCGCGCGTTGGCCGAGCTGCCGGCCCACCCGCGACTGGGACAGCTATTGCGCCGGGGCGCGGCGCTCGGCTTGGCGGGGTTGGCCGCCGATCTGGCGGCGCTGCTGGAAGAGCGCGACCTGCTGCGCGGCGAGCACGCTCGCGGCAGCGATATGACGGTCCGACTGGAAGCGTTGCGGGCGTTCCGGCGCGACGGTCGCGACGGCGCGCGCCGCTGGGGGGCCGATCCGGCGGCTTGCGCCCGCGCCGAGCACGTCGCCCGGCGCTGGCGGCAACGGCTGCAACCGACCGACTCCGAGGCAGCGCCCATCGAGCCGACGGCGGTCGGTCTGTTGCTGGCCCTGGCTTATCCGGACCGGATCGCCAAACGGCGCGACGGCGGCGAACGCTACCGTTTGGCCAACGGCCGGGGCGCGCGCTTGAGCGCCGGCGATCCGCTGGTCAACCGCGAATGGCTGGTGGCGGCGCATCTGGACGCCGGCGCGGACGAGGGACGAATCTGGCTGGCGGCCCCGGTCGATCCGGCCGATCTGGAACGGCAACTGGCCTCCCGCATCCAAGCCGCGAGCGAGATCGGCTGGGACGGGCGGCAAGCGGCGGTCGTCGCGCGCCGGGAGCGACGGCTGGGCAAGTTGACGCTCGCCAGCGCGCCGCTCAACGATCCCGACCCTCTCGCGTTGCGCCGGGCGATGGTGGAAGGCGTCCGGCAACTGGGCCTCGAACGCCTGCCGTGGACCGATGATCTGCGCGACTGGCAAGCGCGCGCGCTGTCGTTGCGAAACTGGTTTCCGGCGGACGATTGGCCGGACCTCGCCGATGCGTGGCTGGCCGCGCACCTGGAAGACTGGCTGGAGCCGTGGCTGGACGGAATCACCCGGCGCGAGCATCTGCAACGGCTAGACTTGGCGGCGGCGCTCCACGGGTTGCTCGACGGCGGCCAGCGAGCGCGGCTGAACGAACTGGCCCCGACCCATCTCCAAGTCCCCAGCGGTTCCCGCATCCGGTTGCGCTACCGGCCCGGCGATCCGCCGGTGCTGGCGGTGAAGTTGCAGGAGCTGTTCGGGCTGGCCGATTCGCCGCGCGTCGCCGGGGGCCGAATCGCGGTCACGCTGCACCTGCTGTCGCCGGCGCAAAGGCCCATACAGGTGACTCAGGATTTGCGCGGCTTTTGGGAGCGCACTTACCCGGAGGTGAAAAAGGAACTGAAAGGCCGTTACCCGAAACACCCCTGGCCGGATGACCCGTGGACGGCGGTTCCCACCCGGCGCGCGCGGCCTCTCAAAGAGCCGGTCCGCTGACGTGGCCCGATCCCGGATTGATCGGCTGGACCGGGCCGGTCAGAACGTTTTTCGCGCGATCCCGCAACCCGCGGCAAGCTTGCCGCGCGAGCGCGCCCAACAGAGAACCCACAAGCATGTACCTCGCCCTCAAACACTTGCATCTCACCACCGTCGCCCTGAGCTTCGCCCTGTTTGTCCTGCGCGGGTTGTGGATGTTGGCCGACTCGCCGCAATTGCGGCGGCGCTGGGTCCGGATCGCGCCGCATGTCATCGACACCGCGTTGCTGGCGAGCGCGCTGTGGCTGACCGCCATTTTGCATCAATACCCGTTCGCGCACGGCTGGCTGACCGCGAAAGTACTGGGTTTGGTGGTTTACATCATCCTCGGCAGCATCGCCCTCAAGCGCGGTTCGAGCAAGCCGGTCCGGGCGGCGGCCTGGGTCGCGGCGCTGGCGGTCTTCGGCTACATCGTCAGCGTCGCGCTGACCCGGTCGCCGGCGGGCTTCTTGGGGTGGTGAGGCTCAATCCTGGGGCCAGCGCCGGTAGCGTTTGGCGAATTCGACGGCCATGCGCCGCCCTTCCTCCAGTTGCTGCGGGGTCAATTGCCCGGCGAGCCGGTCGCGGTTGGCGCTCGCCTTGAGATTGCGATGTTTGGCCGCCAGCTCGTACCAGGCGTAAGCGGCCACTAAATCCTGAGGCATCCCCCGGCCGTTGGCGTACAGGATGCCGAGGTTGTTTTGCGCCATGGCATGGCCCTGGTAGGCGGCCAGCCGGTACCAGTAAGCGGCGGCGACGTCGCTTTGCGCCACGCCCGCGCCGTCCTCGTACAGCAGCCCCAAATTGAACTGGGCTTCGATTTGATCTTGGATCGCCGCCTGCCGGTACCAGCGGGCGGCCTCTTCCATGTTTCGCGCCACGCCCAACCCGTTGGCGTGCAGCACCGCCAAATTGAATTGCGCCTTGGCGTGGCCTTGATCGGCGGCCCGTTCGTACCAGCGGGCGGCTTCGGCGTAATCCTGGATCGTCCCCAAACCACCGTCGTACAACACGCCCAGATTGAATTGGGCCTCGGCCTCGCCGCGCTCGGCCAGCGGCCGCCACTCCGCCAGCGCGGTCTGATAATCCCCGCGCCCGAAGGCCATCGCCCCCGCCAGGTATTCCGCGCGCGCCAAAGCCGCGACGCCGAGCAACAGCAAACAAAGCAGCGCCTTAAACCGCATCACCGCTATCGCCCCCGGGGAAACGGACCCTCAAGGAGATCGGCCTCGCTATCGTGCGGCCGGGCGCGATGCCGGCGCCCGGCACCGCCAGCCCGATCAATATTTAAACAGCAGGCGCAAAGCGTTTTCCTGGGCCAGGCGGGTCGCCTGCTTGGAACAATCGATTCCCCACTCCGCCAGCCCCCGGCCGTCGTCCACCATCTGGTGGCTCACGAAACTCAACACCGCAAACTGGCTGTCCAGAAATTCGTTGAAGCTGCGGGAACCGTTGACCTTGAGCACGACCTTGGCCTGGGCCAAACCCAAATCCACATAGGCCTTGAAGCTGTCCATGCGCAATCCGACCCATTTCTCGAATTGCCCAACCATGACTTGATTGGTTCTGGCCATCGAAGAGATCGCTCGATCAATCGGTTCGCAACCAACAGCAGGCATCTCGTTCATGATGTTCTCCCAATGTTCCGAGGCTATGACGGACACCCGCATTATACCCGATTATCGGCCTCCGATGTTGCGTTGCCACAAAATCTCCCTATAACCATCATTTAATTGTAGCAACTCGATATAATGGTCCGGGATTCGACCGGCGTTGACTGGCGCCGGCGCGTCAGCCCCGCTTCGCACAACACCAGGAAAAATAAAATGCCGATAGGTACGACCATCACCGAATTCATCATCGAAGAGCAGCGGCAAATCAAAGGCGTTTCCGGCGATTTCACCGCCCTGATCAACGATGTCGTCATCGCTTGCAAGGCCATTTCCAGCGCCGTGCGCTACGGTAGTCTCGTCGGGGTGCTCGGCACCGCCGACACCGACAACATCCAAGGAGAAACCCAGAAAAAACTGGACGTCATTTCCAACAATCTGTTCATCAAGCGCAACGAGTGGGCCGGCCACGTCGCCGCCATGGCCTCCGAGGAAATGAGCGACGTCTACCACCTGCCCGTCCAATATCCGCGCGGCAAATATTTGTTGGTGTTCGATCCGTTAGACGGTTCCTCCAACACCGATGTCAACGGCGCGGTCGGCACGATCTTTTCGATCTTGCGCCGCCCCAAGGACGCCCAAGGCGAACCGACCGAGGACGATTTCATGCAATCGGGCGACCATCAGGTTTGCGCCGGGTACGCTTTATACGGACCCTCCTCGATGATGGTGCTGACCACCGGCCACGGGGTCAACGGCTTCACGCTGGACCAGCGCATCGGCGAATACATCCTGACCAACCCCAACATGAAGATCCCGGAAGAAACCCAGGATTTTGCCATCAACGCCGCTTACACGCGCTTTTGGGATCCGCCGGTGCGCCGCTATATCGACGAGTGCCTGGCCGGGAAGGAAGGCCCGCGCCGCAAGGATTTCAACATGCGCTGGGCCGGCGCCATGATCGCCGACGTCCACCGGGTGCTCTGCCAGGGCGGCGTGTTCCTGTATCCGACCGACCGCAAGCTGCGCGCCAAAAATCAAGAAGGCAAACTGCGGCTGATGTACGAAGCCAACCCGATGAGCTTTATCGTCGAACAGGCCGGCGGTTTGGCGAGCACCGGCACCCAGCGGATCATGGAAGTGCAGCCCACCAATTTGCACCAGCGCTGTCCGGTGATCCTGGGTTCGAAAAGCGAGGTCGAGCGCCTCATCGGCTACCATCTCGAAGCTCAGTAAGTTGGTCACCTGTTTCTTTTTTGCTAATCTCAAGCTTTAAAAGATTCAAACATTTGGACTAACGACTCTCACTCGATAGGGGCCGATAGGCAAGAGATGTATTCTTGTCGTATCGCCCCTTTTGTCTTGGCCCCTCCAGAGCATCCTTCGGCCACCGGCGGCGGCACACCCGAATAAAACCAATATCTTAGCGTCGCCAACGCCTATGCAATAAAAGTGATCCATAAAAATCAAATACTTGTTGAATTAACCGCGTTAGACAGGTTACTATTACCGGGAATTTCATTGCTACATCCACAAGAAGCTGCACCATGGAATTGAAACCCGGTCGCAACGAACCGCTCGCCGGCAAAATCCAGCGTATCGAAGATTTGGCCGAGAAGTTGCTTTACATCAAATGGAGCCGCGAATTTTTCGTGCTGCTACAGCGCGCGACTCAAGAATTGCTGGCGCTGGCCCGGCCCCGGCCCGAATATCAGAAACTGGTGTTGCTGGCGGCGCGGCTCGAAGAGCAGCTCGGCGAATCGCTGGATAAGGGCGAGCTTCCCAAGGGCACGCAACGCGAGCGGCTGATCGCCATCGTGGACGCCCTGTGCCGCTTGGCGCCGCCGGGCGAAAACGCCGTTACGGTCCAAAATCGCGAGGGCGCCCACCAGGCGGTCGAAGCGCTGACCACGCCGCTGCTGCCCCGCTGGGACAAAGAGGAGGAATGGCTGCCGCTGGCGAGCGACAGCCAAGGCATCACCCCGGAATCCACGGTTTGGCTGGTGGCGTCGGAGAAGCTCGACGAGCTGGCGCGCAAGCTCGAACAGCGCGGCGGATTTCAGATCCGCCGCTGCGGCGGCTTGAACGAAGTGCGGCAACTGCTGGCCGAATCCCAGCAGCCTCTCGCCTTGATCATCGATTTGGATCATTCGACCGACAATCAGGCGATCATGCAGCAAATCGGCACCCTCCGGCAGATGCTGTCGGCGGACGCGCCGATCCTGTTCCTGGCCGACCGCGGCGACATCACCGCCCGGCTCGAAGCGGTGGAAGCCGGCGGGTCCGGTTATTTCCTCAAGCCCGTCGATGTCCCGCTGCTGCTGGAAGCGCTCGACGAGCGGGTCTTGAGCCGCGCCAGCCACCGGGTTCTGATCGTCGACGACAATCTGCCCTCCGCCCGCGAGATCGCCCGCTGGCTGGAAGGTCGGGGGCTGGTGACGCAGGTGCTGGCCCAGCCGCTGCAAATCCTGCAGGCCCTGCGCAATTTTCACCCCGGCCTGCTGATCATGAGCCTGGACCTCAAGGAAACCGATGGGTTGATTCTGGCGCAAGCCACCCAGCAACACGAACAGTTCCGCGAGTTGCCCACGATCCTGCTGTCGGCGCAAACCGATATCGGCCAGCGCCTGAGCGTCGCGGGCCTGAGCGGCGAGGCGCTGCTCGGCAAACCGCTGAACCCGGAAGCGCTGTTTGCGGCCGTTTCCAAGCGCTTGCGGCAAGGGCCGGGCCTGTACCGGAAATTCAGCCAGCTCAGCAACCGGGACACCGTCAGCGGCTTGTACAATCGGCCCTATTTTCTCACCCGGCTGGACCGGGTGCTGGTCGCCAGCACCGCCAACACCCAGTCGGTGGCGGTCATGCTGATCTCCCTGAACAACTTGCGCGCCATCGAAGCCATGGACGCTTCGGCGGCCGATGAAATCGTCGAACACGCCGCCCGCCGCCTGCAAGCCGCTCTGGGCGCCGAAACCATCGCGGCCCGCTTCGGCGACGCCTTGTTCGCGGCGTTGCTGGGTTTCAACGCCCAGGAATCGCTGCTGGCCAGCGCCCGCGCGGTGCAGGCCAGCCTGGAAAACCAACCCTACCACCTGAACGCCAACGAGCACCAGCTGCGCACCAGCATCGGCATCAGCCTGGTCAACCCCGCCAAGCCGGACGCGGCCCTGCTGATCCAGCAGGCCGATCTCGCCTGCGGCATGGCCCGCGACAGCAAAGACACCCGGATTTACGTCCACCATTCGGCGGGCGCGGAGCAAGAGGCCGACCACCCCCGGCAGCACAAATTGCTGGAAGAAGTCCGCGAAGCCGTGCAGCAGCAGCGCATGAACCTGCTGTTCCAGCCGATCGTCAGCCTGCGCGGCGACACCACCGAGCGCTATGAAGTCCTGCTGCGGATGCGCAACCGCGACGGCTGGGAACTGCTGCCGGAAACCATCTTCGGGCTGGTCAAGCGCCACCGGATCGGCATGGTGCTCGACCGTTGGGTGATCGCGCATTCCATCCGCCTGCTGCGCGAGCGCCGCTCCCAGGGCCGCACCGCCATTTTGTTCATCAACATCTCGCCCACGGTGCTGCAAGACGAGGAGCTGTTCAACTGGCTGCAAGGGGGTTTGAGCAAAACCCAGGTTCCGGCCTCCAGCCTGGTCTTCGAGATTGCCGAGACCACCGCCGAGGTCAACAAGCCGACGCTCATGCCGTTCCTGAAACGGCTCAAAGAATTGGGGTGCGGGCTGTCCCTGGACCATTTCAGCGGCCACGAGCGCTCGCAGGCGCTCGCGCAGTCGTTGCAGATCGATTACGTCAAACTGGACAGCCGCTACGCGCAGGATTTGCACGACGACCGGGGCCGCCAGCAAGAGCTCAGCACCTTGGCCCGCGAGCTGGCCGCCCAAGGCGTGACCACGATCCTGACCGGCATCGAAGACACGACCACGGTGCCGGTGCTGTGGTCGTGCGGCATCGATTACGTGCAAGGCTTCCTGTTGCAGAGGCCGCACACCGACATGAGCTTCGATTTCGAGCACGTGGTGCTGTGAGGGGCCATGCGGGTCGATCCGGCGACGGGGCTGTTGGACGCCGCCCGCTTCAGGCCCTCGCCGCATTGCGATGACCGGCCGGCGGGCGTGGCGGTCGATTTGATCGTCGTCCACGGCATCAGCTTGCCGCCCGGCGACTTCGGCGGGCCCTGGATCGACGCCTTGTTCACCCGAGCGCTCGATCCGGCCGCGCACCCCTATTTCCAAACCGTCGCGGGTTTGCGGGTTTCAGCGCACCTGCTGATCCGGCGCGATGGCGAGCTGGTCCAATACGTCCCGTTTCACCGTCGGGCGTGGCACGCCGGCGAATCGGTTTACGCCGGCCGTTGCCGCTGCAACGATTTCAGCGTCGGCATCGAGCTGGAAGGAACCGACGAGCTGCCCTACGAAGACCGTCAGTACAGCCGCCTGGCCGCCGCCATCGAGGCGCTGCGGGCGGCTTATCCGAGCTTGCATCCGGACCGGCTGGCGGGCCATTCCGACATCGCGCCGGGCCGCAAGACCGATCCCGGCCCCGCCTTCGATTGGAGCCGCCTGCGCGGGCTCTTGAAAAGCGATTCGGCTAAATGATATAGGCCGGATCGGCGTCGGCGATCTCCGGCCGTTCCCGCGCGAGCGCGGGCGAAATCGCGTTCGGGCGCGCTTCACCGCCCAACAAATCCGCCGCCTGCTCGGCCCACAACGCCACCAGTTCGGCCGCCGGGCGCGGCTGGCAAAGATTGCAACCCTGCCCGGCCCACAAGGGCATAAAATCGGTCAGGCCCCGGTCGGCGGCGGCCTGGCTCAACTCTTGCGTCAGAAACAGTTGCAGCGGAAACCCCGGCAGTTCGGCTTCGTGCGCGCGCAATTCGTCGACCAGCCGATTGCGCAACACCCGCCCGCAGCGGCCGGTGAACGCCCGGCTCAAGGTGGTGGCAAGCTCGTTGCCCTGGCTGAGCAGCGCTTTGTAGGCCGGATGCGCGCCGCTTTCCGGGCAGGCCAGGAACGCGGTGCCCATCTGCGCGCCGTCCGCCCCCAGCATCCGCATCGCCGCCACGCCGCGCCCGTCCATGACGCCGCCGGCGGCGATGATGGGGACGCCGACGTGCTTGGTCAGCAACGGCACGAGCGCCAGGGTGCCGACCAAACCTTGTTCGGGTTGGCCGATGAAGGTCGCGCGATGGCCGCCCGCTTCCGCCCCTTGCGCGACGATGAAATCGACCCCGCTTTCTTCGAGGACGATGGCTTCGAGCAGATGGGTGGCGGTGCCCAACACCGCGATGCCGGCGTCCCGCACCCGGTTCAGGCAAGCCGAATCCGGGACGCCAAAAACGACGCTCAGCGCGGGGACGCCTTCCTCCATCACCACCGCCAGTTGATCGAGAAAATCCGGCGGGTCCGGCGGCGCGGCCAGCGCCGGGCTCAAACCCAATTCGGCGCGATAGGGGGCCAGCAATTCGCAGGCGCGGCCCAGCCGGTGCTGATCGAGCCTGGCGGGCGAACCGGCCGCCAAATTGACCGCGAACGGGCGATCGGTCAGCGCGCGCACTTCCGCGATGGCGTCCCGCAGGCGATCCGGTTGCAAATGACTGCCCGCGAGCGAGCCCAGGCCGCCGGCGTTGGAGACGGCCGCCGTCAGTTGCGGCGTACCAGGCCCGCCGGTCATGGGCGCTTGAATGATCGGATAACGGAGGCCGAGTCGCTCGGTCAACACGGTGGTAGGCCAGTTCATATCGGTTTGGGGCTCACGGTTGTTGCGTTGATAGCGCGCAAGGCGCGATTGAAAACGACGAGCGGGCTTTCGGGCGGGCCTTGGCAGCTTCCAGCGGCAGGCAAAATTCGGGGGCCGCCAACCGCGCGGCGGCGACCGACGGCACTTTTTTGAGGGTAACAGGCTTGTCCCGACCGGCGCAACCCAAGTCAAAGCCGGAAATCGGCCAGCGCCGGCATCCCCGAACGACAGCGCAAACGTGACGCGCAGCAAAATTCATTCGACGCCCAGCAGCCGGCGCACGATATAGCCCGCCAGCATCAAGCCAAATAACCCGGGCAGGTAGGAAATCGTGCCGTTGACCGCTCTCGGACGTCCGGGAATAGCGCCGTCAACAGGTTGATGGGGCAAGGGCGGACGGCGCGGCTCATCGCTGTAGACCACCGGATAAGCCAGCGAAATCCCCATTTCCCGCAAGCGCCGGCGCAACTCGCGGGCCAGCGGGCAACCCTGGGTTCGATCCAGCCGCGCCAGCCGCACCCGGCTGACATCCAGGCAATTGCCCGCGCCCAAGGCGGAAATCACCGGGATGTGCCGCCGGCCGCAGGCCGCGACCAGCGCCGCCTTGCAGGCGAGGCTATCGATGCAATCCGCCACGAAGTCGTAGTGCCCGGCGGCCACCAAGGCGTCAGCGGCGTCCGCCCGCATGAATTCTCCCACCAGCGTCAACCCGATCTCCGGGTCGATGTCCCGCAACCGCGCCGCCATCAGCTCGACCTTAGGTTGACCGAGCGTCGAACGCAACGCCAGCACCTGCCGGTTGAGGTTGGAGGGCGAGACGACATCGTGATCCAGCAACCCCAAATGGCCGACGCCGGCGCGGCCCAGCGCTTCGGCCGCGTGGCCGCCGACCCCCCCCAGGCCGGCCACCAGCACCCGCGCGCGCCGCAAGCGCCGCAAACCTTCGGCGCCGATCAAGATTTCAGTGCGGGCTTGCGGGTGGCTCATCGGGCAACCCGAACAAGCGGCGGGCGTTGGCGGTGGTGGCAGCGGCAATTTCGGTGGGATCGGTCTGGCGCAGCTCGGCGACACAGCTCAGGATTTCCGGCAGGAAAGCCGGTTCGTTGCGCGCGCCGCGATGATCGCTCGGCGGCTGGTCGGGCGCATCGGTCTCCAGCATGAAGCCATCGAGCGGCAACTCGCGGATCAAGCCGCGCAAGCGGGTGGCGCGCGGGTAGGTCAGCGGCCCGCCGAAACTGAGCAGGATGCCCAGATCCAGCAAGCGGAGAGCCTGTTCTTCGCTGCCGGAAAAACTGTGCACCACCCCGCGCACCCCCGGAAATCGCCGGAGGAACTTGATGACCTGATCGACGGCGTGACGGGCGTGGATGATCGCCGGGAGATTGTGGCGGCGGGCCAGGCGCAACTGTCCGGTGAAATAATCGGCCTGCACGTCAGGGTCGAGATCGGGCAGGTAATAATCCAGCCCGCATTCGCCCACCGCCACCGGCCGTTCCCGAGCCAGCCAGTCGGAAAGCCGGTCGAGATGTTCGGGGCGATGTTCCGCCAGATAGGCCGGATGCAGGCCATAAGCGGCATAGGTACCGGGATAGCGGGCCGCGACGGTCTTCAGTTTGGGCCACAAGCGGGCGCTGACCGCCGCCACGATTTGCGCGCTCACCCCGCTGGCGCGCGCCCGCCGAAAAGCGTCGTCGCGGTCGAGATCGAAACTGGCATCGTCGAAATGGTTGTGGCTGTCGATCAGCGCGGGCATCGGGCGCGCACCGCTCACGCGATCACGATGCGCACGTTGGCGGCGCGCCCGAAAATCGACGAAGGCGTGATCCCGAACATGTTGCGGAACGCCCGGCTGAAATGCGAGGAATCGGCGAAGCCCGCCCCCAGGGCCGCGTCGGTCAAAGTGTTGCCCTTGGCGATCAGGGCGGCCACGACCCGCATTCGATGCCATTGCCGGAAGCGGCGGATCGGCACGCCCACTTCCTCTTTGAACAAATGCACCAGGCGGGTGGGCGACAAGTTCACGTGACGGGCCAATTCCTCCAGAGAATGGCTGTGGTTCAGATCCGCTTTCATCAGCTCCATGACCCGCTGCACCCGGCTATCCGGCAGTTGCTGGTTCGCGCGCGTCGATGTCGCGATCAGGCGGTCGAACAGGCCGGAAATCGCGCCCGCGTCCGCTTGGCGCCGCCAAAGTTCGCCTAGCGCCTCCACCCAATCAGGCTCGTCCGGCAAGCCGTAAAGGCATTGCCATTCCCCGTCGAGCATGGCGTTCTTCAGCGCGAGATAATCCTCGCTTTCCGGCTCGACGAACAACACCGCCATCACCGCCCCGCCGATCCGGGCCTCGTGCAAGCAGCCGGGCGGGATCAGCACGCTGCGGCCCTCGCGCCAGGCGTTGCCCTCGCTTTCGAGCACGGCGAACGGCCGGTCGATGCCCACGCACAGCGCGGCGGAACCGAGCCGGTGTTCGGCGATATCCGGCAAATGGCCCATGAAAAAACCCCGGTGCTGCCCAATATAAAGCGTGCTCAAGGTGCGGCGTCTCGATGCTCGACTGGAAAAACGCGGGCATGGCCCGGCAAAACGCCAAGCCATGCCCGCAGCATGTACCCACAATCGGAGCCGAACAGTATAGCCGCCGCGCGCCGCGCCCTTCCACCCGCCCCGACGCGCTCAATGCGCGGATTTTCGCGCGCTTTGCCGATCCTCTTTCACGCCGCGCTCCGAGAGCTCCTCAAAAATCGCGACATAGCAGCTAATTTGGTTTTTATCGTCTCGCAGCGCCGTGATTTTCAGCCATTCCGGATAGATTTCCCCGTTCTTGCGGCGGTTCCAGATTGCGCCTTGCCAGTTCCCCACCTCGCCGAGCGATGTCCACATCACCCGGAAAAACTGGTGATCATGACGGCCCGAGGACAAAATTCTGGGATTGGCTCCCCGGATTTCCGCCAGATCATAACCGGTCATCTCGGTGAACGCGCGATTGACCGACACGATCTTATTTTGTCGGTCGCTGATCAGAATCCCCGCATCGTTTCGCTCGCAAAGCGCGCCCAACGGCAGCTTCGGCCGCGTTGGCTGGAGCTGTTCGGAGAGCCGCCGAACCAGCACGACGCGGGCGCGACTGTCGCCCCAGGTGATGGGATGCGAGACGACGTCGACTTCCAGCAAAGTCCCGTCCCGCCGACAGTGTTTCCACGGCCCCGAACGGCTCGACCCTTCCCGCGATCGGGCGACTTGCTGGCGCAAGCGGCGAAGTTCGGTCCGGGGGCGGATGGCGGCGATGGTCATGCCGAGAAACTGCTCGCGGGTGTAGCCGTAGTTGAGGATCGCGGAGTCATTCACCGCCAGAAAGCGCAAAGTCGCCGTATCGTAGACCCACATCGGCATGGGGTGGGCCTCGAACAGAGCCCGATAGCGGGCTTCGCTCTCGCGCAAGGCCCTCTCGGCCCCCTGACGGTGCTCCTCGCGATCCAGGTTATCCAGGGCGAAGGACACATCGGCGGCCATCCCGTCGAGCAACTCGACCAGTTCGGGGTCGAAAAATTCGGGCTCCGAGGCATAAAGGCTGAACGCGCCGATCACCGCGCCCGCGCGCTTGAGCGGAAACGCGGCGCACGAGCGCACGCCGGTCGTCGCCATCAGGATCTGCCAGCCCGCGTCTTCGGTTTGGCCGTGGAGCAAATCGTTGTCGAGCGAGTGCGCGCCGTCGCTCAAAACCTGGCGCGCCGGCCGGTAGGGCAATTCCGCGCCTTCGGCGATCGGCTCGCCGAGCGAGGCCAACCGCCCGCGCAATTCGCCGAAAGCGGCCACCACGCGCAATTGGTGGGTCGCGGAATCCAGCAGGCCAATCCACGCGCCTTTAAGCTCGCCCCATTTCACCGCGATCCGGCAGACCTCCTCGAACAGTTGTTCGGCGGTCAGATTACTGCGCAAAAGAATTTGGTTGGTGAGATTCAAGGCGGCATAGAAGCGGCTGATCCGCGCCAGACGCCGCTCGATGCGCTTGCGAGGCGTGATGTCGTCGATCACGACGATGAAGTATTCCGGCCTTCCCTCGGCGTTGCGCAGCAAGGAAACGGTCAGATTGACCCAGACGGTGGCGCCATCCCGGTGAAAGTAGCGTTTCTCCATGGAATAGGTTTGGATATGGTCCGCCAGGAGCTGCTCCAAAACCCACGCGTCTTTCTCCAGATCGTCGGGATGGGTGATCGCCTGAAAGGTTTTTGTCAACAGCTCGGACCGGGAATAGCCCAGAAGCTGGCAAAAACAATCGTTGACCAGCAACCAGCGGCCGTCGGGCGCGACATGGGCCATGCCGACCGCCGCCTGTTCGAAGGTGGCGCGAAAGCGCAGCACCTGAACCGCCAGCGCGGCCTCGGCTCGCTTGCGCTCGGAAATATCCCGGACCACGGACTGGAAATAGCGATGCTCCTGGTCGCTGATGGCCCTGGCGCTGATTTCCACCGGGAAAGCGGTTCCGTCTTCGCGCAGGTGCAGCCTTTCAAAAACCGCGCCGCCCGTGCGCGCGACGCGGTCGTAGTCGTCCGCCAGCAGCTCCCGGCAACTCGGGCAACGCAGCTCCCGAACGTGTTGGCCCCGCAACTGTTCCGGCGCGCGGCCGTAGTAGTCTCGAACCCGGTCATTGACCTCGATGATGGTGCCGTCCTCGGCCAGCAGCACGACCACATCCAACGATTGTCGCAACAGGGCTTCGAAGCGATGGCGCAACGCCGCCCGTTCCAGATCGTTGCTCAGGCGCTCCAGCAGCGCGCGGGCTTTCGCGTTGCGCCGCCAGAACAAAATCGCGGCCGCACCGGCGATCGAGGCGAGCGCCAGGCTGAACGTGAACCAGGCCAGCAACTGCGCGGGGCTCGTCGTTTTGCCGACTTGCCGCAAGGCTTCATAGATGGCCCCGCTCACCGGTATGAGGATCGCCGCCGCCAGCAGCAAAAATAGCGCCGCCGGCATCCGGCCGGCGCGTGACGGCAGCGCCAACCGTCGCTCCAAGCGTTTTTCGGCTTCGAGCACGCGCGGCAGGAAAAAGATCAACAATGCCGTGCCGGCGAGCAAACCCCAGTCTTTGATAGCTTGCAGGGCCATGTTGATCCCCGGCCCGGAACCCGGCCAAAGCATCAGGCGATCCAGACCAAAAAGCCAGAGCGACGCGACGGCCGTGTAGAGGAGCGTCAGAAACAGCGAACGTCTCATGAGCCTTTGAACAGCGTTGTAACGAAAAACCGAGACCTTAATTCAAGCGCAAATGATAAGTTTATTACGTTCTAATGAAAAAGTCGGCTCCGTCGAAAAGCCTCGAACCGTTTGATCCAAACTGCGGTAGCGGTTCCGAGGGATCGTCAAATTCGCGGCGGCTGGATCGGGCGCGAACGTGATAGTGTAAACAGGGGCCTGATCGGAGCGATCCGCGCGGCGATGGCCCACCATGATTTTTTAGGGTTACCGAGATTTCCGATGCGACGCGATGATCTTTTGCCTGTTCTGGTTTCCATCGGCATCACCGGCTTGCTGATCTGGGGCTTGGTGTATTTCATCAACGAATGGTGGGGGCGGCTGCCCAAAGCGGTGGCGCTGATCGTCTTCATCCTGCTCGCGGTCACGGTGATCGGCTATCCCATTTACGCGCTGGCGCGCTGGTCGGATCGCTATCTGGCGCGGGTGCGGGAGGCCAAGGCGCGCGGCGAGCGGGCCGATTGAGCGCTCGCTTTCGACCCGGATCAGACCCTTTCATGTTCGGCTCCATCACCCATTGGCTGCGGCGGCGACGGCTGGAACGCGCTCGCATCGCCGAGCCCTTGTGGCGGGCGACGGTGGCCGATCTGCCGCTGTTGGCCGGCTTGAATCCGGCGGAGCTGGCGCGATTGCACGATCTGGCGAGCCTGTTTTTGGCCGAAAAGACTTTGGACCCCGCCGGCGGACTCGTCCTTGCACCCCCGATGGGGCCGCTGATCGCCGCGCAAGCCTGTCTGCCAATCCTCAATCTCGGACTGGATTATTATCGGGGCTGGCATTCGATCATTCTCTATCCCGAGGGCTTTCTGGCCCGCCACGAATACACCGATCCCATCGGTTTGGTCCACAGCGTCCATCGCCCGCTGATCGGCGAGGCCTGGGAGCGCGGTCCGGTGGTGCTGTCTTGGGCCGACATCGCCGAGGCCCGCGCCGAACCGGGCCTCAACGTCGTCATCCACGAAATGGCGCACAAGCTGGACATGCTGAACGGCGAGGTCAACGGGCTGCCGCCTCTGCACCGCGACATGGCGGTCGAGGACTGGAGCCGCGCTTTCAAGACGGCCTACAAGCGGCTGTGCCGCGAGGTGGATCGGGGCGAACCGACGGCGCTCGATCCCTATGCCGCCGAAAGCCCCGGCGAATTCTTCGCCCTGGCGAGCGAAGCGTTTTTCGCAACGCCGGCGCGGATCGATCAAAGCTATCCCGACGTTTACCGGCAACTGCGGGCATTCTACCGGCAAGACCCGCTCGCGCGCCTGCCGGAAGACGTCACGGCGACCCTGGTATCCGCGCCGTCAGACGCAACCGTCGAGGGGCGCTAGGCGCGCCGTCACCCGCGCGGCGCGATTCGCTTTTACCAAAAGTCGTCCAGGCGCGCCGGTTCCCAGTCGGCGCTACGCACTCGCCAGTCGTTGCGACCGTGGCGCACCAGTTCCAGCTCGAATCGATACAGATCGGCGTTCAGGTTGACCAGCGCGCCGGCGTCCTCCACCGGCCGACCGGCCATGGCTGTCGCCACGCTCGCCAGCGCCCGCTCCGGCTCGGGAAATTCGATCTTTCTGACGCGAGCGAACAGGTGAAGGAACTGCTGGCGCAGCACCTGAAGCCTGAGCACGTTTTCCAGCGCCTTGCGGTCGAGGCCGCGACGGTCGGTGTAATCGTCCGCGATCATCCCGCGCAGGTCGCGCACGTTGCGCTCCTCGGCGGCCGCGACGGCTCTGGCGATCAGGTCCCGGATTTCGGTTTCCGGCGAGGGCTGGCGCGAGCAGCCCGCCAACGCCAACGCCAACGCCAACGCCAACGCCACCATCGGCCAAAACCAAGGATTCGATCTCGGCCGGTTCGATTCGCGCTGGGCCATGCGCGTTGCCTCCTGGTTCGGATTACAATCGGCGCTCATCTTCGCGTTTACCCTTCTCCACGCCGGACACGCTCATGAACTATCGGTTTGAAGTGCTCGACAAGTCCATCGGCTACAGCGGCTTTTTCCGCCTGGAAAAATACCGGCTGCGCCACCAGTTGTTCGCCGGCGGCTGGAGCACCGAGATGAACCGCGAGTGTCTGGAGCGCGGCCATGCCGTCGCGGTGCTGCTGTACGATCCCGCCGCCGATCGAGTCGTGCTGCTGGAACAGTTTCGCATCGGCGCGCTGGACGATCCGGGCGGCCCCTGGCTGTTGGAGATCGTCGCCGGCATTATGGACGATCCCGCCGAAACCGCCGAGGAGGTGGCGCGGCGCGAAACCCGCGAGGAAGTCGGCTGCGAAATCCTGGAGCTGGCGCCGATCTGCCGCTACCTGGTCAGTCCGGGCGGCACGTCGGAAACCATCACGCTTTACTGCGGGCGGGTCGATGCGTCAACGGTCGCCAGCGGCGTGCGCGGCGTGGCGTCCGAACATGAGGATATCCGGGTCAGCGTCGTTTCCCGCGCCGAGGCGCTGGATTTGTTGCGCGCCGGCCGCATCAGCTCCGCCGCGCCCATCATCGCCTTGCAGTGGCTGGAGCTGAACCGGGCGGAACTGTCCGCGCGCTGGAGTTCCAGCCCCGCTTAAATGCCCAGCCAGCGCAAATCGGGATCGGCCTCGGAACGGTTCCAGAGCTCCCGAAACAGCTCCAGCAACGACTTCATGCGCTCGCTGGGCCTCGGTTGGTAGCTGCCCAGCAGGCGGCGCGGGTCGCTGAAGTGCAGCAAGCTTCGCTCGTCGGCGATGGCGAAAGCCTGCCCCAACTCCGGCCGGTCCGGCAGTTCGCGCCGGTTCGGGGTGCGCAGGACCAGCGCCGTGGTCAAGCGTTCGCCCAGCCGCACCAAGCCCGGACAGCCGTTGCGCCAGTCCCGCGCGGGCGGCAACAGCAGGTGCACGCGGCTCTTGGGCTGCGTCACCACCCGATTGCGCAGGGCGGCCAGCACCTCGTCATCGTTATACAGTTCGGGGCGCACCAGCGGCGTATAGAGATACAAGGTGCGCCGCATCTCGTTCGTCAGGGTCAGCACCGCCCGCCGGCTGTCCTCCAGCCCATCGAGCGCCAGAGCGCCTTGATCGGATTCCGCCATCGCCGTCAGCTCCTCCGCGAAATAGACAAAATCACCAGTTGCGCGCCTGCTGGGCCGCATGGCCGGTATAGGTCGCCGGCGCCAGCGCCAGCAAGCGCTGTTTGGCCTCTTCCGGAATCGCCAGATCGGCGATGAACGCCCGCAGGGTTTCGCGCTCGATCCGCTGGCCTCGGGTCAGCGCCTTGAGTTGCTCGTAGGGCTGTTCGAGCCCGTAGCGGCGCATCACTGTCTGGATCGGCTCGGCCAACACTTCCCAATTATCGTCCAGATCGGCCTCCAGCGCCGCCGCGTTGACTTCCAGCTTGCCGATGCCTTTCAAACAGGATTGGTGGGCGATCAGGGAATGCGCCAATCCAACGCCCAAGGTCCGCAACACGGTCGAATCGGTCAAATCGCGCTGCCAGCGCGACACCGGCAGCTTGGCCGCCAGATGCTCCAGCAGCGCGTTGGCCACGCCCAGATTGCCCTCGGCGTTCTCGAAATCGATGGGGTTGACCTTGTGCGGCATGGTCGAGGACCCGACCTCGCCCGCCACGGTTTTCTGGCGGAAATAGCCGATGGCGATGTAGCTCCACATGTCGCGGCAAAAATCGAGCAGCACGGTGTTGGCGCGCATCAGCGCGTGAAAATACTCCGCCATGTAGTCGTGCGGCTCGATCTGGGTGGTGTAGGGGTTCCAGTCCAAACCGAGCGTTTCGGTGACGAAGCGGCGGGCGAAGGCTTCCCAGTCCAGTTCCGGATAAGCGGCCAGATGCGCGTTGTAATTGCCGACCGCGCCGTTGATCTTGCCCAACAGCGGAACCGACGCCAGTTGCGCCCGCTGCCGCTGCAACCGGCAGGCGACGTTGGCCATTTCCTTGCCGAGCGTGGTCGGCGAGGCCGGTTGGCCGTGGGTGCGGGCCAGCATCGGCCGTTCGGCCTGCTGCCGGGCCAATGCGCCGATGGCGTCGAGCGCGCGATCCAGTTGCGGCAACAGGACTTGGGCGCGCGCCTCGCGCAGCATCAGCGCATAAGCCAGATTGTTGATGTCTTCCGAGGTGCAGGCGAAATGGATAAACTCGCCGACCGCTTCCAGTTCGGCGTCGCCGGCGATTCTCTCCTTGAGCCAATACTCGACCGCCTTCACGTCGTGATTGGTGGTGCGTTCGATGGCCTTGATCCGCGCGGCGTCGGCGGGTTCGAACGCCCTCAGCAGTTCTTCGAGCGCGCCGTTGGCGCGCGCGCTCAAAGGCGGCGCTTCGGGGATGCCAGGGTATTGGGACAACGCCTGCAACCAGCGCACTTCCACCAGCACCCGATGACGGATCAAGCCATACTCGCTAAACAGCGGCCGCAATTCGGCGGTCTTGTCGGCATAGCGGCCATCGACGGGAGAAAGAGCGGTCAGCGCGGTGAGTTCCATGAACAAACTCCGATAACACCTTGAAGCGGTCAGTTCGCTTAATGTTACCGCATCGCCCGGAACATCACCGCCCCCAAAATGATCGCGCCGCCGACCAAAGCCAGCGGTCCCGGCGTTTCGCCCAACAGCAAGAACACCCACACCGGATTGAGCGCGGGCTCGATCATCGGAATCAAAATCCCCTCGATCGCCCGCACCTGACGCAACGCCAGCGAGTACATCACATAGGGCAATCCCAGTTGCACCACGCCAAGCAACAGCAAACCGACCCAACCGCCGGCGTCCGGCACCGATTGAAACATGAACGGCAAGCCGATGGCGCCAGCCAGCAAATTGCCGAGCACCAAGGCCGAAATCGACGACTCCTCGCGGTGGCGGCGCAGAAACAGCGTCAGCCAAGCGAAGCAGAAACCGCTGACCAACGCCACACCGTTGCCGAGATAGCCCCGGAAGCTGAGTTCGTCGCCGAAAAACAGCAGCATTCCAACCAAGATCACGGCAAGGCTCAACCAATCGCGGCGCTGGGCCTGCTCGCCCAGAAACCACGGGCTAAACAGGGCCACATAAACCGGCGCGGTGTATTGCAACAAAATGGCGTTGGCTGCCGTGGTCAGCTTGTTGGCGACGACGAACAGCACCACCGTGCCCGCGTAAGCCACCGCCGCGCCGATCTGCTCGAACGAGCCGGTAAAGCGCAGCTCCTTGCGAAATATAAGGCCGATCACCGCCGCGCCAATCAGGCTGCGCATCCCGGCGATGGCCAGCGCATTCCAGTCGACCCATTTGATCAGCAGACCGCCTAAACTCCACAGCAGCGCCGTCGCCAGCAACATCAACACGGCGCGGCGGTGAACGGAATCGGTGGCGGCCTCGTTTGACGCGGTTGGACGGTCAGGCCCAGCGCTCATCCGCCGCCCAGATAAGCGTTGCGGACTTCGGGGTTAGCCAACAAGGCATCGGCGCGATCTTCGAGCACGATCCGGCCGACTTCCATCACATAGCCCCGGTGCGCCAGCTTCAAGGCGGCGCGGGCGTTCTGCTCGACCAGGACGATGGTGACGCCCGCTTCGTTGATCTCCCAAAGGGTCTGGAAAATCGCCTTCACCAGCAGCGGCGCGAGGCCGAGGCTGGGTTCGTCAAGCAGCAAAATGCGCGGGTTGGCCATCAACGCCCGGCCGATGGCCAGCATTTGCTGCTCGCCGCCGCTCAAGGTTCCAGCCAGTTGGTCGCGACGCTGCGCCAGCACCGGGAACAGGTCGTGAATCCAGCGCAAGGTCTTGGCGATTTGCGCCTTGTCGGTGCGGCTGAACGCGCCGAGATCGAGATTTTCTCGGACGGTGAGCGTGCCGAACACGCGCCGCCCTTCCGGAGACTGGGCGATGCCCATCGCCACGAGACGATGGGCCGGCAGCTTGTGGATCGGCTGGGCTTCAAAGCGGATTTCGCCCTGCCAAGGCCGCAGCAGGCCGCTGATCGCCCGCAGGGTGGTGGTTTTACCCGCGCCGTTAGCGCCTAAAATGGTGACGATTTCACCTTGGCTGACGCGCAGGTCGATGCCATGCAATGCCTGGACATTGCCGTAGCGGACGTAGAGATTTTCGGCTTCGAGCAGCATGGCGTTCGAAAAGCGTCGCTGGCCTGTTAGCGTATAGGCGAGGATCCGGCTTCCTATCCTTGCAGTTTTTGGATTTCGACCGGCGGGAGTTGGGTGATGGCGGCGATCTGCTCCGTCGAAAAGCCCAGCGCCAACAGCTCGCGGGCCACTTGCAAGGCTTTGAGGCGCTCACCTTTTTCCACGCCTTTTTCCATGCCTTTTTCCATGCCTTTTTCCATGCCTTTCTGATAGCTCGGCAGACGCTCGATGTCGATCTGTAGCATGTCGTAGGCCTCCTGAATGTTGACGCCAAGGTGACGGTTGTCGGCCAAAACTTCCAGCATTTGCAGGTATTCGCGCAGGCGCCCTTCATCCTGGCCGGCCAGCGACCGCAGTTTCTTCAGCAAGCGCACCACGACGTCCTGGGGATCGTCGCCGCCAAAGTCGCCCAGAACCGCCAGCACCAGCGCATCCGGACTTTGGCTATCGTACAGCGTGCGGTAGTCGATGTCCCGCATGTCCAGCATTTCGTAGCGGTAATGCAACTGCGGGCTTTCCAGGCCGGCCGCCATAGTCAACCGGCCCGCGCCGATGTAGACCAGACATTGGTGAACTCGGCAGGAATGAGCCAACTGAATGTCGGCCAGATAGCGCAGCATCCGCGCCGGCATTTGATCGTCGTTGGCGTTTTGGATTTCCAAGTGAAGGATAAACGGATCGCCGTGAACCGGTGTCACTTTCGCCACCAGATCGGAGCGACGATCCTCGATGCGTTGCTCTTCGGTCGAGAGCAGTTCGGCGTCCACCAGTTCCAAGTTGAACAGATAGACCGCCATATCCAGCAGGATGCGCTTGAGAATGCTTTTGGAAATGATGTCTTTCTGGCCCATCACGAGCCTTTAAGCATCAAAAAGACCTGGGGGAGCGGCGCCATCCTCCCATTTTAGCCAAGAGAGAGTCACGAATCACCGCAACTCCCTCCTCGCGCCCTTAGCCTATGGCTAGCAGCAGCGCGTTCAGACGCTTCACGAAGCTGGCCGGATCTTCCAACTGCCCGCCTTCCGCCAGCACCGCTTGCTCGAACAGCAAATGCGCCAGATCGTTGAACCGGCCGTTGTCGGCTTCGCCTTTGAGCCGCGCCACCAGCGGATGCTGGGTGTTCAGCTCCAGATAAGGCTTGCTCATCGGCACGTTCTGGCCGGCGTCTCGCAACATCCGTTCCAGATGCGCGCTGAGCGCGAACTCGTCCACCACCAGACAGGCCGGCGAATCGGTCAGCCGCGAGGACACTCGCACTTCCTTGACCTGATCGCCCAATGCTTCCTTGACCCGCGTCAACAGCTCCTTGTGTTCGTCCTCGGCCTGTTTTTGCTCCTGCTTTTCCTCTTCGGACGCGATCTTGTCCAGATCCAGCGCGCCCTTGGCGACCGACTGGAACGGCTTGCCCTCGAATTCGTTGAGGTGGGACATCAACCACTCGTCGACCCGGTCGGTCAGCAGCAGCACTTCCAGGCCCTTCTTGCGGAAGATTTCCAGGTGCGGGCTGTTCTTGGCGGCGGCGAAGCTTTCCGCCGTGATGTAATAAATTTTTTCCTGCCCGTCTTTCATCCGGCCGATGTAATCGGTCAGGGAAACCGTCGGGTCAGCGCTGTCGGTTTGGGTTGAGGAGAAGCGCAACAGCTTGGCGATCTGCTCGCGGTTGCCGTAATCCTCCGCCGGACCTTCCTTGAGCGCCCGCCCGAACTCTTTCCAGAATTTGGCGTATTTTTCGCTGTCGTTCTGCGCCATGTCTTCCAGCAGCCCGAGCACTTTTTTCACTGAACCGGCGCGGATGCTGTCCACCACCTTGCTGTTTTGCAGGATTTCGCGGGAAATGTTCAACGGCAGGTCGTTGGAATCGATCACGCCGCGCACGAAACGCAGATAGCGCGGCATCAGGTGTTCGGCGTCATCCATGATAAACACCCGTTGCACGTACAGCTTCACGCCGTGTCGCTGGTCGCGATCCCACAGATCGAACGGCGCGCGGGCCGGGATGAACAGCAGCGAGGTGTATTCCAGCTTGCCCTCGACCCGGTTGTGGGTCCAGGCCAGCGGATCTTCGAAATCGTGGCCGACGTGTTTGTAAAATTCCTTGTATTCCTCCTCCTTGATTTCTTGCTTGGGCCGCGCCCACAGCGCCGCCGCTTGATTGATGCGTTCGTCCACGATGGTGGGCGGGGCGTCCTTATCCTCGCCGTGCTTTTCCACGGGCATGATGACCGGCAGGGTGATGTGGTCCGAATACTTGGTGATGATCGAGCGCAACTGCCACTCGTTCAGCAATTCGGTCTCATCCTCGCGCAGATGCAAGGTGACCTCGGTGCCGCGCGTGGGCTTGTCGATGGTTTCCAGCGTGTACTCGCCCTCGCCGGTCGATTCCCACAGCACGCCGTGTTCCGCGCCCAAACCGGCGCGGCGGGTGCGCAACGTCACCTTGTCGGCGACGATAAAACTGGAATAAAAACCGACGCCGAACTGGCCGATGAGATTGGCGTCCTTGGCCTGATCGCCGGTCAGTTTCTGCATGAACTGGCGGGTGCCGGAACGGGCGATGGTGCCGATGTTGTCGATCACTTCCTGCCGGTCCATGCCGATGCCGTTATCGGCGACGGTGATGGTGCGGGCGTCTTTGTCGAAGCTGACCCGAATTTTTAAGTCGGGATCGCCTTCGTACAACGCGCCGTCGGTCAGCGCCTCGAACCGCAGTTTGTCGCAAGCGTCGGAAGCATTCGAAATCAGTTCGCGGAGGAAAACTTCTTTGTGGGAATAGAGGGAATGCGCGACCAAGCGCAGCAACTGCTGCACCTCGGCCTGAAAACCAAGGGTTTCCTTGTGAGCTTCAACGGTCATGGGGACAGACTCCTGCAATGGGGTTCACGGTTTGCACCCCGATATGCGGTCGAACGGCGAGATTTCAAGGCAACTCGCTTGCGGGCGGACGCTTCGATCCGACCGGCGAGGCGCAATTATTTGATCAAAAATATTGTAAATTAGAATTGACAAATTTTAGAATTTCAATAAATTTATAGATCTTTAAGTAGGCATTATTAAGTTTTTAAGCGTGTTGTCTTTGAATGGCCATGAAGCTCATCAAAAACTTAATAACCAAACGGAAGCTTTATATGCGTTCTGACGATAACTGGGCTCTTGGATTGAAATTTCCCTAACGTAATCGCAAGGACACCATTGCCATGACCGATCAGAGCTTAGCTCACATCCTATACATTAGTAATGCCATTCAAACGCCTACGGAGGCGGACATGGAGCGACTGCTGCTTGCCGCGCGCCAGAACAACCAGCGCGACGGCATCACCGGCGTTCTGCTCCATCACGGCAAGATTTTCATCCAATGCATCGAAGGGCCGAGAGATAAGCTGGATAAGCTGTACGCGCGCATCGAAGCCGATCCCCGGCACAAGAACATCATCAAAGTACTGGACGAATCCATCGAGGCACGGTCGTTTGGAACCTGGCAGATGGGATGCAGCAAACTGTCGGATTCGGAATACTTAGGGATCGCCACGGCCGATTGGGCCAAGACCGCCGCCGAAGGGATTTCCAGCAAGAATGATTCGCTCGAATTCAGAGCCTTGTTGGGCTTCTGGAACAATTGCGTGGCGGAATCCAAAAGTCAGCCCGGCAACGGCTAAACCCATCCAGCACCAGCGGACAGGTTGCTCCACAAGTGCGCACGGAGTATCGGTGTGGGGTCTCTGGTATTGCAGGCTGGCGATAGGCGATCGGGTGGAGCTGTCGAGCCTGGCGTTCAGCACTGCCATCGAAACGCTGTATGAAGATGTAACGCCATCACAAAATCCTGAGGAAACGCGGTGGTTGCGCCAGGGGAAAGAAACCGAGTAAATCGCTATCTCGCTTCGATCACCACGCCCTCGTGCCGCAATAACCAGCGTTTGATTCCCGGCAGATCGCCGTCCACTTCGCCCGCATAACCGCCCAAACCCCGCCGGCTCACCACCCGATGACAGGGGATCACAACCGGTATCGGATTGTTCCGGCAAGCGCCGCCGATGGCGCGAGCGGCTGTACCCAATTGCCGCGCCAGTTCGCCATAGCTCAATACCGTTCCCGCCGGAATCATGTGCAGTGCCGCCCAAACTCGCTGCTGGAATGCGGTCCCGACCGGGGCCAATCGCACCGTCAACGGCGAGCGCGAATCGCGAAAATAGGACTGGAGTTGCGTTACCGCGACCCCGGTGGCGGCATCCGCTGGCGCTTGCTCCGCCGTATCGGCCGGCAGGAAATCCAGCGCGCTTATGGCGTCGGCGTGCATGCGAACACCGATTCGGCCCAAAGGCGTCGCCATGATCGCTTGATAACCGCTGGCTTTGCCCATCTTCAACTCTCGGGCGGGAGGTGGCTCAACCAAGCGCGGCTGGCATCGCCGTAGACGATGAAATACGGATTCAACAGCGACTCTTTCGTGTTGTAGCGCAACGGCTGTCCGGTTTCCATCGACACTACCTGCCCTCCCGCGACTTCGACGATGGCTTGGGCGGCGGCGGTGTCCCATTCCGAGGTCGGGCCGAAACGCGGATAGACATCGGCCGATCCTTCCGCCACTTGGCAGAATTTGAGCGAGCTGCCGATAGTGACCAGTTCGTGCGTTCCCAATCCGGCGGCGAATTTTTGCAGTTTCGGCCCGCCGTGCGATTTGCTGCCCACGACGCGCACGGGTTCGCCCGCCCGCAAGGGCTTGACTGCAATCGGTTGCGGCGGCCGGCCAGATTCTTGACGGAAGGCGCCCGCGCCGCGCGCGGCCGAATAACAGACGCCGGTGACCGGCACCCGGACGACTCCGAACACCGGCTCATGACGCTCAATAAACGCGATATTGACGGTGAATTGGCCGTTGCGCCGGACAAATTCCTTGGTGCCATCCAGCGGGTCCACCAACCAGTAGCGTCGCCAGCCCGAACGTTCGGCGAAGGAAACGGCCGCCGACTCCTCGGACAAAACCGGAATGCCCGGTGTCAGGCGCTCCAAGCCGGCGACAATCGCGCGATGCGCCGCCAAATCGGCGGCGGTCAACGGACTGTGATCGTCCTTGGCCGTGACCTCAAACGCCGTGGCGTAGATTTCCAAAATCCGCTCGCTGGCGTCCGCCGCCAACGCTCGGACCGGATCGAGCCAGCTCGCCCATTCATCGCCCATCGTTTTCTCTCGCCTTAAAACGCAAAGGGCGATCTGCAATGATCGCCCTGTTCAGTGCAGCTCCCGAGAAAATCAGGACAGCTTTTCCTTGATGCGGGCCGCCTTGCCTTCGAGGCCGCGCAGATAATACAGCTTGGCGCGGCGCACGTCGCCCCGGCGCTTGACCGTGATGTCGGCGATGGCCGGACTGTAGGACTGGAACACCCGCTCCACGCCTTCGCCGTGGGAAATCTTGCGCACGGTGAAGGCCGAATTCAAACCCCGATTGCGCTTGGCGATAACGATGCCCTCGAACGCCTGCAAGCGTTCGCGGTTGCCTTCCTTCACCTTGACCCGCACCACCACGGTATCGCCGGGACCGAAGTCCGGGATTTCGCGGTTCATCTGTTCTTTTTCAAAGGCTTCAACCAGTTTGCTCATGACACCACGCTCCACGTTGCTCCGCGAGATCCCCGGCCAGACCGGCATTCTCCGCTTTCTCTCGATAGTCCCGAATAAAATCGTCCAGCAAGGCTTGATCGGCGGCATCCAGCGTCTGCAAGGCCAACAGCTCCGGCCGGCGCAGCCAGGTCCGGCCCAAGCCCTCGCGCCGCCGCCAGCGGGCGATGGCGGCATGATCGCCGCTCAACAGAACGCCCGGCACCCGTCGCCCG
>JAEUPW010000056.1 GCA_016790045.1 Candidatus Competibacteraceae bacterium
CGTCAGGAAAACCGAGCGGTTTTCCGATTGCGGGAATAGTGGCGTCCCCAAGGGGATTCGAACCCCTGTTACCGCCGTGAAAGGGCGGTGTCCTCGGCCTCTAGACGATGGGGACAAAAGGCGGGAAAAAATAAACCGCCAACTTGGGACGGTTGAGGGTGGTGGAGCCAGACGGGATCGAACCGACGACCTCCTGCATGCCATGCAGGCGCTCTCCCAGCTGAGCTATGGCCCCAAAAATCCGAGACGGCTAATTTAAAAGACTCTTACAGAACTGTCAATCACCCGTTGAGTCTTTCGCCGCGTTGGTCCGGCGAATATACGCCAGCGCCCGGTCGATCCGCGCCAGGGTCGGGGTCCGGCCCAACAGTTCCAAGGTGCTATCGATGGGCGGTGACACCGCCGCGCCGGACACCGCCACCCGCAGCGGTTGCGCGACTTTGCCTAGCGCCAAGCCAGCCGTTTCGGCGACCTGCTTGACCGCCGCGTGAATCGCTTCGGCCCGCCAGTCCGTCAAGGCCGCCAGCGCTTCGCGCAAGTGCTGCAAAGGCCCTGCGGCGGCGGCCGTCAGGTTCTTGTCCGCCGCCTTGGGCTCGTAAGCTTCAAAATCCTGATAGAGAAATTTCGCCGCCGCCGCCAGATCCCGCAAGGTGTCCGAGCGTTCGGCGAAAGCCTTGACCACCTCGGTCAACGGCGGGCCCTGGGAGGGATCGATGCCCAGCTCGCCGATGTGCCAGCTCAAATGGCGGGACACCAAGGCCGGATCGAGAGTTTTCAAGTAGTGCTTGTTGAGCCAGATCAGTTTGGAGGGATTGATCGCCGAGGGAGCCTTATTGCAACCCGAAAGATCGAATAACGCCATCATCTCGCTCAAGGAAAAAATCTCCTGATCGCCGTGCGACCAACCCAAGCGCACCAGGTAGTTCAACACGGCTTCCGGCAAATAGCCCAAATCCCGGCATTCCATGACGCTGGCGGCCCCGTGCCGCTTGGAGAGCTTTTGGCCGTCGGGGCCGAGAATCATCGGCACGTGGCCGTACTTGGGCGTCGGCGCGCCCAGCGCTTTGAGAATGTTGATCTGGCGCGGGGTGTTGTTGAGATGATCGTCGCCGCGGATGACGTGGGTGATGCCCATATCCATGTCGTCCACCACCACGCAGAAATTGTAGGTGGGAGTGCCGTCGGCGCGGGCGATGATCAGATCGTCGAGTTCGGCGTTTTGAAAGACGACATCGCCGCGAATCAAATCCTGGACCACGACCTCGCCGTCGGCGGGATTCTTGAACCGCACCACCGGCTCCACCCCCTGGCGCGGCGGACCCCGATAATCGCGATGCCGCCCGTCGTAGCGCGGTTTTTCCTTGCGGTTGCGCTGTTCTTCGCGCAGGGCGTCCAATTCTTCCCGGGTGCAATAGCAGTAGTACGCCTTGCCCTCCCGCAGCAACTGCTGCAACACCTCGCGATAGCGATCAAAGCGCTGCGTCTGATAAAACGGCCCTTCGTCGTAATCCAACCCCAACCAGTTCATACCCTCCAAAATGGCGTTCACCGCTTCCGGCGTGGAGCGTTCCAGATCGGTGTCCTCGATGCGCAGCACGAACGGGCCGCCGTGCCGGCGCGCGTAAAGCCAGGAAAACAGCGCCGTGCGCGCGCCGCCGATATGGAGGTAGCCGGTGGGGCTGGGGGCAAAACGGGTTTTAACCATGAGAATCGATGGGTTGGCTCAGCCATTCAGCAGATGGGATTCACGCTTTAGCTTTTGGTCTTGACCGGCCGCTCCCAATGGACCACATCCTTGCGCGGAGCCCGCGTCAGGGCCAAAACGCCTTCCGGCACCTCGCCGCTGACCGAGGAGCCGGCCCCGACGGTAGCGTTTTTGCCGATCCGCACCGGCGCGACCAGTGAGCTGTTGGAGCCGATGAAGGCGTTATCTTCGATCACCGTCTTGTGCTTGTTGGCCCCGTCGTAGTTGCAGGTGATGGTGCCCGCGCCGACGTTGACACCCGCGCCGATTTCGGCGTCGCCGATGTAGGTGAGGTGATTGACCTTGGAGCCCAAGCCAATCTCGGCTTTTTTCGTCTCGACGAAATTGCCGATATGCACGCCCGCCGCCAAGCGGGTTTCCGGTCGCAACCGGGCAAAAGGCCCGATATGCGCGCCCGCGCCCACTTCGGCGCTGTCGATCCAGCAATGCGACAAAATCTCGACGTCATCGCCGATGACCGCATCCCGAATCAGACAAAACGGCCCGATCCGCACCCGATCCCCCAATTTTACCGCGCCCTCGAACACCACATTGACATCGATGATCACATCCTTGCCGGTGACGAGCGTACCCCGGACATCGACGCGCGCCGGGTCCAGCAGCGTCGCGCCGTTGGCCAGCAGCCTTTCGGCTTGCCTGGCCTGGTAAAATCGCTCCAGCTCGGCCAGTTGCTGGCGGTCGTTGATCCCTTGCACCTCGGCGGGCTCGGCGACCGTAAACGCCTCGACCGCCACGCCGTCGCGCACCGCCAGGGCGATAATATCGGTCAGATAATACTCCCCTTGCGAGTTGTCGTTATCCAGTTCGGCGACCCAACCCGCCAGCTTGTCGGCCGCGACCGCCAAAATGCCGGTATTGATCTCGCGCAGGTTGCGCTCCGAAGGGGTCGCCTCCTTGTGTTCGACGATGCGCGACACCCGCCCGCGCTCGTCGCGGACGATGCGGCCGTAGCCGGCAGGGTCGCCCAATTCGACCGTCAGCAGCGCCAGCCTGCCCTGGCGGGCATCCGCCACCAGCGGTTGCAGGGTTTCGGCCTGGATCAAGGGCACATCGCCATAGAGCACTAACACCACGCTGCCGGCGTCGAGCGCCGGCAATGCCTGGGCCACCGCATGGCCGGTGCCGAGTTGCTGGGCTTGCTCCACCCAGATCACATCGGGCTCGTCGGCGAAAGCTTTTTTCACCGTTTCTCCACCGTGCCCGTACACCACCACCCGAGTCGCCGCGTCCAGTCGGCTGGCCGTGGCCAGCACCTGCGCCAACAGCGGCTTGCCGCCTATCGCGTGCAATACCTTCGGCAAATCCGAGGCCATCCGTTTGCCCTTGCCCGCGGCAAGGATCACGACCGAAAGCTGCTGCATGTTCGCTAAACCTCTTGGAAAAATCGCGCCTATTGTAGCGGACCTCGCGCGCGGAATCCCGCGCGCCGACGCCCGGCCCCGCCCGAGCGGACGCCGAAAATAAAAAGGCCGCGACAGCGTCGCGGCCTAACAGGGGGTATAAAATATTGTTATTGTTAGACGATCAACCGGATTTGCGCAATTTGCGCAGCTTTTCGATCGCTTGGAGCTGCGCGATGGCTTCGGCCAATTCAGCCTTGGCTCTCGCGTAATCGAAATCGCTCTGATGCGCGGCCATCACCTGCTCCGCGCGCTGCTTGGCGGACTGGGCGGACGCTTCGTCGAGATCGCGCGCCCGCTCGGCGGTATCGGACAGAATCGTCACCAAGCTCGGCTGCACTTCCAGCAACCCGCCCGACACGTAAAACAGTTGCTCCTCGCCGCCTTGAAGCCGGACCCGAACTTGACCGGGTTTAAGCCGCGTCAACAATTGGCTGTGCCGAGGCAAAATGCCGAGTTCGCCCAGTTCGCCGGGCGCGGTCACCATCTCGGCGGGCCCGGAGAATAACTCTTTCTCCGCGCTGACGATATCGACGTGCATTGTCATGGCCATGCGTGCGTCTCCTGCTCGGTTGGCGAGGAAAGCGGCCCTTCGCGGGCCGCCTTCCCATTAGAGCTTGCCGGCCTTTTCCACGGCCTCGTCGATCCCGCCGACCATGTAGAAGGCCTGTTCGGGCAGATGGTCGTACTCGCCGGCGACGATGCCCTTGAACGCCGCGATGGTGTCTTTGAGCGCGACATACTTGCCGGGCGAGCCGGTGAACACTTCCGCCACGAAGAACGGTTGGGACAGGAAGCGCTGGATCTTGCGCGCGCGCGCCACCACCAGCTTGTCTTCCTCGGACAGCTCGTCCATGCCCAAAATCGCGATGATGTCCTTCAGCTCCTTGTAGCGTTGCAGGGTGCTCTGCACGGCGCGGGCGGTGTCGTAGTGATCCTGGCCCACCACCAGCGGGTCCAACTGCCGGGAAGTGGAATCCAGCGGGTCCACCGCCGGGTAGATGCCCAATTCGGCGATCTGGCGGGAGAGCACCACGGTGGCGTCCAAGTGGGCGAAGGTGGTGGCCGGCGACGGGTCGGTCAAGTCGTCGGCGGGCACGTACACCGCTTGAATCGAGGTGATCGAGCCCACCTTGGTCGAGGTGATCCGCTCCTGCAAAACGCCCATTTCCTCGGCCAAAGTCGGCTGGTAGCCCACCGCCGAGGGCATGCGGCCCAGCAGGGCCGAACACTCGGTGCCGGCCAGGGTGTAGCGGTAGATGTTGTCGATGAACAGCAGCACGTCGCGGCCTTCGTCGCGGAAATTCTCGGCGATGCTCAGGCCGGTCAGGCCGACCCGCAGCCGGTTGCCGGGCGGCTCGTTCATCTGGCCGTAGACCAGCGCCACCTTGTCCAGCACGTTCGACTCCTTCATCTCATGATAGAAGTCGTTGCCTTCGCGGGTGCGCTCGCCCACGCCGGCGAACACCGAGTAACCGGAGTGCTCGATGGCGATGTTGCGGATCAATTCCATCATGTTGACGGTCTTGCCCACGCCCGCGCCGCCGAACAGGCCGATCTTGCCGCCCTTGGCGAACGGGCAGAGCAGGTCGATGACCTTGATGCCGGTTTCC
>JAEUPW010000024.1 GCA_016790045.1 Candidatus Competibacteraceae bacterium
GAATTCATGATCATGCCGGTCGGCGCGCCCAGTTTCCACGAAGCGCTGCGCTGGGGCGCGGAAGTGTTCCACGCCCTGAAGGCGGTGCTGAAGAAGCAGGGCATGAACACGGCGGTCGGCGACGAAGGCGGCTTCGCCCCCAACCTGTCGTCCAACGAAGCGGCGCTGGAAGTGGTGATGGAAGCCATCAAGAACGCCGGTTACGCGCCCGGCAAAGACATTTACATCGCCCTGGACTGCGCCAGTTCCGAATTCTACAAAAACGGCAAATACACGCTGGAAGCCGAAGGCAAATCCTTCACCTCCAACGAAATGGCCGACAAGCTGGCCGACTGGGTCAGCCGCTATCCCATCGTCTCCATCGAAGACGGCCTGGACGAGAGCGACTGGGACGGCTGGGCCTATCTGACCAAGGTGCTGGGCAAGAAAATCCAGTTGGTCGGCGACGACCTGTTCGTCACCAACACCTCGATCCTCAAGCGCGGCATCGATCAGGGCATCGCCAACTCGATCCTGATCAAGGTCAACCAGATCGGTACCCTGACCGAGACGCTCGCCGCGATCAAGATGGCCGCCGACGCCGGTTACACCTCGATCTCCTCGCACCGCTCCGGCGAGACCGAAGACACCACCATCGCCGATCTGGCCGTGGCCACCGCCGCAAGCCAGATCAAGACCGGCTCGCTCAGCCGCTCCGACCGCATCGCCAAGTACAACCGCTTGCTGGTGATCGAAGGCGAGCTGGGTTCCGCCGCCGTTTACCCTGGCAAGAAGGCGTTCAACGTGTTCCCGAGCTGAACGGCGCGCCCTGAAAGCGGCGGCGCGATCCTCCAGCGCCGCGGAACGCGCGGGCCTTCTCGCGAACCGCCGCTTTCCGCCCCCTTCCCGGTTTCGGGACGGGGGTTCGCGTTTGCAGGCGCCGGCGCGATCCGGCCTCGCCGCTACGCTCATTCACTCTCGGCTTGCTAGATCAACCCCCTTATGCAGATTCTGGTCGCGGCCTTGATCGCCGCGTTGCTCGCGTTGCAGTACCTGCTGTGGATCGATGAGGACGGCGTCCGGCAAAGCTATGCCCTGCGCGTCTCCGTGCAAGCGCAAACCGAAGCAAACGCCGCGCTCAACGAGCGCAATCGGGCGCTGGAAGCGGACATTCAGGATCTGAAAACCGGGATGACCGCAATCGAGGAACGCGCCCGTTCCGAGATGGGCATGATCCGTCAGGATGAAACCTTCTACCGGCTGCTGGAAAAACCCGAACCCGCCGCGCCGGACCCCAAGCCCCCCGCCAAACCCAAGTGACCGCGCGCGCCGCTCGACCCGAACCGGCCTATTGGGCTTTGGTGCCGGCCGCAGGCGCGGGCAGGCGGATGGGCTCGACCGTCCCCAAGCAGTATTTGCCCCTGCGCGGTCGGCCGGTGCTCGCCCACACCCTGACCACGCTGCTCCACCACCCCCGCATCGCCGGCGTCGCGGTGGCCGTGGACGCCGCCGACCGCCGCTGGCCGACCATCGCCGCCCAGCTTGAAACCGAAAAACCGGTGCTGGCCGTCACCGGCGGCGTGGAACGCTGCCATTCGGTCCTGAACGGTCTGGATGCCTTGCGCGAGCGGGCCGCGCCGGACGCTTGGGTGCTGGTCCACGATGCCGCCCGGCCTTGCCTGACGTCGGCGGATTTGGATCGATTGCTGCGCGAACTGGCCGACGATCCGGTCGGCGGGTTGTTGGCGGTGCCGGTCCGCGACACGATCAAGCGAGCCGAGGCCGACGATCGCAGCGCGGCCACCCTGGATCGCTCGCGGCTGTGGCACGCCCTGACCCCGCAGATGTTTCGGCTGGAGCCGTTGCATGCCGCGCTGCAAGCGGCGCTGGCGCGCGGCTTGCTGGTCACGGACGAGGCGGCGGCGATGGAAGCGGCCGGGTTCGCGCCCCGTTTGATCGAAGGTCGGGCCGATAACCTCAAAATCACCCGCCCGGAAGATTTGGCGTTGGCGGCGTTTTTTCTCGCCCGGACGTCGGCGCCCGGCGCCGGCTCCAGCGATTTGGATCAGTGAGATGCGCATCGGCCACGGCTTTGATGTGCACGCTTTTGGCGAGGGTGATTTCATCATGTTGGGCGGGGTCCGCATCCCCCATTCGCGCGGCCTGATCGCGCATTCCGATGGCGACGTGCTGCTGCACGCCGTTTGCGATGCGCTGCTGGGGGCGGCAGCCCTGGGCGATATCGGCCGGCATTTTCCCGACAGCAGCGCCGAGTTCAAAGCCATCGACAGCCGGATTCTGCTGCGGCGGGTGGCGGATCTCGTTCGGCGACAGCGGCTTGCGGTCGGCAACGTGGATGCCACCCTCATCGCCCAAAGCCCGCGCATGGCCCCGCACATCCCGATGATGCAAACCCACATTGCCGCCGATCTGAATCTTTCGCCGGACCGGGTCAACGTCAAAGCCACCACGACCGAGCGGTTGGGCTACATCGGTCGCGGCGAGGGCATCGCCGTCCACGCTGTCGCGCTGCTGCTGTGAGGGGCTAACCCGAACCTTTATTGCTGCGGGGCCGGTTGCGGCTCTGACCCTTGCGTTGGATTTTGTCCCGGTACATCGCCTCGTCGGCTTGCCGCAAAGCTTCATCCAGCAAAGCCGCTTCGAAAGCGATGCCCGCGCCCAGCGACAGCGAAACCGGGAGTTTTTCGTTGCGCCGGTTGTACGCTTCAACGGCGTTGTGGACGCGATCCATGACCCCCTCGGCTTGCGCGCCGTCGGTCTGGTACAGGATCACGACGAATTCATCGCCCCCGATTCGCGCCACCACATCCTCGGTCCGCACGCCGTGCTCCAACACCCGCGCCGCCCGCTGGATCAACAGATCGCCGACTTGATGGCCGTAGGCGTCGTTGACCGGCTTGAGGCCATCCAGATCGGCGATCAAAAAACCGATCGGATAATCCCGCGCCGAGCGCAGCCGCTCGATCTCCTCGTTGAAATAGGTGCGGTTGTACAGGCCGGTCAGCGCATCGTGCAAGCTCAGGTGCCGAACTTTTTCCTCGGCGATGCGCTTATCGCGAAGGCCCTCGATCATCTGATTGAACGCGACCGAGAATTCGCCCAAATAGTCCACCTGTTGGCCGAGGCTGCCGGCGGCGATCTGCTGGGTCTGTCAGGTCAAATGCCGCAGGTGAGCTTGCAGTTGCTTGAGGGGATCGAGCAGATGCTGCCTGGGCGGCGCTTCATAGCTGAGATCGCCGTTGGCCAGGGTGATGGCAAAATGACGCAACACTTCCATTTGCCCCAGCAAATCGTCAAAAGCCTCGCCGAACGCTTGCAATTCGGGCGACAGTCCGGCGGGGCGCAGCGGCGCGGCGTTGCGCGCGTTCAACAAGCGTTTGACTCCGTCGGCTGCCGCAGCCAGATACCGGCGATCCTGCTCGTTCACGCAACTTCGGTATCCGGTTTGACCTCAAAACGACACGTGCGGTCGCCGGTCGCCCAGCAGTCGACCTCCTTGGCGGAGAAGGTCTTGCCGGTATAAGTGTATAGCAGGCCGGCGATGAAGCCTTCGTCGTAGTCGCATACCGTGGTGCCGGAAAGCGGCAATCCCGAACAGTCCAAGTCCTCGGAAACGGTCAGAGTGAATAACAGTTGGTCCAGATTGGCCTTTTCGACCCGCAGTACCCCGATGCCCAACTCCTTGAGCTTGGTTTGCACTTCGCTCATAAACGCGCTAAAGGATTGTTCCCGATTCAAGAGATTCAAACAAAACTCCCGTCCGGAAATCCATCCGGCGTCGCGCAGGATGGCCGCTGCCGTTTCGTCCCCATACCGTTGGGCCAACACCTCCCGCATGGTGTATTGCGAGAGGCGATAGACTACGACCGGCACGTTCTGGCCCAGATTGGGACGACCGAATTCGATGTCCCCCAAATCATCCCATTGAAAAGTATAATTTTCGCCAAATTCAGGAATCATCATCAAAACCTTGTAGTCAGATAACTCTAATCATTCCACTAAAAATGCGTATCTAGTCATCTAAATAGATCGATAGCTTTAAAAAAATTACATTAAATTTTCGAAAATACTAGCAAATAGTATGCCCACGAATTTCAGTACAGCCTATTTTTACAAGATTTTTGGTTATTTTAAAATAGCAAATGAGATAAATTCTTAACAACTACCCTCCCAACGCATAGCAGTGACTCGTAGATGATAGAAGCGGTCGCCTCCCGCCTGATAGACGCATTGGCGGATTTTGTCGCGCGTCACCAAACTTTGTTGGTCTTGACCGGAGCCGGTTGCAGCACCGATTCCGGCATTGCCGACTACCGGGACGCCAACGGCGCTTGGAAACGCCAACAGCCGATGTGCTATCAGGAGTTTGTCGGCAGCGAACAGGCCCGCCGCCGCTACTGGGCGCGCAGTCTGGCGGGATGGCCGGCTTTCGCCGAGGCTCGACCCAATACCGCCCATCGCGCCTTGGCCGCCCTGGAAACAGCGGGATTCGTCCACCAGGTGGTCACCCAAAATGTGGATGGCTTGCACCAGCGGGCCGGCAGCCGACGGGTCATCGACCTGCACGGCCGGCTCGACGCCGTGGTTTGCTTGCAATGCCCGTATCGGGGGTCGCGCGCGGCCGTTCAGGAGCTGTTGACGGCCTGCAACCCCGATTTCACGGCGCGGGCGTCAGCGTTGGCCCCGGATGGCGACGCCGATGTGGAGCGGATGGATTTCGGCGATTTTCGACCGCCCGAGTGCCCGAACTGCGGGGGCCTGTTGAAACCGGCGGTGGTGTTTTTCGGCGAGGCCGTGCCCAAGCTGCGGGTAGAGCGGGCTTGCCAGCGGCTGAGCGAAGCCGGGGCCTTGTTGGTGGTCGGGTCGTCGCTGGCCGTGTTTTCCGGCTACCGGTTCTGCAAGTTGGCCGTCGAGCGGGGTCAGCCCGTCGCCGCCGTGAACCTCGGCCGCACGCGGGCCGACAACGATCTGGCGCTGAAGTTGAACCTGGCCTGTGGGCCGGTGCTGGACGGATTGCTGGCGCGGCTGGGGGTCAATCCGAGCGCGGCCGATCCCGCGCCGGCGAAAAGCGCCCCATGACTTCCACCGCGCCATCCGCCAGCGGTCTAATGACGATGATCTCGCCCGAGTCCGGCACCACGCCGGTCAAGGCGGTGATATTGACCTGATGCGTGACCAGCACGCGCGGCGGCAGCGGGCCGGGCTGGCGCAAAAAATCCCGCACCGCCGCCGTCTGCGCGACGCCGCGTTCGGGATCGGAAAAAAACGAATCGAGCGGCGGATAAGCTTCCACCGGACCCAGCTCCAGCAACCGCGCGGTTTCCAGGCACCGGCACCAGCGGCTCGCTAGCACTTTCGCGCGCGTCACGCCGTTTTCGCGGAAGGCCGCGCCGATCTGGCGCGCCTGCCGCCGGCCCGATTCTGAAAGATTGCGCTGGGTCGCGCAGTCCTCCAGCTTGAAACCGGACGGATCCCCGACCCCCGGCGCGACAGCATGGCGGATCAGCGCCACGGCCTCGCCGGAACGAAGCGCCGCCCACAGCGACATGTCGGCGTAAAGCGGCGCGGGCTCGACCAGCAAGCCCAACGCCACCCAACACAGGGCGCGACGAAGGCGAACGGGCAAGGGCATAGCGCCGCTGGCAGCGTCGGCTTTCGGTCAGGGCGCCGTTTTAGCCGGAGCGGCGGCGCCCCAGGGCATGATCGGCACCGCCGTGACCGAATTTTTCGGCGAACCCTCGATCACCCGGTCGCTGTAGACGAGATAAATCAGCGTGTTGCGGGCTTCATCCATAAAGCGCACCACTTGCATTTTCTTGAAAAGCAACGAGCGGCGTTCGGTGAACACTTCTTCGCCGTCCTTGAATTTTTCCTTGATGTTGATGGGGCCGACCTGCCGGCAGGCGATGGAGGCATCCGACGTGTCTTCGGCTAATCCCAATCCGCCTTTGATGCCCCCGGTCCTGGAGCGGCTGATGTAGCAGGTCACGCCATCGATCTTGGGGTCGTCGAACGCTTCGACGACGATCTTGTTATCCGGCCCCAGCAGTTTAAAGACGGTATCGACGCTGCCGATCTCCTCGGCTTGAGCCGTCAGCGCCAGCGCGCCGAACGCCAAACACCCCAATGCGATGCGCTTCATGATGTGCGATCTCCACGGATTGACCAAACGGTTGGCGAGGATACCGCAATCTCGGCGCATCGGGTGGATTATGGGCGCGCGTTGCTCTCGATCCCACCCTCGGCGGAGGTTTATCCGGGAGCCTTACTGGTATTCCCGCCAATATTCCGGCTGCGGATCGCGGCAGCCGTGCGTGGCCCGCTGGTAGCGGTTGACGAACACTTCCCGCTGGATGATCTCGCCTTCCTGAACGATGGCCAGATTCTCCCGCTGGGTTTCCTCGGCGTAATAAAATAGCGCGCGCTTGAGCTTGCACAGCAGGCTGTTGTCGAGGTGGTAGCCGAGGTCGCTCAAGGCGGTTTCGATGCTTTCCAAGGTGATCCGGCGCAGGTCGTACACCAGCGCCAAGGCGTGCGGCGGCAACGGCTCGACGGTTTGAACGCCGGCCACGCTTTGCAACCAGCGGGCCGCCGAGCGAGCCTGATCCGGATCGGGATGGAACTGGCAGAATTGGATGGTGCGGTGCTTGTACAGCTCTTCGGTATCGGCGCGCATGACGCCCTCCTCCAAGGCTGCTAAATCGCGCTAAGCTTCACGATCGACTCCACCATAACCCTATACCCCGGCAGGCGATTTTTCAACCCGGCCAGCGGCCGCAAGCGCACCGGCTGATACCGGCGGCGTCGCGGTGGTCGGCCACCTCGACGAAACCGCGCTGCCGCAACAGCGCCGGCACGGTTTCCCCTTGATCGTAGCCGTGCTCCAACAGCAACCACCCGCTCGGCCCTAAAAAATCCGGCGCGCGGGCGATGATGGCGCGCAAGGCCTCCAGGCCATCCTCGCCCGCCACCAAAGCCTCGGGCGGCTCGAACCGCAATTCGCCCGAACGCCAGCGCGGATCGGCCAGCGCGACATAGGGCGGGTTGGAAAGCAGCATCGCGAACCGCTCGCCCAGCAACGGCGCGCACCAATCGCCTTGACGGAATTCGACATTGGCGATGCCCAGCCGAGCCGCGTTCGCGCTCGCGACGGCCAAAGCGCTCGGGCTGCGGTCGGTGGCGACGAACCGGGCCAGCGGGCGCTCCACCGCCAGCGCCAGCGCGATAGCCCCGCTCCCGGCGCCCAAATCGGCCACCGCCGCCGGTCGATCCGCCGGCAATCGCGCCAGCGCGAGTTCCACCAGCAACTCCGTTTCGGGTCGCGGGATCAAGGTTGCGGGCGTGACCGCCAACTCCAGCGACCAGAATTCCCGCCGGCCGAGCAGGTAGGCCACCGGCTCGCCGGCCAGCCGGCGCTCGAGCCAAGCCTTGAAACGGGCGGCTTGTTCCGCCTTCGGCTCCCGCTCGGGCCAGGCCAGCAGATGCGTGCGGGAACAGTCCAGGGCCTCGGCCAGCAGCAGTTCGGCGTCCAGGCGCGGCGTGTCGCTGCGCCCGCTCAGCCGCCGCACCGCATCCGCCAGCAAGCCGCCCAGGGTGGAATCGCTCACTCGGCCAGCGCCGCCAGTTGGTCGGCCTGATATTCCTGGATCAGCGGTTCGATGACGGCGTCGAGCTGGCCTTCCAGCACCTCGCCCAATTTGTACAGGGTCAGGTTGATGCGGTGATCGGTGACGCGGCCTTGCGGGAAATTGTAGGTGCGGATGCGCTCGGAGCGGTCGCCGCTGCCGACTTGCAACTTGCGGGAACGCGCTTGCGCGCTGGTCTGCTTTTCCCGCTCTGACGCCAGCAGCTTGGCCTGCAACAGCGACATCGCCCGCGACCGGTTCTTGTGCTGGGAGCGTTCGTCCTGGCACTCCACCACGATACCGCTCGGCAGATGGGTGATGCGGATGGCCGAATCGGTCTTGTTGACGTGCTGGCCGCCCGCTCCGGAAGCGCGGTAGGTGTCGATGCGCAAGTCGCTGGCATTGATGTCGATCTCCTCCACTTCCGCCAACTCCGGCAGCACCGCCACCGTGGCGGCGGAAGTGTGGATGCGGCCTTGCGCCTCCGTCTCCGGCACCCGCTGCACCCGGTGTGCGCCGGATTCGAACTTGAGCCGCGAATAGGCCCCCTGGCCGATGATCCGGGTGATGACTTCCTTGTAGCCGCCGTGCTCGCCGGCGCTCTCGCCGAGCGGCTCCAGCTTCCAGCCCCGCAGTTCGGCGTAGCGGGCGTACATCTTCAGCAAGTCCCCCGCGAACAGCGCCGCCTCGTCGCCGCCGGTGCCGGCGCGGATTTCCAGAAACACGTTGCCGGCGTCGTGCGGGTCGCGCGGCAGCATCAACAGTTGCAGCGCACGCTCCTGTTCGGCGCGGCGGGCCTCGGCGTCCAGCAACTCTTCCTGCGCCAAGGCGCGCAATTCGGGATCGCGGTCGCCGGCCATGTCGCGCGCCGCCGCCAGATCGTCCAGGGCGCGACGATAGGCCCAAAAACCGTCCACCACCGGCCCCAGTTGCGCGTACTCGACCGACAGCGCCCGAAACCGGTCGTTGTCGCCGATGACCTCGGGTTCGGCCAATAGCGCGCTCACTTCCTCGTGGCGGCCCGCCAACTGCTCCAGCTTGGACAGCATCGACGGGTTCATCGGCGAGACCCCGCGCCGTCCAGCCGGTACAGGCTCTTGATCGAATCCAGCATCTCGGCATCGCCTCGGGCAGCGGCCTCGCGCAAGCCGGCGCAGGGCGGATGAATCAGTTTGTTGGTCAGCGCATCGGCCAGCACGGCCAGCACGTCAGCGGGATTCTTGCCCTGCCCGATTTGGCGAAGGGCGCGGGCCACGGCCTGATCGCGGATCGCTTCGGCCCGCCGCCGGAGCAGGTCGATGCTGGCGACGCTCTCCCGGACGCGCATCCAGGCCATGAACTGTTCGACCTGATGGTCGATGATGTCCTCGGCCTGCCGCGCGGCGGTCTGTCGCGAGCGCAGATTTTCCTGAATAATGTCCCTGAGGTCGTCCACCGTGTACAGATACACGTCGTCCAATTCCGCCACGCCCGGCTCGATGTCGCGCGGCACCGCCAGATCGAGCATGAAAATCGGGCGGCGGCGCAGCGGCTTCAGGCAAGCGCGCACTTGCGCCGCCGTCAGCATCGGGCCGGGGCTGGAGGTCGCGGCGATGACGATGTCGGCCTCGCCCAGATGGGCGGAAATTTCGTCCAGGGCGATGGCGTAGCCCGAAAATCCCGCCGCCAGCGCGTGCGCGCGTTCCAGGGTGCGATTGGCCACCACCAGCCGGCCGATGCCGTTTTGGTGGAGATGCCGCGCGACCAATTCGATGGTGTCGCCCGCGCCGATCAGCAGCGCGGCGCGCTTGGGCAGATCGGCGAAAATCTGCTTGGCCAGGCCGACCGCCGCGAACGCCACCGACACCGGGCTCGCGCCGATCCGGGTATCGGTGCGCACCTGCTTGGCGACCGCGAAGGTGTGCTGGAACAGCCGATCCAGCAGCGCGCCCAGGGTGCCGGCGCTGTTGGCGGTTTGATAGGCGGCCTTGACCTGACCGAGAATTTGCGGTTCGCCCAGCACCATCGAATCCAGTCCGGCGGCGACCCGCAAAAGATGGCGCACGGCGCGTTGTCCGGTATGCTGATACAAATAAGGCTGCAAATCGACCGCCCGCAGCCGGTGGTACTCCCCCAGCCATTGCGTCACCCGCCGGTCGTCTGCTTCTTTCAGGCCGCAGTAAAGTTCCGTACGATTGCAGGTCGACAGAATCGCCGCTTCGCGAGCGCCGCCGCAATCGAGCAAATCCCGCAGGGCGGTGTCGAGCCGTTCGGGCGCGAACGCCACCCGTTCGCGGACATCGACGGGCGCGGTCCGGTGATTGAGGCCAAGCGCCAGCAGGGACATGGAGATGGTGTGGGACCGGTCGGGAATTAATGGAATTTTGCGGGATAGAACCGCTCACTGACAAGGTCGTATTTTTGACGGCCGCGCTGCGAACCGTCGGCGGCGCCGGGCGACGCCGGGCGACCGCTGACGCCAACCCCGTTTCGGACGGGCTTCAAACCGCTGATGCCGCGCGATAGGCATGGGTTACTGATGAATAAATTTTTGAAGTTGTTCAGTTTCGGCCTCCTGCTGCCGCTGGGGGGTTGCGCCACGGTGGTGGACGCGCAAGCGCCGGAACCGCCGGCCCCGGAATACGAAATCCGCGCCCCCTTGCAACCCAGCCCGCGCGCGGAGCTGACCTACCAGATCCTGGCGGCGGAACTGGCCGGAAAGCGCGACCAACTGGATGTCGCGCTGGCCAATTACCGCCGGGCGGCCGAAACCACCCAAGACCCTCAAATCGCCGAGCGCGCCACCATGCTGGCGCTGCTGATGAAGGACAACGCGGCTTCGCTCGAATTGGCGCGGCGCTGGCAAACGCTCGCGCCCAACAGCGATCAGGCCCGCCAAGCGATGGCGCTGGCGCTGCTGCGCGACGGCCGGGTGGATCAGGCCACCGACTATTTGGAAAGCGTCCGCCGGCTCGCCAGCGCCAAGGACAAGCAGCAAGGGTACGCGACCCTGGCCTCGCTGCTGAGCCAGGTGGAAGACAAGCCGGCCGCGCTGCGGGTCATGAGCCAGTTTCGCGACCGCGCGCCCGATTCGGCCTTCGCCCAATACTATTTCGCTTTGCTGGCGGCGGCGTCCAACGAGCGCGCGCAAGCGCTCGCCGCGCTGGATCTGGCCTTGAAGCGAGAACCCAAACTGGCGCCCGCCCACCAGCTTCGGACCCACATCCTGTTGGACCAGGGGGCCAGCGAGGCGGCGCTGGCCGGCTTGGCCAAAGCGGTCGCCGCGCTGCCGCGCGAGCGCAACCTGCGGATGAACTACGCCCGCTTGCTGATCGAGGCCGGCCAACTGGACAAGGCCCGCCGCGAATTCTCGACCCTGCTCAACCAGAATCCCAAAGACACCGAATCGCTTTACGCGCTCGGCCTGCTGGCGTCGGAAACCCGCCAGTTCGACCTGGCGCAAAGCTATTTTTTGGATTTGATCAAGCGCAACGCCCGGCTGGCGGACGCCTATTACGAACTGGGCCGGATCGAGGAACAGCGCGGCGCTTACCAAAAAGCGCGCGAATGGTACGGGCGCGTCAAGGGCGAGGAGCGTTACCTGAACGCGCAAATGCGGATGGGCGCGGTGCTGGCCAAACTGGAAAACACCGGCACGGTCAGCCAACATTTCGATTCGCTGCGCCGCAACAACCCGCAGAACAGCATCAATCTCTATCTGGCCGAAGCCGAGGCGCTGCGCGAGGCGAACCATGCCCAGGAAGCCTACGACACCCTCGATAAAGCGTTGGAAACGCACGCCAACGACAAGGATTTGCTTTACGCGCGCGCCCTGGCGGCCGAACGGCTCGACCGGCTGGACATTCTGGAGCGCGACTTGCGCGCCATTCTCGCCCTCGACCCCAAGAACGCCCAAGCGCTCAACGCGCTCGGCTATACCTTGGCCGACCGCACCGACCGCCATCAGGAAGCGCTGGGCTACATCGAGCAAGCCCTGGCGCTGATGCCCGAAGACGCCGCCGTGCTCGACAGCATGGGCTGGATCCATTACCGCCTGGGCAACGCCGGCAAATCCCTGGAGTTCCTGCGCCGCGCTTACCGGACTAACCCGGACGCCGAAATCGCCGCCCATCTCAGCGAAGTTTTATGGGTCAACGGCCAGCGCGACGAGGCCAAGCGGATCTGGCGCTCGGCGCTGACCAAGCAGCCGGACAGCCGCCACTTGCGCGAGCTGCAAAAACGGTTTGGCTGGTAGCGAGCCGCGATGCCCGCCTATTTCAATCGCTTTTATAGCCTCTGTTCCACGTCGCCCGCCCGCCGCGCAGCGGGCCGGATCGCCCCGCTGGCGTTGATGGCGTGGCTGGCCGGCTGCGCGGTTTTGCCGGCGCCAACCGCCGACTCGCAAAACGCCTGGACGGCCCGCCAGCAAGAATTGATGCGACTGACCCGCTGGCAAGCGGCCGGCCGGATCGGAGTCGTCAACGGCCAGGACGGCTGGCACGCCAATTTTCAATGGGCGCAACGAGAACAGGATTACCGCATCGATCTGATCGGCCCGCTCGGTCAGGGCCGGGTTCTGATCGAAGGCGACGACCGGCAAGTCAGCATTCAAACCCAAGACGGCCAGAGCCAGACCGCGTCCGATCCCGACAGCCTGCTGGAGCAGGCCATCGGCGTCCGGCTTCCGGTCGAGGGCTTGCGCTACTGGATTCGCGGCGTGCCGGAACCCGGCCCCGTCGCCGCCTCGCAAACCGACCGCAACGGCCGCTTGCTCCGCCTCGAACAACAGGGCTGGATCATCGAATACCCGGATTACGCGCCGGCATCCCCGACCTTGTTGCCCGCCCGCATCGTCGCCCGCCGTCAGGATTTGAGCGTCAAACTGGTGATCGACCGGTGGACGCTGTAACGCCCGATGCCGCCTGGCCGGCTCCGGCCAAACTCAATCGGATGTTGCGCATCGTCGGCCGGCGCGCCGACGGCTATCACCTGTTGCAGACCGTCTTCCAGTTTTTGGATCGCGGTGACTGGCTGCGGTTTGAGCCGAACGATCGGGGTCGCATCGAGCGCAAGACCGATGTTGCCGGCGTGGCGCCCGAGGCCGATCTGACCGTGCGCGCCGCCCGGCTGTTGCAGCGAGCCACCGGCAGCGGCTCGGGAGCAAGCATTGCCATCGCCAAAAAGCTGCCGATGGGCGGCGGTCTCGGCGGCGGCAGTTCCGATGCGGCCACGACCTTGGTGGCGCTGAACCATTATTGGCAAACTGGCTTAAACGAGGATGCACTGGCCGAGCTGGGCCTGCGCTTGGGCGCGGATGTGCCGGTGTTCGTTCGCGGTCGAGCCGCCTGGGCGGAAGGCGTCGGCGAACGGCTGACGGCGGTCGAACTGGACGAACCTTGGTTTCTGGTGTTGACGCCCGCCTGTCAGGTCGCCACCGGCGCGATCTTCGCCGATCCGCAATTGACAAGAAACTCACCTCCCATCAAAATATTGGACTTCTTAAAAGGGGCTGGCGGCAACGATTGCGAACCGGTGGTTTTTCGCCGCTATCCGGAAGTCGCCGCAGCGGCCGCATGGCTGTCCCGGCACGGGCCGGCGCGCTTGACCGGCACGGGCGCTTGCGTGTTCGCCGCCTTTCCCGATGAAGCCGACGCCCGGCGGGTCTTGCGGCAATTGCCGCCGGATTGGAGCGGGTTCGTCGCCCGGGGCCGCAATCGCTCGCCGTTGCAAGAACGGTTGCTGCGGGCGCGCTCCGTTCGTTGAAAGCGTCACCGAATTTTTGGGCCGTCGCCAAGCGGTAAGGCACCGGATTTTGGATCCGGCATTCCCAGGTTCGAATCCTGGCGGCCCAGCCACCTTCCCGAAGCCCACCGACAGCGGGGAAAACACGCCGTGTACGAAGGTCGAATGATGGTGTTCGCGGGCAACGCCCATCCGCAACTGGCCCGCGATATCGTCAGCCACCTCCAACTGCCGCTCGGTCAAGCCGTGGTCGGCCGTTTCAGCGACGGCGAGGTGATGGTCGAATTGATGGAAAACGTGCGCGGCAAAGACGTTTTCATCGTCCAGCCCACCTGTTATCCCACCAACGACAACATCATGGAACTGCTGGTGATGGCTGACGCGCTGCGCCGCTCCTCGGCGGTGCGGGTCACGGCGGTCATCCCCTACTTCGGCTACTCCCGGCAGGATCGTCGGCCCCGTTCGGCGCGCGTGCCGATTTCGGCCAAGGTGGTCGCCAACATGATCACCAGCGTCGGCGTGGACCGGGTGCTGACGGTGGATCTGCACGCCGACCAAATCCAGGGCTTTTTCGATTTGCCGGTGGATAACATCTACGCCACCCCGATGGTGCTGAGCGACATCCGCGATCACCGGCTTGGCGATCTGATGGTGGTTTCCCCGGACGTGGGCGGCGTGGTCCGCGCCCGCGCTCTGGCCAAGCGTCTGGACGATTCCGAGCTGGCGATCATCGACAAGCGCCGGCCCGCGCCGAATCAAGCGCAAGTCATGCACGTGATCGGCGATGTCGAAGGCCAGCATTGCATCGTGGTGGACGACATGGTCGATACCGCCGGCACCTTGTGTCTGGCGGCCAAAGCGCTGAAGGAACGGGGCGCGGCCTCGGTGCGCGCCTACTGCACGCACGCGGTGCTGTCGGGAGCGGCGGCCACCAACATCCGCACCTCGGTGCTGGACGAACTGGTCGTCACCGACACCATTCCGCTGCGTCCCGAAGCGGTGGCGTGCACCAACATTCGCCAGATCAGCGTGGCGGGCTTGCTGGCCGAGACCATGCGCCGGATTCACCTCGAGGAATCGGTCAGCTCCCTGTTTATGTGAGTTTCCGCCGCCGGCTCAATCGAGCGGGCGGTTCATCCCCAACGGCGCGCCTGGTCGCGGGCGCGTCGTGTTTTTATTTCAGGAGTTTATTTCGATGAGTGTGACGTTTGAACTGAAAGCCGAAGCGCGCGGCGATTTGGGCAAAGGTGCGAGCCGCCGCCTGCGCCGCGCCGGCAAGGTGCCGGCCATTCTTTACGGCGGCGGACAAGAACCGCAACCGCTGGTGCTAAGCCATTTGGACGTGCTGAATCAACTGAAAAATGAAGCCGTTTATTCGCACATTCTGACCTTGCATTTGGGGGATCGCTCCGAGAGCGTCGTGCTGCGGGACTTGCAGCGTCATCCCTTCAAGCCGACCATCCTGCACATCGATTTCCTGCGCGTCAGCGCGGACCGCGAGCTGAGCGTGCATGTGCCGCTGCATTTCCTCAACGAAGAAACCGCGCGCGGCGTCAAGCAGCAAGGCGGCATCGTCACTCGCGCGCTGATCGATATTGAAGTGGTGTGTTTGCCCAAGAACTTGCCGGAATTCATCGAGGTCGATATCGCCGAACTGGGGATCGGCGACGCGCTGCACCTGTCGCAAATTGCGCTCCCCGCCGGCGTGGAACTGGCCACGCAGGTCGAGGCCGGCTCCGAGCAGGACGTGGTGGTGGTCAGCATCCATCACGCGAAAGGCGGCGAAGAAGAACCGGGCGCGGATGCGGCCGCGGCGACGCCTGAAGCGTGATCCGTCCGGGAGGCCCGCTTGCCCGCTTCTTTTTCTGCCGCAAACGCCGCTCCCGCGCGCGACGGGAGCAACGACCGGCTGCCGCCGCTGCGCTTGGTGGTGGGCTTGGGCAATCCGGGACCGCAATACGTCGAAACCCGCCATAACGTGGGTTTTTGGTTGGTGGATGCGCTGGCCCGCCACTACTCCGGCCCATTTCGCCCGGAATCCAAATATCACGGCGATGCCTGTCGGATCAGGCTGGATGATCGCGAGTTGTGGCTGCTCAAGCCCATGACCTTCATGAACCGCAGCGGTCAGGCGGTCGCGG
>JAEUPW010000166.1 GCA_016790045.1 Candidatus Competibacteraceae bacterium
GGCACGCCGAGGGCCGCCAGGGCGCTGAGCGCGCGCAACACGATGTTCACGCGGTCAGCCAGTTGCAGGTTGCTGGCGTTGGCCACGATCCGCCGGATGTCGCGCGCGGACACCGGGTTGGCGATGATGCCGACCAGCGGAGTTCCCGGTTCCGGGGCGGCGAAAGTGGAGGGTGGGCTCGGCATGTCGTGGGTCGCCTCCAAAGCGGTGATGATTCGCTGGAAAACCCAAGGCGAGCGGCCTTGAAAAAGTCGCCCGATACCCGTCAATTAACAGTGTAGGACGCTTTTTGGGATGTGCTATGGAGGTTGCGCGCCCTTGGTTTTTGGGGAGCGCAGAGCGACACGCAGAGCGGCTGTTGCGGTTTTATCCGCGCGCCCAAACCAGAGTTCGATTGTTGGCCGGCATCGGGCAGTCATCCGCCAAGCGCAAGCCGCTGGCTTCGGCCAGCCGGTCGAGATCGTCGAAATCGCGCACGCCGCTGGCCGGATCGCGCGCGCGCAGCCAGCGGTCGAACTGGGCGTTGCTGGCGCTGGTGTATTCACCGCCGTAGTTGAACGGCCCATAAAGGCAGAAAATGCCGCCGGGCCGCAGCACCCGGCCGACGCCGCGAAACAGGCATTCCACCGCGCTCCAACTCATGATGTGGGCGGTGTTGGCGGAAAAGACGCCGTCGGCTTGCGCCACCGGCCAAGTGTCCTGGCAGACATCGAGCGCCAGCGGCGGGCGCAGATTGGGCAGGCCGGCTTCATCGAACCACAGCCGCATCCCCGGCAAGTTCTCGGCCAAATCGGTGGCTTGCCAGTCCAGATGGGGCAGGGCGCGGGCGAAGTGGACGGCGTGCTGGCCGGTGCCGCCGCCGATTTCCACGATCGAGCCGGGCCGGACAAAAAACCGCTTCAGCACCTCCAGAATGGGTTCCTTATTCTGGTCGCAGGCTTCCGAATAGGGCTTGCTGTTCATGGCGGGCTTCTTTTGTTTCAGGATGAAAAACGGCCGGTTTATCCGGCCGTTTCAGGGGCGATGCGCCAGACTTTAGAGATTGGCCGAACGCCACCAGTTGTTGTGATCCTTTTTCAGCACCGCTTGCGACAGCATCGGGTAGTAGACCAGCTCGTTGCCGATGCCCATAAAAAACCCGTTCTTCACCATGCGGAAAGGGAATTCGAGCGAATGCACCCGATGCACCAGCTTGTTCTGCTTCGATACCGGTTCCAGCTCCAGCAACGCTTCGCGCAGATGCTGCATGAACGAATACGGCAAATCGCCCTCTCTGCCGTTTTCCGGATCGCGGGCCAGCATCCCCAATTCGAGTTCGACGAAGCAGATGCCGGGAAACCGAAACGAGTGGGAAGGGTTGGTGACCACATCCGCGTAGTAAGCGGCCGGATCGAACACGCTGACCACCAGGCTGTTGATCGGCGCCAGATCCTGGTACATGTGCAATTCGTTCTCGACCTTGGGCAAGGCGTCGGCGCGGCTCAAACCCAGCGTCGCGCCCATCGCCGTGGTCAGATACATCTTGCCGAGCGCGCCGATGGTGAGATGCTCCGTCACCCGGTACATCGAAACGTAAATCGAGTTCTTGGGCGCGCCGCTGGCTTTCGGCACGCAGCGCGCGTAACAGCCGTCGATGTCGAAGTACGGGTGCCGGTAGTCCGGATCGACTTCAAAGAAAACCGCCTGGCCTTTCGACTTGAACTTGTGCCCTGTCGCGTAGTACTGGCCGAACTCCTCAGGCCCCAGCATCGAGGCGATCAGCGCTTCTGGAATCAACGAGAAATAGAGATGTATAGCCATGGTAATGCGGTCCTCCTCAAAGCGAGAGTCGGCTGGATTCAGAATCTGTCGTTATTATCGCGGCCCGGAAGGGAGCGCGAATCTCCACCTCCGAGCGATCATAGCCGCGATGCGCGCCAATGACCACTATCGTCAAGGGGTTTCATCCTTGGTGACGATGCGCATCCCATAGAAGCTGCGGTAAACGAAGACCAGATTGATCGCCAGGAACACGGCCGCCAAGAACCAGATCAGGTAATGGTACTGTTTGGCCTGCAAACCGACCGCCATTTCGACCGCCAGCAACCCGAACAGGGTGGTGAACTTGATGATCGGGTTCATCGCCACCGAGGCGGTGTCCTTGAAAGGGTCGCCGACGGTATCGCCGACCACCGACGCATTATGCAGCTCGGTACCTTTGGCGTGCAGTTCGGTTTCGACGATCTTCTTGGCGTTGTCCCACGCGCCGCCGGCGTTGGCCATGAACACGGCCTGATAAAGGCCGATGATCGCCAGCGACATCAGATAGCCGATAAAGAAAAAGGGCTCGATGAAGGCGCAGGCCAGCGTGCCGAAAAACACCGCCAGGAAGATGTTGAACATGCCTTTCTGGGCGTAGATCGTGCAAATTTCGACCACCTTTTTGCTGTCTTTCTGCGAGGCTTTGACCACCTCGTCCAGCCGGATGTGGGTGCTGATAAATTCGACCGCCCGATAAGCGCCGGTCGATACGGCTTGCGTGCTCGCGCCCGAAAACCAGAAGATGGTCGCGCCGCCGGAAATCAGCCCCAGCAGGAACGGCGGATGCAGCAACGACAGCTTGTCCAGATTCTCCGTCAATCCGGCGGTCAGCAGCATCACGATAGAAAATACCATCGTGGCCGCGCCGACCACGGCGGTGCCGATCAACACCGGTTTGGCGGTGGCCTTGAAGGTGTTGCCGGCGCCATCGTTCTCTTCCAGCAAGAATTTCGCGGCCCGGAAATCGACATCGAAGCCGAAATCCCGCTTGATCTCCGCCTCGATGTCGGGAAACTGTTCGATGGTCGACAGCTCGTATACCGATTGGGCGTTGTCGGTGACCGGGCCGTAGCTGTCCACCGCGATCGTCACCGGCCCCATGCCCAGAAAGCCGAAAGCGACCAGCCCGAACGAGAAGACCGCCGCCATCATGGCCGCCTTGGCCGCGTCGGGATTGATCACCGCCGCCAGTTCGTGCTGCGACACCAGATACGCGCCCGCCATCAAGCCCACGATGATCGCGCCGATCCAGAACGCCGAGAAATAGCCGGCGACGATGCCCGACAGGATATTCAGGCTCGCGCCGCCCGCCTTGGACGAGGTGACCACTTCGCGGACGTGCTTGGAGTTGGTCGAAGTGAAGACCTTGACCACTTCGGGAATCAAAGCGCCCGCCAGCGTGCCCAGGGTGATAATCAGCGACAACTGCCACCAGAGGTGGGTGTAGCTCTTGCCGGAGACCACAAAGTCACCGATGAGCAGATAGGAAATGATGAAGGTCAGCACCAGCGAGACGCCGGAAGTGATCCAGACCAGGGAAGTCAGCGGCGCTTCAAAATCGAAGCGCGTTTTCGTGGCGTAGCGCTCTTTGGCCAGCATCCCATTGCCCAGATAGGAGACGCCGGAAGCCACGATCATCATCACCCGCATCACGAACAGCCAGACCAGCAACTGCACCTGGACGGCCGCTTCCGGCACCGCCAGCATGATAAAGCTGATCAGCGCGACGCCGGTCACGCCGTAGGTCTCGAAACCGTCCGCCGTCGGGCCGACCGAATCGCCCGCGTTGTCGCCCGCGCAATCGGCGATCACGCCGGGGTTGCGCGCGTCGTCTTCCTGAATGCCGAATTCGATCTTCATCAGATCCGAACCGATGTCGGCGATCTTGGTGAAGATGCCGCCCGCGATCCGCAGCGCGGCCGCGCCCAGCGACTCGCCGATAGCGAAGCCGATAAAGCACTTGCCGGCCAGAGCGGGCGGCACGAACAGCATGATGCCGAGCATGATCAGCAGCTCGGTCGAGATCAGCAGCATGCCGATGGCGATGCCCGCCTTGATCGGAATGGCGTAGACCGGAAAGGGTTTGGCGGCGAGCGAGGCGAAGGCGGTGCGGCTGTTGGCCAGCGTGTTGATGCGGATCCCGAACCAGGCCACCAGGAACGAACCGGCGATGCCGACCAGCGAAAAGGCCAGGATCAGGGCGACCTCGGACACCGCCAGGTGTTGGACGAAGTAGAAATAACCGATCATGATCACCGCGGTGAAGGCTTCCAGAATCAGCAGGAATTTGCCCTGGGTGAGCATGTAGGTCTTGCAGGTTTCATAGATCAGCTCGCTGACCTCGGCCATCGAACGATGCACCGGCAACCGCAGGATTTGCCCGTAAATGACGCCGCCGAAGACCAGGCCGCCCACGCAAATCCAGAGGCCGTAAAAGAGCAAGGCCCAACCCGACAGGCCACCGAAAAACGACACCAGCGACGCATCGGTGAGGTCGGGCAAAACCAGATTGGCTTCGCTGACGTGCTCGGTCGCCGCCAGCGCGGGCAGCGAGCCGATCCCGATAGCGAACAGTACTAAGATCAGCGCACCGCGCATCGCCGATCGCGCCGGAACATGTCCGGTATCAACACCTGTCATGGGTCAATCCTCAAAATGTGTGGCCCTCAAAAAAATGCTTTTTGCGAATTTTTCTGCTTTTTGAACTGCGGTGCGCGACAGCGCACCCCGTATCGTGCAATAGGGTCGAGAGATGGGATCAAGTTGGCGCTCCAGCCCGCGCGAGAAGCCCCGGACAGCACAGCAAAACCGCGTGGCCGGCGCGTTGGTTTTTCACGGATGTTATAGTGGCGCGAGTTCAAATCAGGAATTGCGCAGTTTCCTGATAGCAAAGTACAAAAGCAAGATACAATCCATCAAAAACTTATTTCCGCACCCTGAGGATGTCCGGCGGACGGGACAGAGGGGGAAACAGTATGGCATTTAAGGTACACGTCGATGTGGTCAGCGCGGAACGGGAATTGTTTTCCGGACTGGCGGAGATGGTGGTGGCGACGGCGGAACTCGGCGAGATGGGAATTTTGCCGGGCCACAGCCCGCTGCTGGCCCGGCTGAAGCCCGGCCAAATCCGCATTCAGGTTTCGGCCGAGGAAACTCAGGTGATTTACGTCTCCAGCGGTTTGTTGGAAGTCCAACCCCACGTGGTGACGGTGCTGGCCGATTACGCCGAAGATGCCGCCAACCTGGACGAATCGGCCGCCCTCAAAGCGCAAGAGGCCGCCCGGCGAGCCTGCCGGGATTCCAGATTCGACGTGGAATGCGCCAAAGTCCTGGCCGAAACCACGGCGCAACTGCAAGCGATCGAACGCCTGCGCCGTCAAGTGCGCCGGCAAATCCAGTGAGCCAAACGCAACAGCGCGAAACGCCGCACTCATGACTGTCTCCAAACCCTGCTTGTGGGTCGATGGTTCGGCTTGGCTGCACCGGGCGTTCAACGCCTTGCCGGCGTTGAGCACCAAGGCCGGCGAACCGACCGGCGCGCTTTATGGCGTGCTCAACATGCTGCGGCGGCTGGTGGCGGAGTTTCGGCCCGATTATCTGGCGATCGTGTTCGACGCCCCCGGCAAGACTTTCCGCCACGATCAATTCGCCGCCTACAAGGCGCATCGCCCGCCGCTCGCCCCCGAGCTGATCCAGCAGATCGACCCGCTGCACGCCTGCGTGCGCGCTTCGGGCTGGCCGCTGCTGCAAGTGGCGGGGGTCGAGGCGGACGACGTGATCGGCACCCTGACCCGGCAGGCAATCGCCAGGGGCTTTCCGGTGCTGATCGTCAGCGGCGACAAGGATTTGGCGCAGTTGGTCGGCGAGCGGGTGCGGATGCTCGACACCATGAAAAACGTGATCACCGACCGCGCGGGCGTCGAAAAGAAATTCGGTGTCCCGCCCGGCTTGATCGTGGATTGGCTGGCGCTGGTGGGCGATTCTTCCGACAATATTCCCGGCGTGGCGGGCGTGGGTCCGGTCACCGCCGCCAAGTGGCTGCAAAAATACGGTTCTCTGGATCGGGTGGTCGAAAACGCGGCCGAGATTTCCGGCAAGATCGGCGATAGCCTCCGCGCCGGGCTGACGCAACTGGCGCTGTCGCGGCAACTGGCGACCCTGGATTGCGAGGTGCCGCTGCCGGTGGATTTCGAGGCGTTGCGGCCCGCGCCGCCGGATGTCGCGGCGCTGCGCGCACTGTACGAACGCTATGAGTTCCGCTCCTGGCTGCGCGATTTGCCGGCGGGCGACGCGGTGGTTAAACCGGCTTCGGCGACCCCCGCAGGCGAGCCGGAAAGCGCGGAAAGCGCGGACGATCCACCGATCATCGAGCCGGTTTACGAAACGGTGCTCGATCAGGCCGCGCTCGATCGCTGGCTGGAGCGCCTGAACGCGGCCGAGCTGTTCGCCTTCGACACCGAAACCACCAGCCTGAATTATCTGGACGCCCGCATCGTCGGCGTGTCCTTCGCGGTGACGGCGGGCGAGGCGGCCTACGTGCCCTTGGCCCACGATTACCCCGGCGCGCCGGATCAGTTGAACCGGGAGACGGTGCTGGAGCGATTGCGGCCATTGCTGGAAGACCCGGACCGGCCCAAGCTCGGCCAGCATCTCAAATACGACGCGCACGTGCTGGCCAACCACGGCATCGCGCTGCGCGGCATCCGCCACGACACCTTGCTGGAATCCTACGTGCTGGATTCCACCGCCCGCCACGACATGGATTCGCTGGCGGAGCGCCATTTGAAGCTGCGCACCATCCGCTTTGAAGACGTGGCCGGTAAGGGCGCGAAAAAGTTGACCTTCAATCAGGTGGGCTTGGAGCAGGCCGGCCCTTACGCCGCCGAGGACGCCGATGTCACTCTGCGCCTGCATCGGCGGCTTTGGCCGCGACTGGAGCGGGAGCCGGCGCTGCGGCGGTTGTACGAGGAGCTGGAAATTCCGCTGATCGACGTGCTGCTGCGGATGGAGCGGACCGGCGTTCGCGTGGACGCGGCGGCGCTGCGCCAGCAAAGCGGCGAGTTGGCCAAACGGTTGTGGGAACTGGAACAGCAGGCCTACGAACTGGCCGGCGAACGCTTCAACCTGGGTTCGCCCAAGCAGTTGCAGACCATCTTGTTCGAGCGGCTGAACCTGCCGAGCGGCCGAAGGACCACCACCGGTCAGGCGTCCACGGCCGAGGCGGTGTTGCAGGAGCTGGCGCTGGATTACCCGCTGCCCAAGGTCATTCTGGAACATCGCGGCCTGAGCAAGCTGAAATCGACCTACACCGACCGGCTGCCGGAACAGGTTCAGGCGCGCACCGGCCGGGTTCACACCTCCTACCAGCAGGCGGTGACCAGCACCGGCCGCTTGTCGTCCACCGATCCCAACCTGCAAAACATCCCGATCCGCACGCCCGAAGGGCGGCGCATCCGGCAAGCGTTCATCCCCGAACCGGGCTGGGTGATGCTGGCGGCGGATTATTCCCAGATCGAATTGCGGATCATGGCGCATCTGTCGGGCGATGAGGGTCTGGTGCGCGCTTTCGCCAGCGGGGCGGACATCCATCGGGCGACCGCCGCCGAAGTGTTCGGTGCGACGCTGGAGCAAGTCAGCGCCGATCAGCGCCGCAGCGCCAAGGCGATCAACTTCGGCCTGATTTACGGCATGTCGGCGTTCGGGCTGGCGCGGCAGTTGGGCGTCGAGCGCGGCGCGGCGCAACAGTACATGCACCGTTACTTTTCGCGCTATCCGGCGGTCAAGGCGTACATGGAAGACACGCGCCGCCGCGCCGTCGAGCGAGGCTACGTGGAGACCGTGTTCGGTCGCCGGCTGTATCTTCCCGACCTTCGCGCCCGCAACGCCCAACTGCGGCAGGCGGCGGAGCGCGCCGCCATCAACGCGCCGATGCAAGGCACCGCGGCCGACATCATCAAGCGCGCCATGCTGGCGGTGGATCGCTGGTTGCAAGACTCCCGCTTTCCGGCGCGGATGCTGATGCAGGTGCACGACGAACTGGTGTTCGAGATCAGGGAAGAGGCCGTGGCCGAAGCCCGCGAGCGGATCCGGGCGGCCATGATCGCGGCGGGGGAGCTGCGAGTGCCGCTGGAAGTGGATATCGGCGCCGGCGCCAACTGGGACGAAGCGCACTGAGCGGGCGCCAGGGGGTTGTCGGGGTGTCTGCGACAGGCCTCGCGGGCTGGTGTTCCATCGGGTCGCTTCCTTGCGACCCCGATCTTTTTATCAGGCCAGCTCGGCCTTTGGCGCTAGCGCCGACTCGATTTCGTTGGCCGATTGAGCGAACAGCGCGATCGTTTCAACGATCATGCTTTCGATGCGCGCCTTCGCCGACTGGTCGTCGGCGGAATACGCCCGCGCCAAATCCAAATCGATTTCCAGATGGGACGGGCCGTCATCGTGCGGGATCAGATGCACTTCCCCCCAAATCCAGCGCTTGCGGGAAAAGTGATCGAGGTAGGCGGGCCGCTTGGTCAGATAAGCCGACAGTTCTTCCGCCACGAACTCGGTTCCGGCGAGGACCGAGAAAAAACGCGGTAAATCCTTGGAGTAGGATGAGTCGATCAGCGCCTGGACGCCGGGCGCCACGGCGTGACCTTCCAGGCTCGATAAACCCAGACACTGGGCGTCTTTCTTCCAATGGCTGGCATGGGAGCCTTCTTCCTGCTTCATGGTCGACACGGCTCTGGCCAGTTCGGCAAAAGTCCGGTTGACGCGCGCTCTGCTGGAATTGGAAAACCGCTGTTTCAGCGGATCGCGCGGCAGATGCTGTTTGTCGATCGCCAGTTCGAATTCGCGGACGAAGGGCCAAAAACCGATGTGCAGCGCTTCGGCGGCGCCCCGTTCGCCTTCTCCGGCCCGACGGATCAGGGAGGTGGCCCGAATCCCTTCACGCGCCATCGCGCGCAGATCGGCGCCGGCAAAATAACTCGCGTTGTCATCGAAAAATAGGCTTGCATGCATGTTGGCTCTCCCGGACATATCCCTAAAAGGGTTAATGACCTTTTAGCGAATAAGTATAATTTAAGATACAAAAGCGATGATATAGTGAATAATATGCAGTAAATGTATTGATTGGTAATATATAATCATTGTTATATAGCGTAATTGACTGCAAAAATATTACACCTTATTGCAGAATCTGCCTATCCATAAAAATTTGAGGTTTTGCTCAAGGGGTTAACCATGCTAGTGCGAGCGATGCTGTCTCTGGGGCCGCATAAGCGTCACTGTTATAAATGGGGTTTAAAGCGAACGCTTGTTCCGGCGACTGGACAAATGGCTGGCGCTGGGAAATCATGCGCCGGACGCTTCCGCTCGAGCGGGCTAGCCGGTTCGCCCTTCAGCCGATTGCCATAAAGGATTTGCCATGCGTTCGTGGTTAATAGTGCCGCTGCTGATGTCAACGACCCTGAGTTGGGCTCAGGAAACGACCGGACCCGCCGGATTGGAGCCCATTCCCGATGGCCCTCCCGCGCTCGATCGGGATTCGAACGTGCCCGCGCCCGAGATCACGATCCGCCAGCGCGGAGATCGGGGCAGCATCGAGGAATATCGCGCCGGAGGCATTCTCTACATGGTCAAGGTCGTGCCTGGCAGGGGCGTGCCTTACTATCTGGTGGACACCGACGGGGACGGGGATTTCGAAACGCGCTACAGCGAGCTGGAGGAAGGGATGCTGATTCCGGCGTGGGTGTTGCTGCGTTGGTGAGGGATTCGGACAACGGGTTGGCGGCGGTCGGGATGATCGCGGGGCGGCCGCCATGCCGCCGTTTCTCGCTTCAGTTGCGCGCGCGCTTTGGCGCGCTCGGCCGAACGGGGTTTCTGGTGCGCGCCGCCTTTGCGCAGGATCGGCGCGGTGGCGACGGGATTTCGGTGCCGGAGTTTCACGGTCGTTCTCCGCGATGGCCCCTCGCCGCCAAAGGTGGCGGGAGGGGATGATCGCTGGTAAACGGGCTTGCCTCAACCTTTGACGCAAACCGCCTGTTTGAGGGTGTGCACCACCTCGACCAAATCGGACTGGTGGGCCATCACCTCGTCAATATCTTTGTAAGCGCCCGGAATTTCGTCGAGCACCCCCGCATCCTTACGGCATTCGACGCCGGCGGTTTGCGCGATCAAATCCTGCGGGTCGAAGGTTTTCTTGGCCTTGCCCCGGCTCAAGCGCCGGCCCGCGCCGTGCGAGCAGGAGCAAAAGGATTGCGGTTCGCCCTTGCCGCGCACGATGTAGGATTTCGCGCCCATGCTGCCGGGAATGATGCCCAATTCGCCTTCGCCCGCGCGGATCGCGCCCTTGCGGGTGACGAATACCTCTTCCTCGAAATGCCGCTCCACCGCCACGTAGTTGTGGTGGCAGTTGATCGCTTCCCGCGTCAGGGTAAACGGGGGCAGTTGCCGGCCCAGCGCCTCCAAAATCAGCCGCATCATCTCGCGGCGGTTGGTCGTGGCGTAGTCTTGCGCCCAGCGCACCGCTTCCACGTAATCGTCGAAATGTTCCGCGCCTTCTTGCAGGTAGGCCAGATCGCGGTCGGGCAGGCTGGCGATGTGGTGGCCCATATCCTTGCGCGCCAGATCGATGAAATAGCGGCCGATGATGTTGCCGATGCCCCGGCTGCCGGAGTGCAGCATCACCCACACGTCCTGGTTTTCGTCCAGGCAAAGCTCGATGAAGTGATTGCCGCCGCCGAGCGTCCCCAACTGCTGCGCCCAAATCCGCTCGACGTTTTTTTGCATTTTAAGGATGCCGGGATGCTTGCCGACGATACGGTCCAGCCCGCCATCCAGCGCGCGCACGGCAGAAACCGGGACACCGGGTTTGTCGGCGTGCATGGCGAAACCGACCGGCACCGCCGCTTCGATGGCGGCGCGCACCGGCTTCAAGCTGTCGGGCAACTGACCGGCTTTCAGGCTCAACCGGACCGCGTTCATCCCGCAGCCGATATCGACCCCGACCGCCGCCGGAATGATCGCGCCCTTGGTCGGAATGACCGCGCCCACGGTCGCGCCAATGCCGACGTGAACGTCTGGCATCGCCGCCACATGGCTGTGGATGAACGGCAGTTGCGCGATATTGGTCAACTGCGTCAACGCCTGAGCGTCGACGTCGTCGGTATAAATTTTGACCGGTACCTTCGCCTTGGTAATAATCCTTTTGATAGGCATGATGGCTGCTCGCAAAAATAGTGATCGGTGCGGGCCCAAACAAAAAACCCTGGATGACGGTTGTCATCCAGGGTTTTCCCGATCGAGGAAACAGGCTCGGAAGACAACTCGGCCTTCCGAAACCGCCCGGAAGGCGTTACATGAAGAAGTATTCTGGTTTGCGCATGGGATGGCCTTGCGGACGAGACAGGGTTTAAAAATGGATTGCCGCGAGATTATTCAGATTTGTGGGAGCGCTGTCAAATGGCGCAGCCTGGCGAACGATCTCGCCCAGATTAGAGCGGCCGATTCAAATTAAACGGCTCAACCGAGATTGGAAATCGGGTGTTTGGCATTTGTTTTGCAAAATTTTCAGCAAAGTTTGCTTGAGAATGTCTCAATCGCAGATAAATCGTCCACAAATTAAACAAATGATGCGTGACAGGGTGCTGGCAGTGGGTTCCTGTCAACCGGCAGGCGCTAAAAGATCGTTCAGCCACGTTTCAGCCATTGTAAACTAGGCTTCCGGGGCGTTTAGACGAACTGAACCCGAGCAGAGCAATTTAACGATTAAAGATGTGCTTTAAGAAAGTCGACGATACTGGACACTTTTATTTCGTCGACGTAGCGCCCATCCTTTAACAGGAGTTTGTCCACGGGAAGATCCCGGCGTTGAAAAGCTTCTTCGAGGGCGACGACCAGTTGAATGATATCGATTGATGCAAAAGTCAGATCTTCGACCAATTTGACGTCTTCATTGATGGTGCCCGCGTAATCCATATCCCAATCTTGGGTCATGGTTTCTAAAACCTGGATGACTTTGTCAAGAATCAATGGTCTTTCAATGCTCATCGTCAAAAAATCCCACGTCAAGGTCAATGGCCAAAATTGTACTCGATTGGTGACTTATAGCAACACGCGTGCCTTGAGGATGTTAGCAGGGACTGGATTGATCGATAAAAATCGATGCATTCTTGGCGATTAAACGAAAAGCATAATGATTTTAAGCTGCGGGGTATTGAAGATGAATCGAGTCAGCACCTGGAAGCCGGCGATCAAGCGCCTTGAGTCCGGCGAACGAGAGCGCCTCAAAATGGGCAAGAGTCTCCTTCGCAAAAAGCAATACGATGAAGCGTTGCTCGAATTCAATGCGGTTCTGGCAAAAAATCCAGCCTCTATCAACGGTTTGCTGGGAGCCGGACTCGTTTGCTTGAAACGCGGCCAATTCGCGGATTCCTTGATTCGATTCCGCCAAGCCAAAGAGATCGATCCTTTGCAGCCCAAGCCTTATTTGCTCGAAGGGATCGCTTTGCGGCGTTTGGGGCATTTGGAAGAAAGCGAGCGGGCTTTCAATGCGGTTTTGGCCTTGGACCCGCGCTCGCATCGCGCTTTGACGGGTTTGGGCGAGGTGGCGCTCAATCAAAAGCGCTACGGCGAAGCGCTCGGTCATTTGCGCGGCGCGCTGCGTTACAATCCACAGTGGTTGCCGCCTCGTTTTCTGATCGCCAAAGCGAATGCCGAACAGGAAAAGTTCGACGAAGCCATTCAAGAATTGCAGGCGATTTTAGCTATCGATGCGGGACAAAGCAGAGCTTACATCCAAATGGCTCGATTGCATGCCAAGGCGAGTCAGCACGAAAAAGCCGCCGACATTTTGGCATCGGCGCTGACCAAAATTCCCGCCGATCATTTGGTCGCTCATTTGAAAATCGGCTTGGCGGCGAACGAAATGAAACTGTATCCGATCGCCGAATCCGCCTTCCGCGCCATTCTCGCCTTGCAGCCGAACCGGCAGATCGTGCAACTGCATTGGATCGAAGCGCTGGTCGGCGGCGGCCAACTGGACGCCGCCGAAGAGGCTTTGAAAAAGTTGCCGCTCAACAAGCAGACGGGCGCGCTGGCGCACAAGCTGCTCGGCGATGTGTACTATCAGCGAGGCCACTTCCGGATCGCGGTCGAGGAATATCGCGCGACGGTTTTGAGCGTTCCCGCCCTGGCCGAGCAGCTTTCGGCCTTGGTGGACGAAACGGACGAAGCCGCCGATGAGGATTGGGAAGGCGTGGCGGACAGCTATCAACCGTCGCTGACCCACGTTGTGAGCGATCAAACCGAGCGGTTGCGCGAAACCCGCGCGCGCCGCCGCGATCCGCGCTGACGCGGCGCGGCGAGAGCGAGCCCGATGAACCATTTGATCTATGTGATCATGGATAGCTGCCGTTACGACAGTTGCCTCGCGGCGAAGACCCCCAATATCGACCGCCTGGGAACGCTCGAACGCCGGTTCAGCTATGCGTCGTGGACATCGCCGTCGCACTACGCCATGCTGATGGGCATGATGCCGCACGAGAGCCCGAGCGGCGTTTTCGCCTCGGAAGTTTACAAGGGCGAGTTCAAGAAATGGGTGGGCAGGCTGGGCATCGAAGGGCTTTCCTTTCGCAGCTTCGTGCCGGAATTGTCGCTGCCGAAGCTGCTCAAGGACCACGGCTACCGGACCCTCGCGCGCGTGTCCCTGCCCGTGCTCAACCCCCACGCCGGCCTGAACCGCTTTTTCGACGACTATCGTTTGATGGGCCATCACAACGATTTCGCCGGCATGGTGGACGACATCCATTTTCCGGATTCGCAGCCGCGCTTTTATTTTTTGAATCTCGGCGAAACCCACTACCCGTACATGCTGTCGGGCGAAAACCTGCCGCATATCTCCGGGGTTCACGGCGTTTTAAAAAACCTGCGCGATTCGGCCGCCGATCCGGGTCCGGGCGGCGAGCGGTTTTTTCCGGACGCCGAAATGCGGCGGCTGCGCCAGCAGCAAATCCGCTGCGTCGAGTATGTGGACGACCTGATCGGGGCGCTTTACCGCAAATGCCCGCCCGATACCTATTTCGTGATCACCGCCGATCACGGCGAGCTATTCGGCGAGGAAGGGTATTTCGGCCACGGCCCGATCATGCACGAAAAATGCTTCGAAGTGCCGTTCGTCGAAGGCCCGCGCCCGGCGCCGGCCGCTGAACCCGCTCCGAGCTCAACCTTCGCCTGAACCCGGACTGCGCTTATGTCGACTTCGAGCCGCGATCCGCTGGCCCCACTGTTTTTATTGGCCCCATCCCGGTCGTTCACGTCCTTGATTTGCGGGATCCTGGGCCAGCACCCGCAGCTTTACGGGCTGCCGGAACTCAATTTGTTCATGGCCGACACCATGAACCATTTCTGGCAAGGCAGCGACGCCGACGGCAGCCGCAAGTCGATTTACTGGCCGATGATGCGGCACGGTTTGCTGCGCGCGGTCGCGCAGCTATATGCGGGCGAGCAGACCATCGACAGCATCGCCATGGCCTACCGCTGGATTCGGGTGCGCTCCGGCAAGACGGCCGGCGAAGTGTACCGGGAACTGGCGGAGCGGTTGCAACCGTTGCAAGTGGTGGAGAAAAGTCCCGGCTACACCCGCAAGCCGCTCTATTTGCAACGGCTGCTGGCGACTTTTCCCAACGCCCGTTTCATCCATCTGCTCAGGCACCCGCGCGGTCAGGCCGAGTCGATGTTCAAGCTGCGCACCGGCAAGATGATGTTGCTGCTGCTCAATTCCATCGACTATTCCGGCCAGACGCCCGAGCTGGACCCGCAGGTCTTCTGGTACGAATCCAATGCGGCCATCCTGCGCTTTCTCGAACGGGTGCCGGCCGAGAACCAGATGCGGGTTCGGGGAGAGGATTTCATCGCCGATCTCGATGGCGCGTTGCGCCAGGTCTGCTGCTGGTTGGGGATTTCCTGCACGCCCGAGGATTTGGAAGCGATGAAACATCCGGAAAGCTCGCCGTTTTCGTGTGTGGGACCGGCCACGGCGCGCTTGGGCAACGACATCAATTTTCTGCTGGACGCCCGCATCCGGCCCGCGCGGGCCAGCCGCCACCCTCTCGACGGACCGTTGCCGTGGCGCACCGACGGCAAGGGTTTCAGCCCCAAAGTCCTCGCCCTGGCCGACGAATTCGGCTATCGGTGACCGATCAACCTTCAAATGACGACAAGCGAGCGAACCATGAACGCTGGAGATGATGTGGAAGTCAGGCGCGCGCGCCTGCGCGCCTTGCGGGAGCGCTACCCGCCGGCGTCGCCGGAGCCGGCGGCGGACCGCGCGCAACCGGCGCAGGAGCGTCCGGGCGGAGCCGAGCGGTTGCCGGTGCCGGTGGGGCGGCGCGCGGGGGCGGCGAAGCGGCACGGCGCAAGACCGGCGGCGGGCGGACTGCTGCAGCGGGTCGCCACGTTTTTGAGCCAGGAGGGGCCGGGCGCCAGGTTCGTCTCCGGCACTCCGGTGCGCGAGGATCGGCTGGGGCAACTGGTGCAGTTTCTCGAACGGCGCGGCGCGGCGGCCAACAACCCGCAAGCCCAGCGCGCGCGCGGGATTCTGGCGTATCTGACCGACAGCGCGCCGGGCGAACGCACGATCGCGGGCGTCAGCGTCGCCCGCGCGGTCGCGCTGCTGGAGCGGGCGCGCGGACAGCGGCCGCCCGACAGCGAGCGATCGGCCGGTTTTGCGGGCGCGGCGGAGATCATCGAAGGCGATGTGCTGGCGGTCGATCCCGAGCCGGCCGAGCAAAAGCGGGAGGTCGGCGATTTGGCGGAACTGGTGGCGCGCGCGCAACGTTTGAGCGAGGCGTTGCTGGCGGTGCAAAAGCAGATCGCCCAGCAGCTTGACGGCCGCGGCGCGCCGGCTGCGGCCGAAGCGGCCGGCCGCGCGCGGGCCGCAAAGGCCGCTCCGGCGGCCGTTCCGCCGAAGGCTAGCAGCGACTGGTACCTGGATTTTTTGGATTGAGCCCGATCCTGAAGGCGGCAAAACATGGTGGATGATGATCGCGATCGGCCAGCCGGCCAGCAACCCTCGGAGCTCGCCCCCGCCGGAGCGCGCGGACCGGGTTCCGAGGCCGATAACGCCTCGGGCTGGGGCAAGGACCCTTTCGATAAAATACCGATCTTGCGGCGCTTGCTGGAGAACGCGGACATCCGCGAGACGCTGCTGGAGTGGTTGCAGCAGAACCGGCGCGGCCACATCGCCGGCGGCGGCCCCAGCCTCGCGCCCGAACCGACCGGCGGAGTCGAGTACGGTTTCGGCCAGTTGCAGCGGCGCGAAGAATGGGCCACCTCCAGCACCCTGGAGGAAGTGACCCGCTATTGCCACCAGCTCCGACACCGCGCCGACTGGATGGAAGCGACGCTGACCGAAACGCTCAAAGAGCTGGAACGGATCGAACAAATCCGGCGGGCCATGCTCGACGAAGAGTCCCGCCTGTCCGCGCCGGGGCGCTGAGGCGCTCATGACCGCGACGCTTCCAGCGCGGCCCGCGCCGAGCCCCGCCGATATCGCCATCGTCGGCATGGGGGTGCTGCTGCCCGGCGCGCGGGATGTGGGCGCCTATTGGGCCAACATCCTCGACGGCGCGAACAGCATCCGCGAAATCCCGCCCGAACGCTGGGACTGGCGGCTGTATTACGATCCCGATCCGAAAGCGCCCGACCGGGTGTATTCGCGCTGGGGCGGCTTCATCGGCGAAATCGCGTTCGATCCCGCCCGCTACGGCTTGCCGCCGGTGGCGCTCAAGGCGGTGGATCCCTTGCAGTTGCTGACCCTGGAATTGATCCGGCAGACGCTCGATGACGCCGGGATCGATCTGGCCCGACTGGATCGGGAACGGGTGGCGGTGCTGCTCGGCGCGACCGGAGGGCTGGGCGATTTTTCTCTGGGTTACGGCGTCCGTTCGGAATTGCGCCGCGTCGTCGGCCAGGCCGGCGAGACGGAGGCGGCGGAGGGCCGCCTGCCGGAATGGACCGAAGATTCCTTCCCCGGCCTGCTGCTCAACGTGGCGGCCGGCCGGGTCGCCAACCGCTTCGATTTCGGCGGCATCAACGGCACGGTGGACGCCGCCTGCGCCTCGTCGCTGGCGGCGGTCTATCAAGCCGCCAACGAATTGCGGCTGGGCAAGTGCGATCTGGCGCTGGCCGGCGGCATCGATGTCATGCAGTCGCCGTTCATGTATCTTTGTTTCGCCAAGACCCAGGCGCTGTCGCCGCGCGGCCGCTGTCAGACTTTCGACGAACAATCGGACGGCATCGCCATTTCCGAGGGTCTGGCGGCGGTGGCGCTGAAGCGCCTCGCCGACGCCGAGCGGGACCGCGACCGGATTTACGCGGTCATCCGGGGTTTGGGCGGTTCCAGCGACGGCCGCGCCAAGGGCTTGACCGCCCCGCGCCCGGAAGGCCAGTTGCGCGCCCTACGCCGGGCCTATGCCGAAGCCGGCTATTCGCCGGCGACCGTGGGCTGTTGGGAAGCGCACGGGACCGGCACGGTGGCCGGCGACCGCGCCGAACTGGAGACCCTGGCGACTTTGCTGGCGGAGGCGCAGGCGACGCCGGCCAGTTGCGCGGTGGGGTCGATCAAGACCCTGATCGGCCACACCAAGGGCGCGGCCGGCGCGGCGGGTCTGGTCAAGGCCGCCCTGGCTTTGCACCATCGGGTGCTGCCGCCGCACGTCGGCGTGACGCGACCGCTGCCGCTGCTGCGCGATCCCGCCAGCCCGCTGATGCTCCATCCGAAGCCGCAGCCGTGGGTCCGCCATCCCGAACAGCCCCGGCGCGCTTCGGTCAGCGCTTTCGGCTTCGGCGGCATCAATTTTCACGCGACGCTGGAAGAGTATCCACCGTCCGATCCCGTCGCGGCACCGTGCGCATGGCCGGCGGAATTGCTGGTCTGGCGGGCGGCGGATCGCGCGGGGTTGCAGCGGCATTTGCGGCAGCTTCGCGACGCGCTGGCGGCCGGCGCGCGCCCGCCGCTGGCCGCTTTGGCCCGCGCGCTAGCGCGGGGCGTGGAGGCGCGGGGCGAGGCGCTGGCCATCGTGGCCGACTCGCTCCCGCAATTGCTCGGACGGCTGGATGCGGCGCTGGCGCAGTGGCCGGAAGGCGGCGTTACCGTCGAAGGCGTCTATCGCACCGCCAAGCCTTTGCTGGGCGCGCCCGGCGCCAAACTGGCGCTGCTGTTTCCGGGGCAGGGCAGCCAATATCCGGGAATGTTGCGCGAGCTGGGGATTTTTCTGCCCGAGCTGCGGGCGGCGCTGGATCGAGCGGACGCCGTTTTCGCCGAAACGCCGACCGGCCGGCAGCGGCGGCCCGCGCGCCTGAGCGCCTCGATCTATCCGCCGCAGCGCTTTATCCGGGACGAGGCCAAACTCGCGCAGGCCGCTTTGACCCGGACCGAAGTGGCCCAACCGGCGTTGGGCGCGGTCATGGCGGGGCTGTGGGCGTGGCTGGCGCGCTTGGGGTTGCGGCCCGAGCTGGCGGCGGGGCACAGCTACGGCGAATACGCCGCGCTCCACGCCGCCGGCGTGTGGCCGCTGGCCAATTTGCTGGCGCTGTCCGAAGCGCGCGGCCGCTTCATCGTCGAAGCCGCCGCCGGTGGCGAATTGGGGACGATGCTGGCGGTGGCGGCGGAGCGGTCGCGGGTGGAAGCGCTGCTGGCGGGCCTTCCCGGCATCACCTGCGCCAACCATAACGGGCCCAGGCAAGTGGTGCTGTCGGGCCGCCCGGCGGATTTGGACGCCGCCCGGCAGCGGCTGGAAGCCGAGGGCGTCAGCGTTGCGGCGTTGCCGGTGGCGGCGGCGTTCCATTCGCCGCTGGTGGCTCCGGCGCGGGAGCGGCTGGCGGAGTTCATGGCGTCGGTGGATTTCCGCGCGCCCGAATTCACCGTTTACGGCAACGCCGACGCCGGGCCTTATCCCGCCGACCCCGACGCGATCCGCGCGCGCTTGAGCGGGCACTTGGCCGCGCCGGTGCGGTTTATGGACGAGATTCAGGCGATGCACGACGCCGGCGCGCGGGTATTTTTGGAGGTCGGCCCCAAAGAGGTCTTGACCCGTTTGACCCGCCAGATTCTGGCGACGCGGCCGCATCTGGCCGTGGCGACCGACGGCGCGGACGGCGGTTTGAGCGGCTTGTTGCACGCTTTGGCGGCGCTGTGGTCACAAGGCGCGCGCTTTGAGGTCGAACGGTTGTTCGACGGGCGGGCGGTCGCCGCATTGGATTTGACCCGCTTGGCGGAGATGGCTTCGCCGCCGCCGTCCTCGCGGATCTGGCAGGTCAGCGGCGGCTACGCGCGCCGCGCCGACGAACCCGCCAAAACCGGCCGTTTGCCGTCGCGGGCGACCTCGCGCCCTGGGCAGCCCGCAGCCGTTTTGGCCGACGCGGGCGCGTCGATCGAGGCCGAACCGACCGCGATCCGTTCTTCCGACAACCTCGTGGGAGTTGCCATGTCACCCCCGATTCAAACACCGATCAGTCCCTTGGCGGTTGCGGCGCCGGAGTCCTCCGCCTGGACCACGGATCAGGCGATGGCCGCCTATCAGGAGACCATGCGCCAGTTCCTGCACGTGCAGGAACGGGTCATGCTGGCCTATTTCGCCACCCATCAAGGCGATGGCGACAGCGGCGAGGGGACGCCGTTGTCGCTCGCCGCCCCGAGCGCGCCGCAAGCCGCGCCGATGCCGGCGGCGGTCGCGCCGGAGCCCGCATCCGCGCCGGCCGCCGCCGTCCTGGCCCCATCGCCGGCGGTCGCGCCCGCTCCGCTGGCCGGCCCCGAACCGGTGGCGGCTCCTGGCGCGGCGACCGAACTGGCGGCGACGGTTCCCGATCTCGAACCGCTGTTGCTCAAAATCGTCAGCGAGCGCACCGGTTATCCCGAAGACATGGTGGCGCTCGATCGGGATATCGAAGCGGATTTGGGCATCGACTCCATCAAGCGGGTCGAAATTCTTGGCCTGTTCCGGCGGTCGCTGCCGGAGCCGTTCGTCCAAGACCTGCGCGCGGAAATGGAACAGGTGGCGCGGTTGCCGACGTTCCGGCAGATTCTGGATTTCGTGCGGGCGTGGCTCGACCGACAGCCGCCGGCGACAGGCCGGACGCCAATGCCGGAGAACGCGCGCCCTTTTGAGTGGGCCGGGACAGAAGCTGACGCCAGCGCCGCTCTGTCCCGGCACGTGCTTCAGGCGCTAAACGAGCCGCTGCCGGCCGCTCTCGCATCCACCGTCCCGCCGGGCTTGTATGTGCTGACCCCCGACGCGTCGGGGGTGGCGGATGCATTGAGCCAACGCTTGCGCCAAGCCGGCGCGCAACCGCTGTTGCTGCCCGATGAAGCGCTGCGGGACGAAGCGCATTTGCGGTCCTGGCTGGGCCGGCGCGACAGCGGGCCCGGCGTCCGGGCCGTGATCCATTTGGCGCCGCTGGGCCGGCCGCCGCTGCGGTTGGACGCCGCGTTCGCCCGATGGCGGGAGCGGGTCGCGCAGGACGCGCTCGCGCTGTTTCCGCTGGTGCGGCTGCTCTATCCGGAGCTGAACGCGCGCGGTCGCCTGTTGACCGTCAGCGGCATGGGCGGGCGGTTCGGGCGCGATTTCGCCGCCGGATCGCCCGGAGCCGGATTTTCGGCGGCGGCCGGGCTGGTGGGCTTGGTCAAAACGCTCAATCTGGAATGGAACCCGGAACGCAAAGCCGACGGTTTTTGCGCCAAGGCGGTGGATTTGGATGCGAGCCAGCCGCCGGAAGCGCTGGCCGAGGCGCTGTTTCAGGAACTGGCCGGGCCGGGCGAGCGCAGTGAAATCGGCTACCCCGATGGCGCGCGCGCGGTGTTCGAGACGCGCGCCGCGCCGCTGCCGCCGGCTCCGATCCGGCTGGAACCCGCCGCCGATTGGGTGATTCTGGCCACCGGCGGCGCGCGCGGCATCACCGCTGAAGTGCTGTACGGGCTGGCCCCGTATCGCCCCACGCTGATCGTGGTCGGGCGCAGCTCGCTGGCGGAGCCGGAGCCGGAGAACCTGCGCGCTTTGAAAAGCGCCAGCGAATTGCGCGGCCATTTCATCCGCGCGGCCCAGGCCCGGCCGGCGCGGCCCGCCGCCATCGAGCGCCAGATTCAAGCGGTGCTGCACGCCCGCGAGGCGCGCGCCAATCTGGCCGGGCTGGCCGAAGCCGGCGCGCGGCTCGAGTATCGCGCGGCGGACGCGAGCGACGAGGCGGAAGTGGTGGCTTTGCTGGACGATCTCTACCGCCGCCACGGTCGGATCGACGCGCTGGTGCACGGCGCGGGCGTGCTGGAGGACCGGTTGATGCGGGATAAAACGGCCGACAGCGCGGCGCGGGTGATCGCCGCCAAGGCCGACAGCGCGTTTTTGCTGGCCCGTCACCTGCGCCCGGAAACGCTGCGCTTCGCCGGCTTTTTCACCTCGGTGGCCGGGCGCTGGGGCAATCGCGGGCAGGCCGATTACGCGGTCGCCAACGAGCTGGTCAACCGGCTGGCCTGGACGCTGCGGGCGCAGTGGGGCGAGCGGATCAAGGTCGCCGCCTTCAACTGGGGGCCTTGGGAAACGGCCCGGCACAGCACGGGGATGGTGACGCCGGACGTGCGGCGCCAGTTTGCCGCGCGCGGGGTGGCGCTGACCACGCCCGCCGCCGGCCGGCGCTTTTTCCTCGACGAGCTGCGGCGCGGCTCGCCGGACGAGGTGGAACTGATCGCCGGCGATTACCCTGAAGGAGCGCTGGCCGGGCGGGCGGCAGCCGAAACGGCGGCGGAGAACGCGGCATGAGCGGGCAGGAGCGAGCGGACATCGCCATCGTCGGCATGGCGGGCCTGTTTCCCAAAGCGCCGGACGTGGCGAGCTACTGGGCCAACATTCTCGATAAAGTGGACGCCATCGACGAACCGATGCCGGACTGGGGCGGCGATGCGTATTTCGATCCCGACAGCGAGGAAGCGACCCGCCTGTACACGAAGCGCGGCGGTTTTTTGCGGGAGCTGTCCCGCTTCGACCCGCAGCGCTTCGGCATCATTCCGGTTTCGACCGGCGGCGGCGAACCGGACCAGTTTCACGCGCTGGAGCTGGCGCGGTCGGCCTTGCTGGATGCCGGTTTGCGGGAAAACGATTACGATCCCGAAACCGTCGGCATCATTTTGGGGCACGGCACTCATCCCAACCGCGCCAACATGACCGGCGCGCAGCACGCCATCTTTCTCGATCAGCATGTCCATCTGATCGAAAACATGCTGCCCGGATTCGGCCGGGAACAGGCCGATCGCTTGAAAGCGACGCTCAGGCGCCATTTGCCGCCCTTCGACATCGACAACATCCCCGGTCTGGTTCCCAACATGATGACCGGGCGCATCGCCAACCGCTTGAATTTCATGGGGCCGAATTACGTGGTGGACGCCGCTTGCGCCTCGTCGCTGATCGCGGTGGAAGCGGCGATGCTGGAATTGCGCCGGGGCCGGGTCGATCTGATGCTGACCGGCGGCATCAACACCTCGACCTCGCCGCTGGTGTTCATGATTTTCTGCATGTTGGGCGCGCTCTCGCCCACCGCCCGCATCCGGCCCTTTTCCGCCCAGGCCAACGGCACCATGCTCGGCGAGGGCGGCGGCGTGCTGGCGCTGAAACGCCTGGACGACGCCCGGCGCGACGGCAACCGGATTTACGCGATTTTGAAAGAAGTCGGCCAGGCTTCCGACGGCAGGGCCAAGGGCCTGACCGCGCCCCGGCTGGAGGGCGAGTTGCTGGCGATGCGCCGCGCCTACCGCCAAGCCGGCCTGGAGCCGCAGGATTTCGGCTTGATCGAGGCGCACGGCACCGGCATCCCGCTGGGCGACCAGACCGAAATTCAAGCGATGTCGCAACTGCTGGGCGAGCGGCGGCGGCGGTTGCCGCATATCGCGCTCGGTTCGGTCAAGTCGATGATCGGCCATTGCATACCGGCGGCGGGCATCGCGGGGTTGATCAAAGTCGCGCTGGCGCTGTATCACAAGATTTTGCCGCCGACGCTGTGCGACGAGGTGAGCGCGGAACTGGGTCTGGAGCGGACGCCGCTGTACCTCAACACCGAAACCCGGCCCTGGATTCACGGCCGCGCCGCGCCCAGGCGGGCGGCGGTCAACGCTTTCGGCTTCGGCGGGGTCAACAGCCACGCGCTGCTGGAAGAAGATCCCGACGGCCGAGAAGAGCCGCTCGCGGCTTTCTTGCCGCCTCGGGCGCGACGCGGCGGCGATTTGTTGCTCTTTGCCGCGCCGGATCGCGCGAGTTTGCAGGAACGGGTGCGAGAGGCGGCCCAGCGGTTGCGGGAACAGCCGGGAGAACCCTTGGCCGTGCTCGCCGAAGCCTTGTGGCGGGAACGGGGCGAGGGCGCGGCGCGGTTGGCGGTCGTGGCCGAACAGCGCGAGGATGCGCTGCACAAGCTGGAGCAGGCCGAAAAGAAGCTGGGCGAGCCGCCGCGCAAGCGCGCTCAGCCGCGCGGCGGCATTTATCTCGGCCACGAGCCGCTGGACGGCAAGCTCGCCTTGCTCTTTCCCGGCGAAAATTCGCAATACCCCAACATGCTGGCGGCGCTGGCCGCGCAGTTTCCCGAGGTGCGGCGCTGGTTCGATTTTTTGGACGGCCTGTTTTGCGAGACCCGCGACATCGCGCCGGGCGAGGCGCTGTTCCCGCCGCCGAGCGGCTTGAACGACGAGCAGCGCGCCGAGGTCGAGGGACGGCTGGCCGGGATGGAATCGGGCTCGGAATCGGTGTTCGTGGCCGGTCGGGCGATGGCCGCGCTGCTGCGCCAATTCGGCGTGCGGCCGGATTTTTGGCTCGGTCACAGCACCGGCGAGAACGGCGCGCTGATGGCGTCGGGGCTGTTTCGGCTGGATCGGGCCGAACTGGCTGATTTGATCCGCCGGATGAACCGGCACTATCGCGAGCTGGCAAGCGCGGGCGCGCTGCCGCCCGGCGTGTTGCTGTCGGTGGGCGGCGCGTCCCTGGAGCGGGCGCGCGGCTTGTTGGAAGCCGATCCGGCGCTGTATCTCACCATGGATAATTGCGACAACCAGTTTATCCTGTTCGGCCCGGAAGCCTCGATCGCGGCGGCCCACGATGCGTTGCGGCGGGAGGGCGCTTTGTGCGTCCGGCTGCCGATGGGCTACGGCTATCACACGCCGCTGATGGGGCCGATGTCCGAAGCTTTTCACGGCTTGTTCGAGCGGGTGGCGGTGGGCGAGCCGGAAGGCGTGCCGTATTCCTGCGTCACCGCCGCGCCGTTTCCGCTACAGCCGGACGGGGCGCGGGCCGCCGCCGCCGCGCAATACCGCCTGCCGGTCCGTTTCCGCGAAAGCGTCCAGCGCCTGTACGCCGACGGCGCGCGGCTGTTCGTGGAAGCGGGGCCGAGCCCGTATCTGACCGGCTTCGTCCGCGACAGTTTGAAGCATCAGCCACACGTCGCGGTCGCCAGCGACGACCGCCGCCGCGACGATTTGACGCCGCTGCGGCATCTGCTGGCGACGCTGTTCGTGCACGGCGTGGCGCTGGATTTGAGCCCGCTGTTCGGGCTGGCGCCGAGCGCGCCCGACAAGCCCTCGCCCTATTTGTCCACCGCCATCCCGATCATCCGGCTCGACGACGCGGAACTGCAACCGCTGCGGGCGCTTGGCTCGGGCCGGCTTCCCGACGCGCCGGGGAGTTTGGCGGCCGTCTCGACGGCCCCCCATCCGCCGCTCGCCGCCACATCGGAGCCCGTGCCGGCCGGCCGGCCCAGCCCGAGCGCGCCAGGGCACGGCCGGCAGGTCGCGCTGCGACAGCATCTCGCGCTCATGCGGGAATTTCTCGGCCAGCAGGAGCGGGTGATGGGCGCGTGGCTGTCCCGGCGGCGGCGTTAGGCGGTTGATGGATCAGGCCAGCCCTTTATCCGGTGCGCGCCTGCGGTCGGATTTGGCGATCCGCGAGGTGGCGGATTCGCGAGGTCGCCGCTATCAAATCCGCAATCCCGCCACCGGCGAGCAGTTCGAGTTGGGCGAGGAGGAATGGTTTCTTTGTCGCCAGCTTGATGGTTTCAACGATCCTGCCGCAATTCGGGACGCCTTCGCGCATCGTTTCGGCATCGACATCGACTGCGAGGCGTTGGCCGCTTTTTACCGGGAGATGGCGGCGCTGGGGCTATTGGCCGCGCCCGTGGAGCGCGCCGGGGCGGTCGAACCGGGCGCGGGGGCATCCGGATCGGCGGCGGCGGTCGCCGGACCGGCGGGGGCGCGCGCGCGGCCGTCCCGGCAGCGCGCCTGGACGCTGGGGAATCCCGAAAAATGGGTGGCTGGGCTCGCCCGCCGGTTGCGCGGCTTGCGCGGGCTGGTGTGGGGCCTGATTCCCGGTCTGCCGCTGGCGTTTTTCATCCTGCTGCACCACCAGCCGCAGTATTACCGGGCGCTGGCGCAAACCGGCCAGTTCGGTTTTCATTTGCTGGTCAAGCTGACGGTCGGGCTGTTTTGCGTGAACTTGCTCAGCCAGCTTCTGCAAGCGGTCGCTTGCAGGCATTACGGCGGCCGGGTCGACCGCTGGGGCATCCGGCTGGCGTTCGGCGTCATCCCGCGCTTTTTTTTCGATCATCCCTTGCGCGGCTTGGAGCGGCGAGAGCGGTTGTGGGTGATCGCCACGCCGCTGCTGGTCAAACTGGGCCTGTTCGCGTCGGGCGTTTTGCTCTGGCAATTCAATCTGCAAGGCCCCGCCCGGTTGAGCGCCTACGCTTTCGTGCTGTGGCATCTGGCGCTGGGGGCGGCGCTGTTTACCGCCAACCCCTTGTGGCGGGCGACCGGCTACGCGTGGCTGACCGCCTATCTGGATTTTCCGCGCCTGCGCGAGCGCGCTTTCGCGGCGCTGCGGCTGCTCCCGCGCAACGCCCAGCCGCTCAAGCTGCTGTCGGCGCGCGAGCGCTACGCGCTGCTGACCTACGCCGTCGCCACCGCCGCCTATGCCGCGCTGTTGTTCGGGACGGTCCTGCTGGTGGTCGCCGCGAATCTGGAAACGCGGTTTCAAGGCGTGGGCGTGCTGCTGTTTTTGGTCGTGCTGGTCGCGTTTTCGACTTGGCTCATCCCGCGCTTGCGCGGGCCGGCCGCTCGCGGCCTGCGGTCGGCATCTGCCGGCGCTCGCCCGCCGATCCAGCGACTTCCGACGGTTTCGGCGCCGCCAGACACCGCGCCGCCGCCGCCAACGCCCCAGCCGATCGCGCCGAAAAGCGCTCGAAGCCGTTGGGCGTCGCGCCTGCTGGCGCTGGTTTTGCTCGGCGCGCTGCTCGCGCTGCCCTATCCCTATGCGGTGACCGGCGGCGCGACGTTGCTGCCGAACCGGCGTGCCGAGGTTCACGCCACCGTGCCGGGCGCGGTGAACGAGATTTTGGTGCACGAGAATCAGGCGCTGGAATCGGGCGCGGTATTGGCGCGGTTGAGCGACTGGAAACCGCGCTACGATGTGGCCGCGACCCGCGCCGAGATCGAAAAGAAGCGCAACGAGCTGCAATTGCTGCAAAACGGCTCCAAGCCGGAAGCCATCGCGCTCGCCCAGCAGCAACTGGCTTTGGCGCAGGTCAAGGCGGCGGCGACCAAGAAGCTGCAAGATGTGCTGGCGGCGGCGGCCAAGCAGGGCGTGGCCCCGGAGCTGCGCCACACCGAAGCCTCCGGCAACGCCGACATCGACAAGGCGGCGCTGGCGGTGGCGAGCGCGAACTTGCAGTTGGTCAAAAGCCCGCCGTTGCCGACGGAAGTGGCCATCAAACACGCCGAGCTGCAACAACTGAACGAGCAGTTGCGCTATTTTCAGCAACAGCTCGAAGCCACCCAGCTACGCGCGCCCATCGCCGGGCGGGTGGTCACGCCGCGCCTGGAATTCAAGTTGGGCGGCTTTCTCAAAGAGGGCGATCTGTTCGCGACGCTGGAGGAAACCCAAAAAATTCAGGTGGAGGTGCTGGTGCCGGAAACCGACATCGGCGCGGTCAAGCTGGATGCGCCGGTCACCTTGCGGGTGTGGGCCTATCCCCTGCTCGATTTTCAGGGCGCGGTGAGCCTGATCGCCGACACGGCCGAACCCTTGGCGGACAACCCGAGCGTGCGGGCGGTGCGGGTCATCACGCTGATGGATAATCGCGACGGTTTGCTGAAAGCGGAAATGACCGGTTACGCCAAGATCGCCGCCGGGCGGGAGCCGGTCATCGTCGCCTTCACCCGCGCGCTGGTGCGGTTCGCGATGCTGGAAATGTGGTCGTGGCTGCCGTGAGGGCGGTTATGATGGACTGAAGCGAGCGCTGGCGCGCATGCCTTGGCGGCAGTCAAAAAGTATCCGATCAACATTCGCTTTTGCCGAGCCAGATGAACGGCTCGCGCCGGTCGTCGGTCGGGTTGGGGCAACGATCCCCGCCGACCAACAGGAACTTCGGCAGAGCGATCAACGCGCGCGGCAAGCAGGAAGCGCAACCGTGATCGGCCGGCGTAGCGATCCGCCGCCACCGTTCGCCATCCGCGGTCCGCCAAAGCTGAAAACCCGAAACCGTCTCCGGATCGCGGGCCAACGTCACCGCGTAAAGCGCATCGCCGGAACTGGCCAGAGAAGTCAGCGCGGTCTGCGCGGGATCGTCGAAGCCGGGGCCGTGCGCGGAAACCGGCACTTGCAAGCCGAGGGGCGAAAAGCGCGGCTGGCCCATCGCCAGTTCCCAGCGCCCGTCGGGCAGGACCCGGATCAGCTCGCAGCCCGCCGCCTCATCCTGCAAATCCTCGGTCAGCGGCACGCCGGTCCCGATATAGAGCGCGTCCCGGAAAACCGCCATGGTCGCGGCGGCCGAATTGAAGGTATAACGCTGCGCGCCCCGATCGAGCGCCCGCTCCCAATCGAACGGCGGCTCGCCCTGGGCTTGCGTCCGCCAGAGTTGAAAGCCGGCAAAAGGGTTGCCCACCGCCGCGTACAACCAGCCGTTAAATACCTGAAAACCGTGAACGACCTGATTGTGCGGATCGCCAAAGCCGGGCGCGTTCGCCGCCACCCAGCGCCCGGCGAGCGGATCGCGGCAGGCGTACAGCAGCGCTCCGCCTTCCGGTTTTTCGGCGATGCCATCGCTCATGGCTCCCGCCAACGCGCCGAACAGCCAGCCTTGAAAGGCGTGTAGCGGCCCGAGCGGCCGCGCTTCACCCCCGTCGGGCAACAACACGTCAAAAGCTTCGCCATCGCCCGAATACAGCAGGCGCGGTTGATGGGCGCAAAGCAGGCTCAAGCACAGCGCTTCCCGACCGCGCTCGCCGGGGACCGAGGCGATGGCGCGCCAGCCCAGTTCCAGCGCAAACGGCTGCCGCCGGCGCTGGCGCGGCCGCTCCGGCATGGAGACGGCGGTTTCGTAAACGATCTCCCAGCGTTCCGCGCCGGGGTAGTAACGCAACAGCCGCGCGATGGAAGCATCGCCGCCATCTTGATCGAGCACGCCGGCATACAGCCGTTTGCGGAAAAAAGCGGCGACTTGCAGGTGCGGTTCGCCGGAAACGTCCGGCATCGAGACAGGGAGCGCGTTGAACGCGACGGCGTGGCTGGAGATCATGGCGTCGTGCGATCCGGGTGCAGCATCATTGATAGCCCAACTGGCGGGCCAGCCGCAGCATGGCGGGGCCGAAGCCGCGCGGTTGCGGCAACCACTCCAACGGCCCCGCCAAACTGGCGGGAGACGGGCGGCCCGCTTTGAGAAACGGCGCTTCCAGAAAGCCCAGATTGTTGCCGTGGCGAGCGCCCTTCGGGCCGAGGCGGGCATAGGGCGACGTTTCGGGGTGTTGCATGGCCGCAATCGCGGCGGCGTCGGTGCGGATGTTCAACCATTCCGCGATCTGGCGCAGATAAAGCGCGGGCTCGGCCAGAAAATCCTCGCCGAGCAAGCGCATGGCCTGTCCGGGCGGCAGGCCGGCGACGAATTCCAAAATATTGGCGTGGATCATGATCCAATGCGGCTCGATCATCTCGGCCAGCCGGTCGAGATCGGGATGACCCTGCAACAGCGCTTTGGCCGATTTGACCCGATAAAAGGAATTGCCGGTCGCGCGCGGATGGCGGGTCAGGTGCAGAAAGAAAGCCTGCGGAAATATCGCCAACAGCCGCCGCAGGTTCTCCGGCTTGCCCTGGGTCGGGCTTTTATCGACCAGTTGCCGGGGCGCGACCCGCTCGGCCAAGTCGTGAAACAGGCGGGCGGTGGTCCAGTTCCGGTGCCGCTGGAGCCACGCGCGCGCTTCGCGCACCGTCTCCTCGGTCTGCTCGCCGCAATGCAGTTCGGCCAGCACCCGCAACAGCCCCTGATTCATGTGCTTGCGGCCGGGTTGGGACGGCAACCGCAGCCACTCGTCCACGGTATCGACGATCCCCAGATAGATTTCCGGCAGCCCGTACAAATCCGGATGCTGGCCGATGGCGGTGCAGACCACCGACGAAAACGAGCGGCCGGGACAGAGGATGAACAGGGGCTGCCGGGCGGTCATTGATAGCCCAGCCGTCGGGCGATTTGCAGCGTGGCGCGGGAAAAGCGGTCGGCTCCGGGCGCGGGCCAGTCGAACGGCCCCTCCAGCCGCGCCGGTCGAGGCGCTCGCTTTTCAAAACGCGGGCGGTAAAGAAAATTCGGGTCGTGGCCGAACGGCGCGTTGGGCGGGCCGATGCAGGCATAAGGCGAGCGTTCGGGATGCAGCATGGCCTCGATGGCGTCTTGATCGGCGCGTAGCTCCAGCCATTCCGCGATCTGCGGCAAGTACAACTCGGGTTGCGCGAGCAACATCTCGCCTTGCAAACATAACGTCTGACCGGGCCGCAAGCGCTGGGTGAAGCGCAAAATGTTGCGATGGGCGCGCAGCCACAAGCTCTCGGGATTGGCCGGGGTCCCGGTCCGGCGCTCGGCCAGAATGGCGGTTTTCTGCTGGATTTCGTGAATGGATTTGCACGTGGTGCGGGGGTGGCGGGTGAGATGCAGAAAATAGGCGTCGGGAAAATGGCGGTGCAGTCGGGCGAGGCGAGTTTCATCGAGCGCGGTGCTGGGGCTTTTTTCCACCAGCATGCGCGCGTTCGCCCGCTGGCCGATAAAGCTGAAAAGCTGCTGGATCGGCCAGTTCCGGCGTTGCCCCAACCATTCGCGGGCCTGGCGCACCGCGTCTTGAGTTTGAGCCCGATACTCCAGTTCGGCGACGGTGCGCAGCAGGCCGTTCAACCCTTGCGGGCGATGGGTTTTGAGCCGCCCCACCACCTCGCCCAAGGTGTCGGCCAGAAACAAATTCAGCTCCGGCAGCCCGTAGGCTTGCGGGTGCTGGCCCAGCATGTTGCTGACCACGGACGAAAACGACCGCATGCAGGTCAGGATGAACAGCGGTTGCATCGCGCCTCAGGGTTTGGCGTGCCGGGCGAAGAAGTTCCAGATTTCTTCGCTGGCTTTCAATTGCTGGCTGGTGCGGATGCCGCGCGCTTGCTGCCTGGGTTTGAGCTCGGAACCGGGCCAGGCGTGACCGCCGTCGCGCACCAGATAATAGCTGACATCCCCGCCGCTTTTGCAATCCTGATAGGTGTAGCGCTCGGTGTCGGCGGTCACGCGCGCCTGGGCGGGCTTGGCGTCGCAATGGTTGCGCTGCCGCCAGCGATCCAGATTTTGCAAAACCGAGGGATAGCGGGCCATCCGGGCGGAGTCGGCGCCGCGCCCGCCCGCAAACGGCACGCTTTGATCGTTGCTGCCGTGGATGTGCAGCAGCGCGACCGGGCGGGCGGGCTGGCATTGCGCGTAGGTCAGCGTGCCGCCCACCGGGGCGATGGCCGCCAATTGGTCGGCCATTTCGCAGGCCAGCCGGTAGGTCAGCATCCCGCCCTTGGAAAAGCCGGTAGCGTAGATGCGGCGGGCGTCGATGGGGTAGGTCTGTTGGACTTGGCGCAGGAGGGTTCTGACGAAACCCACATCGTCCACGTTCTGCTTTTCGGCGTAGCCTTGAGGCGGGGAAGCGCCGGCGTTCCAGCTCAAGCGCCGACCGCCTTGGGCGCTGGTGCCGTTCGGATAAACCGCGATGAACCCTTCCCGCTCGGCCACTCGATGCAGGTTGGTGGTGCGAGCGATGCCGGCCGCGTTGCCGCCGCCGCCGTGAAACACCAGCACCAGCGGGACCGGCTGGCGGTTTTGCCGCTTGGTTTGCAGTTCGGGCGGCGCGTAAATCAGATAGCTGCGCTCGCGCCCGCCGTGCGTCAAGGTCATGGTTTGGAAGCCGGGCGGGAGTTCGGCGAAGCGGGAACCGCCTCTGAAACCCTGTCCCGGCGCTTGGCCGAAGCGCCAATCTTCCTCCTCGGAATCGCGGGCATAGCGGGCGTTTCTGCCGGCGGTTTCCGCCGTGTAGCCGGTTTCCTCGGAATCGCGGGCATAGCGGGCGTCGCGCCGAGGAAAATCCGCCATCGGTTCTTCAAACTCCTCGCTCGATCGGCCGCGCCGGGGCAGGGCGGGCGTATCCGTGGGCTCGTCGTCAGTGCGCGCGCTTTGCGGCGGGAAATCTATCGTTGGCTCTTCTATATCCTCGCTCGGGCGACCGCGCTGGAGCATCGCGCGCGGGCCGTCGGCGCGCGCCAAAGCCCGACGTTCGCCCCGGCGGCGGAATTCGCGCGGGGCATCGCCCAAATAGGCGTCATGGCCTTGGGGTGGGGGCAGGGCTGGGCCGATATCCGGCCCCAATTCGGCGCTCGGATAACGCGCGGAGGAAGACAGGGTTTTATCGTTCCAGGCGGGCACGGCACGGGGTCCGGACACCGCCAAATTTGCTTGCGCGCGGTTGGTCATCCGCCATTCGCGCCGGCGCTCGTAGCCCGCTTGCGGGCCGTAAGGGTCCAGCCGTTCGGCGCGCGTCTGGAAGCTTGCGGGCGGCGGATAGTTGCGCGGGGGGCGCGAGTCCTGACAGCCGGCCAAGGGCAGCGCGAGCAAGATGGCGATGAGGGCTTTTTGCATGATCCGTCCTATTGTTTCCTTCCCAACCAAATTTCCAAACCGCCCCCGGGATTGTCCCGATAAACCCAATCCTCGCCCTCTCGGGCCGCCACGCGGGGGCCGAAGGGGTTGGCGGCGCCGACAAACAGCCCGTGCTCGGTCGAGACCAAGACCCGGAAACCGTAATTGTAACGGTTGCCGAAACCGTCGGTGGTGACCGGCAGCCAGTTATCGCCGTCGAAGCTCCGATAAAGGTCGCCGCCGGCCTGATGCTCCATGATGTCGTCGAGCCCGACCCGGTGAACGATGTGGCGGAAACGTTCGGCCCAGTTTTGCTGGTTGGCGAAATACAGCATCAGGCTCCAGTCGAAGGTGCCGAGATACAGCCAGCCGTCGTGGGCCGTCATCCGCCAGAAATAACCGTTGAAGGCGTTGCCGAAGCCGGGCAAATAGCCGGAGGTCGATCCCTTGCCCTCGCGGGGCGCGCCGACCACGACCTCCCAATCGCCGTCCGGGTAAAAGCGGATCAGCTCGGGCGCGGCCGGGCCGATTTTGTTGACCAGATCGATGCCGCCGTTTTGGATGCCGCTGCCGATGTAGAGCGCGCCTTTGAACTCTTGAAAGCTCATCACCATCTGGTTGAACACGCCCCGGCTCGCGCCGTTTTTCAGGACCTGTTCCCAGCGGTAGGGCGGATTGCCCTCGGCTTTGGTCCGCCAGACCTGATAGCCCTGGCGGATGTTGCCGGTGCCGGCGTAGAGGTGATCGCCGAACGCGGTCATCTCGAACACCACCACGTTGTCGGGATCGCCGAAGCCGGGGAGATTGACCGCGCGCCAGTCGCCTTTGAGCGGGTCGCGGCTTTCGTAGACGACCGCGATGCCGGAGGTGTTGGGCTGGCCGCCGGCCCGCCCGGTCGGCGCGGTGAACAGCCGGCCCTTGAACGCGGTCAGGGTGCGGATCGAGTTGGTCGGCAATTCCACCAGCCCCGGCTTGGAGACGGGGATGAACTCCTCGCCGTCCAGGCTGCGCAGGATCATCGCGCCGGGGCCGCGCGCCGAGGCATAAGTGGAGACGTACAGCGCCGGCTCCGGATCGGAGTCGCCCTGAAACCGCTCCATGCCGCGATAGCCCATGTCGCGCGGGATCGGCGAGCCGTCCAGCCCCGCGATCATGGGCGAGCGAAACGCTTCGCGCCAGTCGGCGCGGCGGGGGTCGTAACGGTAGATGCGGGCGCGCATGTCCAGGTCGTAAAGATGGTCCGGACAGTCCACCGGCCAGAACGGAAAGCGTTTGGGGACTTTGGACACTTTCAGCATGCACATGTTGGCGCGGGTCACGCCGACGTAGAGATGCCCCCGATGCCAGGCCATCGAGTGCGGGTAGGAATTGTGGCCGTCGCCGAAGCCGTTGGGCGCGATTTTGCGGAAGTCGTTGCGGGACAGCCCGGCGGGCGGGCTGGGATCGGACGCGCGCCGGTGGGCAGGAGGGTTCGCCGTCATGGTTGGAAATCAGTCCGTGGTTTCGGTGCTTAACACGCAGCTCTCGGCCATGCGATAGGTTTTGGCGGGATCGTCGAATTGCTGTTCGACCCGCACTTGCAGGGTGGAATTGGAATCGCAGCGGACGCCGCCGTCGCCGTTATTGCTGAACCGGTTGGTTTCGCCCGCGCTGTTGTCGCCGCCCAGGCGAGCCTTGGAATTGCTGTGTACCAGTAGGCCGTAATTCCGGTTGTCGGAGAGGGCGTTGCCGTCGATATCGGCGGCGGAGCTGTCGAGCACGATGCCGTGGCTTTGGTGGTGACTGATGACGTTGTTGTGGATATCGGCCGACGAGGAGAGCCTGACCACGATGCCGTTGCGCCCGGAATTGGAAATGGTGCTGTTCAAAATTCGGACGTAGCTGGAATCGGTGACTTCCAGGCCGATGCTGCCGGACTGGCTGATCTGCGTTTCCACGATGCGCGCCGAGCCGGTGCGGTAGACGACGACGCTTTTTTTCGCGCCGGAGACGTTGAGTTTTTTGAGCGCGATTTGCCGGCCGGTGATGGACAGGCCGTTGACGGTGTCGGGCGGGAAGGTGAAGGATGCGCCCGCTTTGCCGCCTGAAAGCTCTATGCGGTCTTTAGTGATCAAGATCGGTTCTTGGCACGCGCCGGACAGATTGATGGTGCTGTCTTCTGGCACGGCGTCGATCAGCGTTTGCAGCGGCTGATCGAGCGTGGCGCAATCGATATCGACGACCGCGCCAAAAGCGGAAAGGGGCCATGCCAGCCCCAGCATTAACCACCATTTTTTGATTGGCGACACCATGATTCCCCTTTTCAGGACAGTCAGACCGACGGCGGCAGGCCATTGTGGCTCAAAAACCGGCCAGCGCGGAACCGGCTTCCGCATCCTCTTGTTGCAATTCGGGCAATTCGGCCGCAGAGGGCGCAAGTTGCGACTGGGCGGCCAGAAACCGCAAGGCCGGTCGCACCAGCCGGCGCGGTTTGGACAGCGGGAAAAAATGGCCGGCGTTCGGCACCAGCCGCAACCGGTAATTCGGGCATAGCCGCCTTAAAGCCACGCCGCTGCGCACGGCGGAAGACTGTTCGCCGTAGACGCCGAGGATGGGTTGGCGCAGCGTCGCCAACCGGGCCGGCGTCAGGCCGTCATGGGCGAGATATTCCTGCCGGATCGAGGTGGATTCCTGCAAGTGCAGCCAGCGGTGCGCGCTGCCGCCGCGCCGGGAATGATGGCCCATCAACCCGAACACGCGCGGCAAGTGCTCGCCCGCCGCCGGATTGTGCAGGTGCGAGCGCGCCATTTCCACCAGCAGTTCGTAGCCGCTTTCGGGCGCGTCGTCGTCGAGGACGATGCCGGCCTGCTCGAAACGCGGCCGCCAGTGCGGCCAGTGCGGCCAGTCGCGCAAGCGCAGGTGCGGTTGCACGGCCCGCAACCGGACATCGGCCAGGATCAAGCTGATGACCCGTTCGGGAAACAGCGCGGCGAACAGAAGCGCCACCGCGCCGCCGTAGCTGTGCGCCAGCACATGCACCCGCTCCAGTTGGAGATAATCCAGCAGCCGGACCAGATCGTGGACCAGGACTTGCGGCGAGTAGCCTGCCGCGGGGATATCGCTGCGGCCGTGGCCGCGCAGGTCGTAGGCGGTCAGGCGACAGAGCTGGCTTAGCGGCCGGGCGATGCCGAGATGCCAGAAGCCCAGATTGGCGGCCAGCCCATGGATCAGAACCAAATCGCCGCACGGCGCTGGCGCGTTGTCCAGCCGACAGGGAAATTGCAGATAATGCAGGCCGACGCCGGCCAGCCGGGCGATGGGCACCGCTCACTCCTCCAGATAGCCGAGCATCGCCAGCTGATCGAGGATCTTTTGCTTTTCGCTCTCGGGCATCGCCTCGGTGGTCGGCCGGTCCCGGTTGACCGGCAGCGTGGCCGGACCTCGGCGGATCGGATGGTCGCCGAGCCAGTCGTCCCGGAAGCAGGCGCGCGCTACCCGGCCGTCGAGATCGCCCGGTATCGGCAACTCCAGACTGTGCAGCAGGGTGGCGGCCACATCGGCGATGGGAAAGACCTCGCCGCGCGCGCCGGCGCGGATGCCGGGTCCCGCCGCCATGAAAACGCCATCGGGGTGATGGGTGCCGACCGGGCGCGGGCGCTGGCCCACCGGCGGCGCGACGTTGCGGATCGAAACGAAACCGTGATCCGCCAGCACCAAGGTCAAATCCGGCGCGCTGGCGCTGGCCTGACCGGGGAACGCCTCCTCGCGGATCAGAATGTCGCGGATGGCGGGTTGGCCGGTGGCGGGGTCGATCAACCGGTAAAGCTGTCCGATCAGCCGCTCGCGAAAGCCGAGATAATCGCAGGGCGCGATGCCCGGCTGGCCGGGCGACTGCGCCACCCGGATGATGATGCCGTTGCTGGAAGGGGTGGGGCAGTAGGCAACGGTCTTGTGCCAGTTCAAATAGGCGAAGGGGCTGGCCTCGCGGCGCTGGGCCGCCGCCGTGCCGTCCAGCTCCTGATAGACCAGATGGCCCAAATCCGCCAGATAACGGTTGATGCGGACGATGGTCGCCGAATCCCGAAAGCCGTGATCGGAGGCCATGAACACCCGCGCATCCGGTCTGGCGAGCGCCACGAGCTGTTCCAGATAGCCATCCAGATTGCGAAAATAGCTCAGGCACAGCTCGCGAAGTTGCCGGTGCAAGGGGCTTGGATCGGCGGGTTGCAGCTCGGGGTCGAGGTAATACCACGCCTGATGCTGGATCTTGTCCACGCCGTCGAACAGCACCGCCAGCAATTCGGGGCGATCCTCGGCCAGCAGCTTGCGCGCGACTTCGAACCACAGTTTTTCGCGCGGCAGGTGATAGCGCACCCAATCGGCCAGATACTCCTCCTCCATGTCGTTGCCGACCTCGTTTTCCCGCTCGAAATCCCAGGCCAGTTCCTTGGGGTGAAAGCCGGGGATGGCGGTCAGGCGCTCGTACAGCGAAGCGGGCGTCATGTTGCGGCGCAGGTGTCGCCAGGGCGTGAAACCGGGGATCAGGCTGCCATTGATGTTCGGGGGCGGGGCCATGATCGGGAAATTGAGCGCGCTCACCCGCCGGTTCTGACGCCCGGCGATGCTCCAAATCGTTTCGCAGCGGATGTCGCGGAAATCGTAAAGCGTAAAAAAGACCTGGTCCTGGCGGTCGTCCACCCGCATAAAATCGTAAATGCCGTGTTCGCCGGGATTGCGCCCGGTCACCAGCGTCGTCCAGGCCGGCGGCGTCAGCGGGTGCGGCGTGGAGCGCAACGGCGCGCGAAACCCCCGTTCCATGAACCGCTTGAGAAACGGCATGACGATGCCTTGACCCGGCCGGTCACAAATCAAATCGTCCAGCAGGTGGAAAGTGGCCCCATCCAGGCCGAGGAACAGGGTTTGACTCACGGTGGGCTCCGGAAGGATCGAAAGCGGACGGTTGGCGGGTGAAGGCGCGCGGGACGGGTCATCGGAAGACACGAGGTGGCGGTGGCGTTGGGACAGTGTGGCGGTTCATGCTTGAATCATGCCTGAACGAACAGCGGGCAACGGTACCGCATGAGACGCATCCGGGCAATCCTCGCGCTATAGTTATCGGGCGGAGCCATCAGAGAAACGATTTTAAGCTCGTTAAAGCGTTGAAGGCTCTTCGGGCGGGTCTAAGTTGCCGCAATAACATTTCGAAAGCATCCCTTGTTAAGGAGAAGATCATGCAGCGTCGCGAGTTTATAAAAAAAGCCGGTTTGGGTTTAGCCACCGTCGCCGCCGGCGCGACGGTTCCCGCTCTGGCCCAATCGTCCGCGCCCGCACCTGTCCCGGCCCCGGCTCCCGAAGCTGCCGCTCAGCCTCAAACGCAGGGAACGCCGGTCGTCAAATGGCGGATTGCCTCCAGTTTTCCCAAGAGCCTGGATACGATTTACGGGGGCGCCGAGGTGCTGGCCAAGCGCATCGCGGAGCTGACCGACGGTAAGTTCGAGATTCGCGTGTTCGCCGGCGGCGAGATCGTGCCGCCTTTTGGCGTATTGGATGCCGTTCAGCAGAACACGGTGGAATGCTGTCACACCTGCGGCTACTACTTTCACGGCAAAAACAAAACCTTTTCCATCGACACCGCCATTCCGTTCGGCCTGAACGCCCGACAGATGAACGGCTGGTACTATTTCGGCGACGGGCTCGCGCTGACGCGCGAATTCTTCGCCAAGTACAACGTGGTCAATTTCCCCGGCGGCAACACCGGCACCCAGATGGGTGGCTGGTTCCGCAAGGAAGTGAAGTCGCTGGAAGATTTAAAGGGCTTGAAAATGCGCATTCCGGGCTTTGGGGCCGAGGTGTTTTCGAGCTTGGGCGCGGTGCCGCAGGCGATTCCGGGCGGCGAGATTTATCCCGCCCTGGAGCGCGGCGCGATCGACGCGGCCGAGTGGGTCGGGCCCTACGACGACGAAAAGCTCGGATTCTATAAAGTCGCCAAGTTTTATTACTATCCGGGATGGTGGGAAACCGGCCCGCAGATCAGCTTCTACGTCAACCGGGAACAGTGGGAAAAATTGCCCAAGACCTATCAGGCGGCGTTCGAGGCGGCGGCCATGGAAGCTAACCTCAAGATGATGGCGGCCTATGACGCCAAGAATCCCACCGCCATCCAACGTCTGGTGCAAAACGGCACCCAGTTGCGGCGCTATCCGGATGACGTGTTAAAAGCGGCTTACGATTCGGCACAGAAAATCTATGCCGACGAATCGGCCAAAAACGCGGATTTCAAAAAA